>NZ_CALCDX010000211.1 GCF_937900395.1 uncultured Caulobacter sp.
GCCGTCATCGAGAACGCGAGGCCGAGGTTGTCGCGGATCAGCCAGACGCCGATCGCCCCGAGCGAGAGCAGCACGAGGCCGATGTGCATGCCCAGCATCACGAGAACCACGAGGGCCGCGATGAGCACGAAGCCGATGACAATGGGGTCCATGTCCGCTCGCCCGTCAGGTTGAGGAAACGGGCTTGCGCAGGAGCGCCAGCTCCTGCACGGCCTGCATCAGGAAAACGAGCGCCGCCAGCACCGATCCCGACAGGATGATCGCGCGGATCGGCCAGGTGACGATGGTGAAGACGCCGCGCACGCCGAAGAACTCATTGCCCGTGTAGGCGGTGACGAGCGGCTTCCATGTCGCGTAGGCGATGCCGAGCATCACCGCCATGCCGACGAGCAGGAAGAAGGCTTCGATGAGCCGCGCCACCACGGGCGTGCGCTTGTGGAGAATCTCGATCAGGAAATCGGCGCGCGTCATGCGCCGGGCATGGACCGCCGCCGCCAGTTGCAGGAACACGATCGCCACGATCGAATGCGCCGCGATCTCCGCGACGCCGGTGATCGGCATCGAGAGGAAGCTGCGTCCGACCACGTCGGCGACGATCAGGAACATCAGGAGAAAGGTCCAGACCGTCCCGATGGCGGCCACGAGGCTCGCGAAGTGGCCGAGCGGATCGCCCGGCGCCTGCTGGCCGCCGCTTTCAATGGCGGCGAGATCGGAATTCTCGGACATGCGCAATCCTGCTGTCAGGCGAAAAGGCCCCTCCCGGCGGAGAGGCCAGGGAGCAAGGCTCAGGCTTCGTTGTCCCAGGCGCGGGGCGGCGAGGCCCCGGAATCGCGCAGGGTGGCGAAATAGGCCTTCAGCACGCCGCGCGACGCCGGACCGGAGGAATCGGCCCAGATCTTGGCGATGTTCGGCAGGCCCTTGATCCAGCGCTCGCGATCGGCCGTCGGCAGGGTCGAGACAATCGCGCCCTTCGAGACCATTTCGGCTTCCGAGGAGGCGATCCGGCTCGCGACATCCTTGGTATGCGCGGCGGTGGACGCCTTGCCGGCGGCGCGGATCGCGTCCTGCACCGGCTTGGGGAACTTCTCCATCCGCTCCTTGTTGACGCCGATGCCGCCGACATACATCGCGCCCAGATCGACCTTGGTGATGTATTTGGCGACCTCGTAGACCCGCGTCGGCAGGATGCCGACGAAAAACGAGAGCGCGCCTTCCGAAACACCGGTCTGGATATCGGTGTAATAGGTCGTCAGCGCGCCATCGACCGGGGTCGCGCCGGTGCCGGTCAGCCAGTTGGCGGAGGTGCCGGGCGCGTTGATCTTGCGGTTCCTGAGATCGTCCAGCGACTTGATGGGGAAGTTCGTCCAGAGGTGATAGCTGTCCGTGATGAAGGACGAGACCGGCACGATGTTGAGCTTGGACCAGTTGTCGGCGATCGCCGGAATCGTCGTGTTCATGTGCTCGAAGGCGCGGGCCACGAGGCCGTGATCACCGCCGGAAAAGGGCGTGAAGTAGGTCACGTTCTGGAGGGGCATGGTCGAGCCTTCCCAGAGGGTGCCGACGAAGCCGACATCGACGAGGTTGTCGCGCACGGCCTTCATCGCCGAGGCCAGCTGGGCCAGCGCCGCGTTCAGGTTCTCGCGCAGCTCCGTGTAGTCGGCGGGGAAGTCCCGCGCCAGGCGCACGGTCAGGTCGCCCTCGGCCAGCCGCGCCGCGACGGCGGTGACGTCCGAGACCACCCGACGCTGGACCTCGGCCGCCGCGCGTTCGGCTTCCGCCCGCTTCTGGGCTTCCGCGGTCGCCTGGTCGCGCATGGCCGCGGTTTCGGCCTCGAGGCGGTCGCGGTCCAGCGCGGCCTGGCGGAACACGGCCAGGGCGCGAGCCATCTCGCCCGTTTCGTTGGCCAGGTCGGCGAACGGGACGGGGCTGTCCTTGTCGCCCTCGGCCAGGCCGCTCATCCGCTGGGTCAGGGTCATGATGGGCCGGGTGATCGTCCGGCCCAGAAGGGCGGCGCCGACGCCGACGATCAGCACGAGCACGAGCCCGATGGCGACCTGCTCCAGGGCCTCCTTGCCGATCGCGGTGTCGATGTCGTCCACATAGACGCCAGACCCGACGATCCAGCCCCAGGCCGGCATCAGCGCCACGTAAGAGATCTTCGGCTGCGGCTGATCATGGCCGGGCTTGGGCCACATGTAGTTCACGAAGCCGCGGCCGTTCGCCTTGGCGACCTTGGTCATTTCGGAGAACAGCGCCTTGCCCTTCGGGTCGCGGTTCGCGGACACGTCCTTGCCGTCCAGCGCGGGCTTCATCGGGTGCATCACCATCTTGGTCTCAAGCGTGGTGATCCAGAAATATTCCTGTCCGCCGTAGCGCATCGCCTTCACGGCGCCGATCGCGGCGGCCTTGGCCTCGGCCTCGGTCATGCGTCCAGCTTGGGACTCGGCGTAATAGTGGTCGATGACCGACACGGCCGTCTCGACCTGACTGCGCGTCTTGAGCGCGATGTCGTCGTGCATCGTGCCGGACAGGTTCAGCAGCCCGACGCCGATCGCGATCGCCAGGCCAATACCTGAAAACAGCACCACCAGGCGCAGGCGCGCCATGATGGATAGATTGCGCAGCCTCAACATGACTATTGCCTTCATACGAAGAGCGCGCCGTTGCATCTCTTCGATGAGGCATCAGATATTATAGGTATTAACTCCAATATAACTGGCCTTTACCTGGACAAAATGTCGCGGGTGGAGATGTTCGGAATCTCTGGACTCGCGCTTGTCCTGGGCCTTCATTTTATTTGTCTGACTTTTGGTAGCGGAAGCAATGCGATCAGTTCGCACATACTCCGTAACCAAGGCTGGTGACCTTAGGTCAACGTCGGACGCAGGGACGCTGGACCCCGCGGCGGGTCGCCCAGAGCTCACCAGAGCAGCGTCTTAACCCAAGTCGATCCATCCGGCGCGGGCGAGACGACCTTGACCACCACCTGGCTGTCCTTGGCCAGCCAGAAACGCGCTGGCGGCCATTCGGGATGGTTGTAGTCGGTGGTGACCACCCAGCAATCGACCTTGCCGCCGGCCGAGCTGGCCAGGGTCTCAGAGCCCGCGACCTTGAACAGGTAGGGCGCCGGCGCGTCGCCGCCGGGGTGGTGGAAGACGATCCGCGCCTCGTAGCCCTTCGCCAGCGGCAGGGCCTGCAGGGTCTCCATGTCGGTCTCGAAATTGAAGGCCGGCTGGGGCGAAGCCATGTCGTAGGCGGCCTGGGCGTTGCCGGCCAGGTCCTTCAGGCCGACGATCCGATCGGGCTTGAAGTCGAAGCCCTCGACCTTGGTCTGGCCGTCCTTGCCGGTGGTGCTGCGCTGGTGGGTGAACGGCCGGAAGGTCCCGAGTTCGAACCACGAGTCGAGCTGCTTGACCGTTCCCGGCGCCGCGCCGTCCCAGTGCTGGACGATGTGCAGCCGCTTCACGCCCGAGGCGTCCGGCTCGATGCGGATCTGGCGGGTCCAGACGTCCAGCGGCGTGATCGTGTCGCCGACCTGGCGATAGCGCAGATAGCGGTGCGTGGCGGGCTTGATCTTGTCGAAGCGGGCGAGGGGCTGGCCGAGCGGCACGAGCGTCGGCGCGGCCCAGGCCGGAGCCGAGGCGACGAGAAGGACGGCGACCGCGGCGCCGGTGGCCGCATGGAACGGAAGACGCATCGAAGACCCCTGATCGGAAAGCGACCGCATGTGATCGCGCCGCGCCGCGAGGAGCTACTTAAGCTTCGGTAATGCGGTCGCTTAGAGCGCCTTCTCCAGCACCACGAACGCCAGGTCGTCGCGCTGGGGCTGGCCGAACCGCTCGTCGCCGTAGGGGAAGGGTTGGGTCTCGCCGGTCAGCTGGTAGCCGCGACGCTGGTACCAGGCGATCAGCGTGTCGCGGACGGAGATGACGGTCATCCGCATGCGCCGGCCGCCTTTAGCCCTCGCATGCGCCTCGCAGGCCTCCAGCATGGCGCGGCCAATGCCGCCGTCCTGGCGCAGCGGCGAGACGGTGACCATGCCGACGTACCAGGCCTCGCCGTCGGTGGGCTCCAGCCAGGCGCAGGCGTAAGGCTTGGCGGCGGCGTCGTCGCGGAAGGTCAGGATGGTCGCGCCGGGCTTGGCGGCGAGGTCGGCGCGCAAGGTCGCCTCGTCCGTGCGCTGGCCGCCCAGAAGATAGCTCTCGCTGGTCCAGCCCTTGGCCGCCAGCTCGCCCCGATAGGCCGAGTTCACCAGGGCGACGATGTCGGCCAGTTCGCGGTCTTGATGGGGCGTGGGCAGAGGCATGGTGGTTCCGTACAGCGGGTGGGGCGTGGATAATTCGCGGAGCGGCGTTCTGTCGAATCGCTTAGCTTGAAGTCAGGTCCTGACTCTAGGATCAGGCTGGGGAGCGGGGCATGCCGGAACTTCTAATCGGTTGCGGCAATAGCCGCGACAAGCGTGTCGGCGATGCGTCCAATCCGGGTTGGAACGACCTGACCACGCTGGACATCGATCCGCACTCCGGCGCCGACGTCATCCACGACCTCAACATCCTGCCCTATCCGTTCTCAGACGACCATTTCGACGAAATCCACGCCTATGAGGTGCTGGAGCACACCGGCCAGCAGGGCGATTGGCGGTTCTTCCTGGCGCAGTTCAGCGAGTTCTGGCGCATCCTGAAGCACGGTGGCCTGCTATGCGCCACCTGTCCGTCGGTGACGTCTCGCTGGGCTTGGGGCGATCCGGGACATACGCGGGTGATCCAGCCCGAGACCCTGGTCTTCCTGCAGCAGCCTCGCTACGAGCAGGTCGGCCGCACCGCCATGACCGACTACCGCGCCTTCTACCAGGCCGACTTCGACCTGGCGTTCAGCGAGGACAATGGCGAGAGCTTCAAGTTCGCGCTGCGCGCCATCAAGCCCTCGCGGATCCAGCCGAAGGCTTAGCGTCCCCGGACGCGCTTCCACGCGCCGCCGGTCATCCGCTTGACGACGCCGGCCTCGCGGCGGATCAGCTCCCAGGGGTGGAAGGCCAGACCCACCGTGTCGGCCATGGCCGCGCCGCGCGCGCCCATCGGCTGCTCGGGGCCCGTGGTGGAGTCGACGGCGGTCTGGTGCTCGATCTCGGCGTTCAGCTCGGCGCCGATCAGGATCGCCATGATCGAGAACCACACCCAGACCATGAAGGCGATGATCGCGCCCAGCGGGCCGTAGGTGGCGTCGAAATGGGCGACGCGGTTGACGTAGGTCGAAAAGCCCAGCGAGCCGACCAGCCAGCCCGCCGAGGCCGTCGTCGCCCCGATCCAGACCCAGCGCCACCGCGCCTGGGCGCGGCTGGGGGCGAAGCGGTAGAGCACGGCGAAGGCCGCCGCCGTCATGACCATCACCATCAGCCAGCGGATCGGGGCCCAATAGACCTCCAGGGCCGACAGCCGCGCGGCCTTCAGCAGCCACGGCGTGACGATCAGCACGGCCGAGACCGCCGCCGCATAGACCAGGGCGCAGAAGGTGAAGGCGTAGCTCAGCAGGGTGCGCCGGACGATGTGGCGCTTCTCCGCCTCGTCATAGGCGATGTTGAGGCCCTCGAAGAGGTTGCGCATGCTGGCGTTGGCGCTCCAGATCGACAGCAGCAGCGAAAAGCCGAAGGCCACGCCCAGCTTGGTCTCGCCCTGGCTGGCCAGGCGCAGCATCTGCTCACCGACGATCTTGACGACGGACGGGGGGAAGACGCCGGCCATGTCGCGCAGCTGCTGCTCGACCGTGCGCACGTCGGCGAACAGGCCATACAGCGAGACGAAGGCGCCGATCGCCGGGATCAGGGCCAGCAGGGTGTAGAAGGTCACGCCGCCCGCCACGGCCGGCAGGCGGTCGACGCTGATCTCGCGCCAGGTGCGCCAGACGATGTCGCGCCAGCCCAGCAGCGGGATATGGACCGGATGATGCGCGGCGCGGCCCCGCCGGGGCTCGGCCGCCTCGAAGTCGTGCGGCGGCATGGCGCGGTCCTCGGACAAGCCGGGCGGATCGACCAGCTGGGTCTCCGGCCGCTTGCGGGGCAGGGCGAACGGCGCGGCCGCCAGCAGCACGATCCACGGCGCCAGGTGATAGGGCCGCGACTTCAGCCAGGACAGGATTGGACGCAGCTTGGCGTCGCTCATGAAGCGCCCTCCAGAGTTGCAAGAACCCCGACCGTCCGCGCTGCGTTCCGAGCGGCGCTTCCGGCAAGCCTTGCCATGGGCCGAGTCGAGCCGGATGTTGCCCGGCCATGAACGCCACGATCGCCTCGCTCTACCGCCACCCCGTCAAGGGCTTCACGCCCGAGCGGCTGACGTCCGCTTTGCTGGAGGCGGGGGCGTGCTTTCCGTGCGACCGGCTGTACGCGGTCGAGGATGGTCCCAGCGGTTTCGATCCGGCCGCGCCCGATCACATCTCGAAGATGAAGTTCACGGTGCTGGCCAAGATCCCCGCGGTCGCCCGCGTCCGCACCGCCTATGACCAGGCCAGCGGGGTGCTCTCCGCCCGCGCCGAGGGCCATCCCGACTTCGCCGGGGACCTGCGCGCATCGGCCGGACGCGCCGGCTTCGAGGCCTGGCTGGCGGGCTTTCTGGGCGAGGAGGCTTCAGGGCCCCTGAAGGTGATCGAAGGCCCGGGCGCGCACCGGTTCATGGACAGCAAGTCGGGCTTCGTCTCCATCGTGAACCTCGCCAGCGTGCGCGACCTGTCCCAGCGCCTCGGCCGAGACCTCGATCCGCTGCGGTTCCGCGCCAACCTCTACGTCGAAGGCTGGCCGGCCTGGGTCGAGAACGACTGGACGGGCCGGACCCTGACGATCGGCGACGCGACCGCCGAGGTCCTCAAGCCCATCGTCCGCTGCGCCGCCACCCACGTCGATCCCGACACGGGCGAGCGCGACGCCGATCTCGTCAAGGCGCTGTTCGACCACTACGGCCACATGTTCTGCGGCATCTACCTGACCGTGACGCAGGGCGGGACGGTGAGGGAGGGCGATGGGGTTCTTCTGGCCCAACAGTAACCGTCATCCCGCGCTTCATGCGCGGGACCCATGGTTCAGTCTACACGTGAAGAGTCGCCTCGCTCCGCCCGTGCGGCGGATAAATGGGTCCCGCGAACAAGTCGCGGGATGACGGGCTTACTTTGATCCTGAGTGGCGTGCGTTTAACTCGGCGATGAACGCGTCGAAATCGAAGTCCTCGACGAAGCCGCTTTCCTCGCCCTCTTTCAGCTCGGCCCTCAACTTAGCCAGCTTCGCTTCGTGTTCAGCGCCCTCGCGAGTCTGATCCATTTTCATCCTCCGCGTATCCAAGATAGCTCATCCGAGCTTCAAACACACCTCGCCTCCCGGCCGCCGACACGCTACATCCTCGCCATGACCCAGACCCTCGTCAAAGCCTGGACCGCCGCCAAGGATCGCCTGAAGGACGCCGGCATCGATCAGCCCTCGATCGACGCGCGCCTGATGCTGGAGGTCGCCGCCGGCGTCACGCGCACCGAGATCGTCACCGATCCCTATCGCGAGCTGACCGCCGAGCAGGCCGCGACGCTTGACGCCTATCTGACCCGCCGCGCCCGCCGCGAGCCGGTCAGCCACATCATCGGCCGCAAGGGCTTCTGGAAGATCCTGCTGCAGGTGAACAAGAACGTGCTGACCCCGCGTCCCGAGACCGAGGTCATCGTCGACGAGGTGCTGAAGGCCTTCCCCGAGGCCATGCCGTTCTCGATGCTGGACCTGGGGGTCGGCTCGGGCACGATCCTGCTGGCGGTGCTGGCCGAGCGCCCGGCCGCCAAGGGCCTGGGCGTGGACGCCTCCAGCGAGGCCCTGGCCGTGGCGCGCGACAACGCCGCCAACCTGGACCTCAACAATCGCGCGGCCTTCCTGCACGGCGACTGGACGGCGGGCCTCTCCGACGCCAGCTTCGACCTCGTGGTCTCCAATCCGCCCTACATCCCGACGGCGGTGATCGAGACCCTCGAGCCGGAAGTGCGCGACCACGAACCGCGTCTGGCCCTGGACGGCGGCGAGGACGGCCTGGAGGCCTACCGCCTGCTGGCGCCGGAGATCCTGCGGGTGCTGAAGCCCGGCGGCATGTTCGCCGTCGAGATCGGCTACGACCAGTCCAAGGCCGTTGAAGCCCTGTTCAACGCCGCGGGCGCGCAGCAGGTTCGGACCATCAAGGACCTGTCCACGCACGACCGTGTGGTGACCGGGGTGAAAAATCCCTTGGAAACCGGGGCGTGAACCGCTAGACGAGTCCTGTCTCCTTCCAGATCGCCGGGTGATGGGAAAAGCGAGCGCTTAAGGCGCTGGCGAGGCTCCCCCGGCAGGCGCGCCCGGTCCGCCGGTCGCCGCGCCGCAAAGAGCAGGGCGGGGGCTCTACGGAAACCAGTGTCTCTGACATCGACGAGGGGTCGACCCGCCTAGAGACCAGCAAGGCCGGATGCGCCAGCTCAAGACTGACCTCCCCGGACAGGTTCAGAAGAGAACATGAGAGATTTCAAGGGCATGAAGCGCCAGCGGGGCCGCAACAATCGTGGCGGCAACGGCGGCAAGCCTCAGCAGCACAACGCCAACCGCGCGTTCGATTCGAACGGTCCGGAAGGCGTGAAGGTGCGCGGCGCGGCCCAGAGCGTCTACGAGAAGTACCAGCAGCTGGCCCGGGACGCCTCGTCGTCCGGCGACCGGGTGCTGGCGGAAAACTATCTCCAGCACGCCGAGCACTATTTCCGCGTTCTGCGCGCGATCCAGCCGAATCGTCCGGTGGCCGACATCGTCGGCAAGGACGTCTACGCCGCCTACGAGATCGACTTCGAGGCCGAGCCGCCGGAGGAGCCGGAAGTCGCCGAGACGCCGGCCGAGGGCCAGGCCCAGGGCGAAGGCGCCGAGGGCGAGGGCGGCGAGCAACGCCGCGACCGCTTCGAAGGCCGCGATCGGAACCGCGATCGTGACCGCGACCGCAACCGCGACGACCGCAACCGCGATGGCGAAGGCCGCCGCGACCGTTGGCGCGACCGCGACGACCGTGATCGTGACCGCAGCCGCGACGACCGTCCCCGTGATGATCGTCCGCGCGACGATCGCCCCCGGGATGATCGTCCTCGCGAAGATCGCTTCCGCGACCGCGATGATCGTCCGCGCGAAGACCGCGCCGCCGAGGGCGAACAGCCGCAAGGCGAGGGCGAGTACCGCGAAGGCCGCCGCCGCCGCGATCGCAATCGCGATCGCGACCGCGATTGGCAGCCGCGCGGCGAGCGCGATCCGATGGCCGTGATCGAGCCGGAAGCCTCGCCCCTGACCGCCGAAGCGCCGGCCAGCGAGGGCTCGCCCCTGCTGCGCGGCCAGGACGGCGCCGTCAGCCACGCCCCGGCCTTCCTCGGCCGCAAGACCGAACGCGCCGAACCCGCGCCGGCGCCCGAAGCGTCGGCCGAAGGCGAAGAGGTCAAGAAGCCCCGCCGCCGCCGCGCCCCGCGCAGCTTCGAGGCGGGCGAGGGCGCCCCGGCCGAGGGCGGCTCCGACGAGGGCTGATCCTTCGGGTCAGTCGCCTGACGACGTGTGAAAGGGGGCCGCGAAAGCGGCTCCCTTTTTCGTTGGGCGACGCCGTCGAACTTCCGCCGCCGCGTGGCGTTAGCCTGGGTCGTCCACCTCCAGGAGCCACCCATGCGCTTCGTTGCCGCGCTCGCTCTTTCGATACTGGCCGCCGGTCCCGCCTCGGCGGCTTCCGGCGACTGGCGTTCCGACGCCGACCGGGCGGACATCCGCCGGGTGGAGCGGCTGGACGAGGCCTGGAACGCGGCGTTGTCGGAAGCGCGGGCTCAGGGCCACGGCCGGGAGCTGACGCGTCTGGGCGCGCTGGCCGATCCTCGCGTCTCGCTGCCGCGCCCGCAGCCGACGCCGGGCGCCTATCGCTGCCGCACGATCAAGCTGGGTTCGCAGAACGGCGGACCCGGCCTCGTCGCCTATGGCTGGTTCCGCTGCCGGGTGGCGCTGACGCCGGGCGGCGACCTCGTGCTGGAGAAGGTCACCGGCTCGCAGCGCCAGGCCGGCCATCTCTATCCCGAGGCCTCGCGTCGCCTGGTGTTCCTGGGCGCGGTGGCCTGGGGAAGCGGCGAGGGCCGCGCCCAGTACGGCCGGGATCGCGAGCGCGACCAGGTCGGCGTCTTCGAGCGCATCGGGACCGGCCGCTATCGCCTGGCGCTGCCGTGGCCGCGCCAGGAGTCGAAACTCGACCTGCTGGAGCTACGGCGATGATCGGCGCGCCGCGCGACGAGATGACAATTCGGTAAGGTCGCGGCGGGGTCGGTTGCGCGCGGTCCTCACGCCGGAGATAAGCTTATGTCGTGTTGGAAACATTTCTCGCCGAGCCCATGGCCCTCATCCGCCGTCTGACCCTGCCGCTGCTCCTGGCCGCCGCGACCGCGCTGGGCGGCTGCGCCTATAACGCCGACCTCGGCCGGGATCAGTTGCTGATCGTCAAGGACGACAACCTGGCCGCCGAGGGCGAGAAGGCTTGGGCCGACACGCTGCGCACGGCCTACATCTCCAAGGAGCCCCGCAAGAACGAGCGGGTGCGCGCCGTCGGCCAGCGGGTGATCGAGGCGGCGGGCCTGTCGAACCGTCCCTGGGACTACGCGGTGTTTCTGGACGAGGCGCCGAACGCCTTCGTCCTCCCCGGCGGCCACGTCGGGGTGACGGTGGGCCTGCTGGCCATGGTCCAGAACGACGACCAGCTGGCGGCGGTCATCGGCCACGAGGCCGGCCACGTCGTCGCCCACCACGCGGCCGAGCGCGCCTCGCAGCAGACCACGGCCAAGGTGCTGCTGGGCATCGCCGGCGCGGCGGCGGGGAGCAGCGATTTCGGCAAGCTCCTGAAGGACCACGGCGACGAGGCGGCCAAGTACGGCGTGCTCTTGCCCTTCTCACGAAAGCAGGAGCTGGAAGCCGACCGCCTGGGCGTCGACTTCATGCAGCGGGCCGGCTACCGCCCCCGCGAGGCCGTGAAGCTGTGGGAGAACATGCAGGCCATGGACGAGGCCAAGGGCGCCGCGGGCGCCCAGGGCGATCTGGGCTCGACCCACCCGTCCGACGCGGTGCGGATCCAGGCCCTGGAACGATATCTGGCGAGCCGAGGCTGGTAGACCTTGTGTGGCCGATCAGCCACACCTAAATCCCGCTCAGGACGCGTTGTGCTTGATCAAGGCGACGCGTCCCGATCCGCCTAGGAAGGGGACATTATGAACATCGATCTCTACTCTGACCGCGCCAAGCAGGCCGTTCAGTCGGCCCAGAGCCTGGCCCTCGCGCGAGGCCATCAACAGTTCGCGCCCGAACACATTCTGAAGGTCCTGCTCGAGGAAAAGGACGGCCTGAGCCGCGCCCTGATCCAGAGCGCCGGCGGCCGCCCCGACCAGCTGGACGGCGGCGTCGAGACCCTGCTGGCCAAGACGCCGCGCGTCGATGGCGCCGGCGGCCAGCTCTACATGAAGCCCGACACCGCCCGCGTCTTCGCCGAGGCCGAGAAGGCCGCCAAGACGGCCGGCGACGCCTTCGTCACCACCGAGCGCCTGCTGATCGCCATCGCCAAGGAAGGCGGCGAGGCGGCCAAGCTGTTCAAGGAGGCCGGGACCTCGGCCCAGGCCCTGGAGACGGCCGCCAACGCCATCCGCAAGGGCCGCACCGCCGACAGCGCCAACGCCGAGGAAGGCTATGAAGCGCTCAAGCGCTACGCCCGCGACCTGACGGCGGCGGCGCGCGACGGCAAGCTGGACCCCGTGATTGGCCGCGACGAGGAAATCCGCCGCACGATCCAGGTCCTGTCGCGCCGCACCAAGAACAACCCCGTCCTGATCGGCGAGCCTGGCGTCGGCAAGACCGCCATCGTCGAGGGCCTGGCCCTGCGCATCGTCAACGGCGACGTGCCCGAGAGCCTGAAGGACAAGAAGCTCTTGTCGCTGGACATGGGCAGCCTGATCGCCGGCGCGAAGTACCGCGGCGAGTTCGAGGAGCGCCTGAAGGCCGTGCTGGCCGAGACCACGGCGGCCGAGGGCTCGATCATCCTGTTCATCGACGAGATGCACACCCTGGTCGGCGCCGGCAAGACCGACGGGGCCATGGACGCCTCCAACCTCTTGAAGCCCGCCCTGGCGCGCGGCGAGCTGCACTGCGTCGGCGCGACCACGCTCGACGAGTACCGCAAGCACGTCGAGAAGGACGCGGCCCTGGCCCGTCGCTTCCAGCCGGTGTTCGTGCAGGAGCCGACGGTCGAGGACACCATCTCGATCCTGCGCGGCCTGAAGGAGAAGTACGAGGTCCACCACGGCGTGCGGATCAGCGACAGCGCCATCGTCGCCGCCGCGACCCTGAGCAACCGCTACATCGCCGACCGCTTCTTGCCGGACAAGGCCATCGACCTCGTGGACGAGGCCTCCAGCCGCGTGCGCATGCAGATCGACTCCAAGCCCGAGGAGCTGGACGAGATCGACCGGCGCCTGGTGCAGCTGAAGATCGAGCGCGAGGCCCTCTCGAAGGAAACCGACGCCGCCTCCAAACAGCGCCTGGAGAACCTGGAGGTCGAGATCGACGACCTGCAGTTCCGCAGCGACGAGATGACCGCCAAGTGGAAGGCCGAGAAGGAAAAGGTCGGCGGCGCGGCGCAAGCCCGTGAAGCCCTCGACCGCCTGCGCGCCGACCTCGCCAACGCCCAGCGCGCCGGCGACTTCGCCCGCGCCGGCCAGATCCAGTACGGCGAGATCCCGGCGCTCGAAAAGCGCCTGGCCGAGGCCGAGGAAAGCGACACCCAGGCCTTGACCCCTGAAGTCGTCGACGCCGAGCAGATCGCCGCCGTCGTCAGCCGCTGGACCGGCGTGCCCGTCGAGAAGATGCTCGAGGGCGAGCGCGAGAAGCTGCTGAAGATGGAGGACGAACTGCGCGGTCGCGTGGTCGGCCAGGACGAGGCGCTGGAAGCCGTCTCCGACGCCGTCCGCCGGGCCCGCGCCGGCCTGCAGGATCCGTCCAAGCCGATCGGCTCTTTCCTGTTCCTGGGCCCGACGGGCGTGGGCAAGACCGAGCTGACCAAGAGCCTGGCCGAGTTCCTGTTCGCCGACGAGGCGGCCATCACCCGGATGGACATGTCCGAGTACATGGAAAAGCACTCGGTCAGCCGCCTGATCGGCGCGCCTCCCGGCTATGTCGGCTACGACGAGGGCGGGGCGCTGACGGAGGCCGTCCGCCGCCGTCCGTACCAGGTCGTGCTGTTCGACGAGATCGAGAAGGCCCACCCGGACGTCTTCAACGTGCTGCTGCAGGTGCTGGACGACGGCCGCCTGACCGACGGCCAGGGCCGCACGGTGGACTTCCGCAACACCGTGGTCGTGATGACCTCGAACCTCGGTTCGCAGATGATCCAGCAGATGGCGGGAAGCGACTACGGCGTCGTGAAGGTGGCGGTGATGGCGGAGGTGGTGGCGGTGGAGGAACAACTTTAGGAATATCCCTTCCGATTTTTTGTGCGATACCTACAGAATAAAAAAGGTTGTCTCTCAACACATCTTTAGTAAGGGTAAAACGATATTGAGATTGTACTAAAACATAAGTGTTGCTGCTGAAGTTAGCCTGCAAGCCTAAACCTGCTGGAACATAAGCACCAAACTCTTTACCATACAATCCACCACCGATACCGGTAGTAAGGAACATATTGAAAACACTTTCTTCTTTCAGCGCTTTAATATTTATGCTTGGTTCAACTTCAATACCGATTTTGTTGGTACCTGGCGTATAAATACCTCTGTCTTCAGCCTCGTAATCATGAAACATCAGACTTGCTTTTGCAGACAAGTCAACTTTTGGTGCAATCAACCTCCAATATGAAAGTGAAAAACCAAGATCCAGTTCTCTCAGACCAGTCAGTGTTTTAGGACCGCTGTTATCTTTCCAAACGCGAGGGGTTTTTACATCGAGGGCATTCAGGTGGATTCCAACCAAACTCCTCTTTTGAAAGGAGCTTTTATCTGGGCAACCTGGGTCCACGT
>NZ_CALCDX010000212.1 GCF_937900395.1 uncultured Caulobacter sp.
GGCAGGCCGTGGGCAACACCATGTTCGGCTACGCCGCCTGGGGCTGGCTGCTGGCGAGGCACCCGGCGGCCACCGTCACCCCGATGGCCCTGCTGGTCCCCGTCTTCGGCATGGGCGCCTCGGCGCTCTTGCTGCACGAGGCCCTGCCCGCCTGGAAGCTGATCGCCGCGGCCCTGGTCCTGACGGGTCTCGCGGTCAACATGCTGTGGCCGAAGGTGCGGGCGTGGAGAGCGGCGACGGCCTGAGCCCAACGATCTCAATCTCCGTCATCCCGCGCTTTATGCGCGGGACCCATTTATCCGCCGCAAGTGAAGTGCGGATCTATCCTCTCACGTGGAAGCTGAACCATGGGTCCCGCGCATAAAGCGCGGGATGACGGGGAAATTGGGAGGGCGGGGTTCTATTGACCTCCCCCACGTAACCCGGCGGACCCTCTCCCGCAAAACAGGGAGGCCGCCATGGCGACGCCGTTCGAGGTGAACTGGACCCGCGACCAGGTCGACAGGGTCGTCGCCCAAGTCCGCGCCTATGAGTTCCCGCCGGCGCCCGAGGGCGGCGGTTGGGGCTATGGCTGCGACGCCGACTTCCTGAAGGACCTCTGCGGCTACTGGACCGACGGCTTCGACGTCGGCGCGGTCCAGGCCAACCTCAACCGCTTCCCGCAATTCACGGCGACCATCGAGGGCCTCGACATCCACTTCGTCCACCTGGTCGGCGAGGCGAAGGGCAAACGCCCGCTACTGATCACCCATGGCTGGCCGGGCAGCCATTTCGAGTTCTGGGACGCCATCGAGCCCCTGGCCTTCCCCTCGCGCCACGGCGGCGATCCGGCCGACGCCTTCGACCTCGTCATCCCGTCGCTCCCAGGCTTCGGCTTCTCGGGCAAGCCCAAGCGGCCGCTGGGCCAGCGCGCCACCGCGCGCCTCTTCAACACCCTGATGACCCGTGAGCTGGGCTATCCGACCTATCTCGCCCAGGGCGGCGACTGGGGCGGGCTGGTCACCTCGTGGCTGGGCCTCGACCACGGCGCCCACGCCAAGGCCATCCATCTGAACATGATCGGCCTGCGCCCCGCCGGCCCGCCGCAAACGCCGGAGGAGATCGCCTGGATCACCGGCTTCGGCGCCCAGATGGATCTCTGGGGCGCCTATTTCCGCCTGCAGGCCAGCAAGCCGCAATCGGTGGCGTGGCTGGGCGCCAACAACCCGGTCGGCCAGGCCGCCTGGATCCTCGAGCGCTTCCACGACTGGGCGGACCTGTCGACCAAACCGTTCGAGCAGGTGTTCACCCGCGACCAGCTGCTGACCAACGTCATGATCTACGTGATGACCGGCAGCTTCACGACCGGCGCCTGGTACTACCGCGCCATGCTGGAGGAAGGCGGACCCGTGCTGGCGGAGGGCCAGCGCTGCGAGACGCCGACCGCCTTCGCCAACTTCCCGGGCGAGAGCATCTACAAGCCCCCGCCCCGCTCGTGGGCCGACCGGGCCTACAACATCACCCGCTGGAGCGAGATGCCGCGCGGCGGCCACTTCGCGGCGATGGAGCAGCCCGAGCTGCTGGCCGAGGAGATCGGCTACCACCACCTCTGGGTCTACGACCACGTCGAGACCGTCCCCCGGCGCGAGCCCGAGGTCTGCTTCGAGGCGTGGACCATGCTCGGCGCCCTCGCCGAGGGCGAGGATCCGCAGGTCGCAGACGATCTTGCCCTTCGGCGTCAGGAGCGCGGCGTAGCTGCCCTCGCCGGGGACGAGGCCCTCCACGTCGGCCGTCACCTGGCCGGTGAGGAACGACGCGGCCTCCTCGCCGGTGAGGGCGAGCTTGCCCGACGCGGAGCGGTCGAGCAGGCCGACGTCGGTGGTCAGGCGCCGGTGCCCCTCGGCGACCTGCGGCGCGTCGGCGGACGTGGCCGCGGCGGCGGGCGGAGGGACGACGGCGATCGGTCGCTGGGGCGGATCGCTCATGGCTCGATCGAGCCTAGATGATCGCTCGGCCCGGGTCGCCGGGGCGCGCCCCGACGGCCGATCCGCCGGCACGGGGGGCCGCCGGCCCGGTCGCCGCGTCGTTCGTCGACGCCTCGTTCATCGCCGCGTGACCTCATCGCTCATCGCCGCGTCACCGCGTCGCCGCGTCGCCGCGTCACCGCCACCGCAAGCTCAGTAGTCGTCGACGAGGTCCGCGACCGGGATGCCCGCGGCGACGTGCTGCGCGAGGATTCGGTCGCACTTCGCCGCGTCGACCCCGGGATAGAACCCGCGCTGCCCGTCGAACCCGTCGAAGCCCGGCTCGACGTCCCCGCGCTCACCAGGCTTGAGCTGGCGGACGAACAGGTTCGGCCCCTCGCTGCAGCGTCCGAAGCAGTTGTAGTCGACC
>NZ_CALCDX010000213.1 GCF_937900395.1 uncultured Caulobacter sp.
CGGCCTGATCCTGTGCGGCGGCAACATCGACACCCGCCTGCTCGCCTCGGTCCTGACGCGTGAGCTGGTGCGCGCCCAGCGCCTGGCCTCGCTGCGGATCATCGGCGACGATCGTCCAGGCCTGCTGTCGACCGTGGCCAGCGTGATCGGCGCGATGGGCGCCAACATCATCGAGGTGAACCACAACCGCCTGGCGCTGGACGTCCCGGCCAAGGGCGCGGAGTTCGACATCACGATCGAGACCCGCGACGCCCAGCACACCCAGGAGGTCATGGACGCCCTGCGCGAGAGCGGTTACCCGCCCCGCGCCGTCTAGGCCTTATTCCTTAGGTTTGCCGGGACCGATCCGGTTCACGTCCAGCAGCTCGATCCGGAAGATCATCACGCTGTTGCCGGGGATCGGCCCCTTGTCTTGCGCGCCGTAGCCCAGCGCCGGCGGCACGTAGAGGATCCACTCGTCGCCGGCCTTCATGCGCTGGAGGGCGATGACCCAGGCCGGGACCAAGCCGTCCAGCGGGAACACCGCCGGCACGCCGCGCTCGTAGCTGCTGTCGAATACAGTGCCGTCCAGCAGCTTGCCTTCGTAGTGAACCTTCACCTCGTCGGCGGTCGTGGGGTGCAGGCCGCCCTGCGGCCCCTCGCGCACCACCTTATACTGCAGGCCCTGCGGCAGGGTGACGACGCCCGGCTCCTTGGCGTTCTTGGCCATGAAGGCGTCCGCGGCCGCGAGGTTCTCCTGCGCCTTCTTGCTGGGACCACAGGCGGAAAGCGTCAGGCCGGCGGCGACGAGGGTGAGGAGCAGGGCGCGACGGAGCATGGAAGACCTCGGACGAAACTGGCTGTCCAGCTAGCACGGACAGCGCGGGATTCCACCTCTGACCCATTACGCCAAACGATTTCACGGAACAGTGGTGGCTTTCGGTCGCCAGCTTTTCTAGAAACGGCGTCCCAACATTAGACGAGCCGCTCATGAAACCCGTTCGTAAAGCCGTCCTTCCCGTCGCCGGCCTGGGCACCCGCGTCCTGCCTGGGACGAAGACCACGCCGAAGGAGCTTCTGAACGTCGTCGACCGGCCGATCCTGTCCTACATCGTCGAGGAAGGCCGCAAGGCCGGCATCGAGCACTTCGTCTTCGTCACCGGCCGCTCGAAGGGCGCGATCGAGGACTATTTCGACCATCAGGTCGAGCTGGAAGCTCAGCTGGAAGCCAAGGGCAAGACCGACATCCTCGATCAGCTGCGCGCCGAACTGCCCAAGCCGGGCGAGATGAGCTTCGTGCGCCAGATGGCGCCGCTGGGGCTGGGCCACGCCGTGTGGTGCGCCCGTGACATCATCGGCGACGAGCCCTTCGCGGTCATGCTGCCCGACGTGATCGTCGACGCCGAACCCTCGGCCCTGAACCAGCTGATCGAGGTCTACAACAAGGTCGGCGGCGGCAACGTCATCGGCGTCGAGGAAGTCCCCGCCAGCGAGACCCACAAGTACGGCATCGTCGCGCCGGGCAAGGTCGACGGCCGCGTCGCCACCATGACCGGCATGGTCGAAAAGCCGCCGCAAGGCACGGCGCCCTCGAACTGGTCAATCGCCGGCCGCTACATCCTACAGCCCGAGATCTTCGGCCTGCTGGCCAGCCAGGAGAAGGGCGCGGGCAACGAGATCCAGCTGACGGACTCGATGGCCAAGCTGATGCAGCAGCAGCCTTTCCACGCCTATGTCTACGACGGCGTCACCCATGATTGCGGCGACAAGATCGGCCTGCTGCGCGCCAACGTCGCCCTGGCCCTCAAGCGCGCCGACCTCGGCGCGGCCGCCCGCGCGGCGGTGGAAGCGGCCCTGAAGGCTTAAGCCCATTCGGCGAGGACGCCCTCGTCGTCCTCGCGCCCTCTCAGCGCCGCCGCCGTGTCTCCCAGGAGCCGGCGCGCGGCCCAGACCGCCGCGCCGCGTACGATCGGCGCGGGATCGGCCAGCAACGGCTGGACCACCGCCATCAAGCCGGCGTCGCCGCTGTTGCCGATCGCATAGAGTACGTTGCGCACGAAGCGGTCGCGACCGATCCGCTTGATCGGGTTCTTCGAGAACAGCGCCCGAAATTCGGCATCATCCAACGCCGCGAGTTCGGCCAGGGACGGCTGGCTTAGGGCTTCGCGGGCTCGCAGCTTCGCCTCACTGGAAAGCGACGCGAACTTGTTCCAGGGACAGACCGCCAGGCAGTCGTCGCAGCCGTAGATCCGGTTGCCCAGGGCCGGCCGGAACTCCGTCGGGACCGGCCCGGCAAGCTCGATGGTCAGGTACGAGATGCAGCGACGCGCATCCAGCTGACGCGGCGCGGGGAAAGCCTTGGTCGGGCAGATGTCGAGGCAGGCGCTGCATCGGCCGCAGTGATCCGTCTCGGGTGCGTCTGGAGGCAGGTCCAGAGTGGTCAGAACGCTGCCCAGGAACAGCCACGAGCCGAACTCGCGCGACACCAGGTTGGTGTGCTTGCCCTGCCAGCCGAGCCCGGCCCGCTGGGCCAGCGGCTTCTCCATCAGCGGCGCCGTGTCGACGAACACCTTCACGTCCTGGCCGAACCGGCGATGCATCCAGCCGGCCAGCACCTTCAGACGTTTCTTGATCACGTCGTGATAGTCGTCGCCCTGGGCGTATACCGAGATCGCCGCGCGGTCGGCTTGCGCCAACTGCTCCAGCGGATCGATGTCGGGACCGTAGTTGACGCCCAGCACCACGGCCGACTTCGCCTCGGTCCACATGGCCGTCGGATGCGAGCGCCGCTCAAGCGTCTCCTCCATCCAACCCATGGCGCCGTGGCGGTCGGCCTCGACGAATTCGCGCAGCCACTCTCCGTTGGGCCAGGCCTCCGCCGCGTCGGCGAAGCCGCAGGTCGAGAACCCCAGCGCGAGAGCCTCGGCGCGGATCTCGTCCTTGATCGCTTTAGGGGTCAGCTCAGAAGTCGAGGTCGTCATAATGCGCGGCCGGCGCGAGGCCGGGCCAGCGATCGGCCAGGATGGGCCGGAAGGCCGGCCTCGACTTCAGCTTCATGTACCAGGTCTTGGCCGCCTGGAAGTCCTTCCACGGCACGTCGCCGAAATAGTCGATGACGGACAGGTGCGCCGCGGCGGCGAAGTCGGCCAGACTCATCCGGCGACCGGCCAGCCAGTCGCGGGTCTGCAGCAGGCTTTCGATGTAGCCCAAATGCATGCGCAGCGCCTCGCGGCCCTGGCGCAGCGCGGCGAGATCCGGCGCGCCCATCCGCAACAGGCGCTTCTCCATCTTTTCGTGCAGGAGGAAGCCGTTGACCTCGTTGTCGAACTTGCGGTCGAACCACTGCAGGAGGCGGCGCGCCTCGGCCCGCTCGGCCGGATCACGGCCCAGCAGCGGCGGCTCCGGCTCGTTCTCTTCGATATGCTCGAGGATGGCGCGGGTCTCGCAGGCGGTCACGGTGCGCTGGTTGCGCGTCTCGACCAGCACCGGCGGCAGGCCCGAGGGATTGAGCGCCGAGAACTCAGGCGGCATTTCCCAGTAGCGAACCTGGACCTCGACGAACGGCAGCCGCTTCTCGCCCAGCGCCAGACGCACCTGTCGCGAGGCGGGATCCAGGGGGAAATGGTGAAGGGTGCGTTCGACGCTCATGCCTTAGGTGCGCTCAGGCTGCATCGAAAGAGCGATGCGCCGTTTTGCTTAACAAGAGATTGCTGAACCGCGATTACTCAGGAAAACCAGGCTTTTGCGCGGCGGTTTGATCAGGCCTTCGCGTTCATCCGCCCGATCAGGGCCGTAGTGCTCTGACCCTGCTTGAGCTCGGCCAGCAAGACCTTGCCGCCATAGCCCAGCACGACATCCGAGCCCACCACGGTCTCGACGGTGTAGTCCGCGCCCTTGACCAGCACGTCCGGCTTGAACGCCTTGATCAGTTCCAGCGGCGTGTCCTCGTCGAAGAGCACGACCAGATCGACAGACGACAGCGAGGCCAGCACCGTGGCGCGGCCCTGCTCCTTCTGCACTGGCCGGGTCGGGCCCTTCAGCTTGGAGACCGAGGCGTCGGTGTTGAGGCCGACGATCAGTCGGTCGCACGCGGCCTTGGCCTGGGACAGCAGCGAAACGTGGCCGGGATGCAGCAGGTCGAAGCAGCCGTTGGTGAAGCCGACCTTCAGCCCCCGCGCCCGCCAGCCCTCGACGATGTCGCGGGCTTGGGAAAGGTCGGCGATCTTGATCTCGCCAGGCTCGCCTTGTTCGGAGCCCGCGCGGGCCGTCAGCTCGGTGGCCGTGACGACGTCGGTGCCGAGCTTGGCGACCACCAGACCGCCGGCGAGGTTGGCCAGATGCGCGGCCTCGACGAGGCTGGCGCCGGCCGCGACCGCAAGGGCCAAGGTGGCGGCCACGGTGTCGCCCGCTCCGGAGACGTCGAAGACCTCCACCGCCGTCGCCGGCAGATGGACGGGCGCCTCGCCGCGCACCGACAGAGTCATGCCGGCGCCGCCACGGGTGATCAGGGCCGCCTCCAAGGTCGGGGCCATGGCGAGGATCGCCGCGCCGGCCTCTTCGGAAGCCTCGTCGCTATTGTCGACGATTCCGGTGGCCTCGGCGGCTTCCTTCCGGTTGGGCTTGATCAGGGTCGCGCCGTCATAGCGGGCGAAGTCGCGGCTCTTGGGATCGACGATCACCGGCTTGCCGGCGGCGCGGGCGGCGGCGATCGCCTCGCGCACCACAGCGTCGGTCAGCACGCCCTTGGCGTAGTCGGACAGCACCACGACGTCGGCGCTCGCCAGCCTGGCCTTGAAGGCCGCCAGCAACGCCGCAACGTCCCCCGGCGCGCGGTCCTCGCGATCCACGCGCAGCATCTGGTGCGATCCGGAAATATAGCGGACCTTCTCGGTCGTGCGACGGCCGGCGTCGGCGATCAGCTCGGCCTCAAGGCCGGCCTCGGCGTCGATCATCCCGCGCAGGGCCGCGGCGGCGTCATCGTGGCCGACCAGCCCGACCAGCACGGCCTTGGCGCCCAGGGCCGCGACGTTGCGCGCGACATTGCCCGCGCCGCCCAGCATGGCGGTTTCCTTCTCGACCGCGATCACCGGCACCGGCGCCTCGGGCGAGATGCGGTCGACCGCGCCATAGACGAAACGGTCCAGCATCACGTCGCCCAGGACCAGCACGGTCTTGCCGGCGAAGGCGCGGGGCAGATGGGCGAGGGTGTCGTTCATGCGGAGTTCCGTACCGCTCCGCCCCGAAAACTCAACCCTCGACGCTCTCGGCGAAGACGCCGCCGTGCTTTTCGGCGAGGCCCCGTGGGTCTGGGTGGATGATGATGTCGGCCGAGGGGAAGGCTTCGAGCAGTCGGTTCTCGGCGGCGACCATGATCGTGTGCGCTTCGGCCAAGGAGATATCGGAAGCCAGGTCCGCATGCATCTGCATATGGACGTAAGGCCCAGAAGCGCGCGTCCGCAGCTGGTGGACGCCCAGCACGCGCGGATCGACCGTCGCCAGCTGGACGATGCGGGTGCGCTCCTCCTCGGGCAGTTCCTGGTCCATCAGTTGGGCCGAGGCTTCGCGGAACACGCCAATCGCGCCCCAGATCAGCCACAGCGCCACCACGAGGCCCGCGGCGGCGTCCAGCCAGGGCAACCCCAGCCACGCGGCCGCGCCGACACCGACCAGGGCGACCAGGTTCGAGGCGAGGTCAGCCGCGTAGTGGGCGCGGTCGCCGGAGATGGCGATAGAGCCGCTGGCCTTCACGACGCGAGTCTGGGCGGTGATCAGGGCCAGGGTCAGGCCGATCGAGATCAGCATCACCACGACACCGGCCAAGCCATGCTCGACGGGACGGGGATGCAGCAGGGCGTTGATCGCCTCGCGTCCGATCAGCGCGCCGGAAGCGAAGACCAGCCCGCCTTGCATCAGGCTGGAAAAGGCCTCGGCCTTGCCATGGCCAAAGCGGTGCTCGGCGTCCGGCGGCTCGGCGGCGTAGCGCACGGCGTAGACGGTGATCAGCGAGGCCACGAGGTCGAGCGCGGAGTCCGACAGCGACGCCAGGATCGCCACCGAACCGCTGGCCACCCAGGCGATCGCCTTGACCACGATCAGGATCGACGCCGTCGCCACGGACAGCAGGGCGACCCGGCGGGTGGCGGCGCGGACTTCAGGCGAGGCGGCGGAGAGCGACATGGCCGCCTTTTAGCAAGGCGGCCCGTTTTGCCCCAGCGCGAACGACTCGCGACGCTTCAGGCGGCGATGCGCGGCTGGGGACCGACGTACACCGACTGCGGCCGGATCAGCCGTCCGCCCGCCAGTTGCTCGCGAGCGTGGGCGATCCAGCCGGCGACGCGGCCCATGGCGAAGACGCAGGTGAAACTGGACGGCGGCAGGCCCAAGGCCTCCAGCAGAAGCGCCGTGTAGAACTCGACATTGGTGTCCAGCGGCCGGTCCGGCTTGTGCTCGCGCAGGATCTCCAGCGCCGCTTGCTCGACCGCCTCGGCGAAGGCCAGCCGGCCCGGCAGGGCGGCCGAAGCCGAGGCCAGCTTGCGCACAGCGGCTTTAAGGGCGTCGGCGCGCGGATCGCGGACGCGGTAGATGCGGTGGCCGAAACCCATCAGCCGGTCGCCGCGCGCCAGGGCCTTTTCCAGCCAGGGCCGGGCGTTGGCCGGCGCGCCGATCGCATCCAGCATCTCGATCACCGGACCGGGCGCGCCGCCATGCAGAGGTCCCTTCAGGGCCGAAAGCCCCGCCAGCGTCGCCGAGGTCAGGCCGGCGCGCGTAGAGGCGACGACACGGGCCGCGAAGGTCGAGGCGTTCAGGCCGTGATCGCAGACCGTGACGAGGTAGGCGTCCAGCGCGGCGGCCTCGGCGTCCGTGACCAGCGCGCCGCGGGTCATCCTCAGGATGTCAGCGGCGTGGGACAGGGACGGGTCAGGCGCGACGGCGCTCTGCCCAGACGCGACGCGCAGCACGGCGGGGGTGAAGACAGCGGGGGCGGCCATCAGCAGCAGGGCGGTCGACAGATCGTCGCCGTCCGGCAGGCGCGCCAGCAGGGCGCGCATGGCCTCGACCGGATCACGGCGTGCGAGAGCCTCGTCCAGAGCGGCGACCTCGGCGAAGACGCGAGCACGGGCCGAGCCGAGCGCCGGGGCGAGGTCGCTAGGCGCGTCCTCAAAGAAGCCGTCGAACAGCAGGTGCGCGACGTCCTCGTAGCGCGTGGTCCCGGAGAGATCCTCGACGGCGTAGCCGCGGATCACCAGGCGGCCTCGCGCGCCATCGACATCGGACAGGACAGTGTGGGCGGCGACGACGCCCTCAAGACCATCGGACATGTGCGGCCTCCTTTCATCGCGAAAGGGCGCTCGCACAGCTTGACTGTCAATCTTGATCAATATAATCAACCTATATGGCTGATTGGATGGACGCAGACCAGGCTCTTGAGCGGCTTGGGATCCGGCCGCAGACGCTCTACGCCTATGTGAGCCGGGGCCGGATCGAGGCCACGGCTCATCCGCAAGACCCCCGTCGCAGCCTCTATCGCGCCTCCGATGTCGCCGCCCTCGCCCAGAAGAAGGCGCGCGGTCGCCGCGCGGCCGACGTCGCCGCCGAGGCCATCGCCTGGGGTGAACCCGTCCTGCCCTCGGCGATCACCACTGTGGCCGGCGGGAAGCTCTGGTACCGCGGCCGCGACGCCGTCCAGCTCGCCGAACAGGGCCTGACGCTGGAGAACGTCGCTCGTCTGCTGCGGCGGGGACATGGGGTCGCCTTGAAGGCCGCCCGTCAGGCGGAGCCGCTGATCGGCGACACCGCGCGCCAGCGTCTGTTCCTGACCTTGGCGACAAGAGCGGGCCGAGAGCCGCCGGCCCGAGGTCGCGCGCCCCTGGCCTTGGCCATGGAAGCCGCCGACCTCCTGGAGGCGATCGTCGATGCGGCGACCGGCCAAGCTGGCGAGGGCCCCGCTCACCTACGCTTCGCCGCGGCTTGGGGCCTCGACACGCAAGGCGCGGATCTCATCCGGCGCGCCCTGGTGCTTCTGGCCGATCACGAACTGAACGCTTCGACCTTCGCCGCGCGCGTGGCGGCCTCGACCGGCGCCTCCCTGTCCGCCGCTTGCCTGGCCGGGCTCTCGGCGCTGTCGGGCCCTTTGCACGGCGGCATGGCCGCGCGGGTCGAGGCCTTCGTCGAGGAGGCCGAGCGTAGCGATCCGGCCCAGGCCGTGGCGGCGCGCCTGTCGCGGGGCGCGTCCATGCCCGGGTTCGACCACCCGCTCTATCCGGATGGCGATCCTCGCGCCGCGGCGTTGCTGGCGACGTTCGAGCCCCCCGCCCTTCTGGCCGAGCTGCGCGCCGCGACCGAACGGGCCACTGGCCTGTCGCCCAATATCGACTTCGCCCTGGTCAGCCTGGCGCGCGCGTTGAGCCTCCCAGCGGACGCCCCCTTCATCCTGTTCGCGACCGCCCGGAGCGCCGGCTGGACCGCCCACGCGATCGAACAGTTGCAGAGCGGCCGCCTGATCCGCCCCAGGGCGCGCTACGTCGGCCCGGCGCCGGAAGGCTATTCGCCCTCTTCCTCATCATAACCGACCAGCCGCAGCGCCCGCGCCGGCAATCCTTCCAGCTCGCACCAGCGCTCCAGCGCCTCCTCGCGGCCGTGGGTGATCCAGACCTCGCCCGGACGAAGCTCCGACAGCGTGCCGGTCAGCTCGTCCCAGTCGGCGTGATCGGACAGGATCAGCGGCAGCTCGACGCCGCGCTGGCGAGCCCGGGCCCGCACCCGCATCCAGCCCGAGGCGAAGCAGTCGACCGGGTCGGGGAAGCGGCGTGACCAGCGGTCGGCCACGGCGCTGGGCGGGGCGATGATGATCTGGCCGGCGAAGGCCTCCTTGGGCCCCGACGCGGTCGCCGGCGCGAGAGGACCGAGTTCGACGCCGTGCGCCTCGTAGAGCGCATTGAGCCGCTCCAGGGCGCCGTGAACGAAGATTGTCTTGTCCCAGCCCGCCTCGCGCAGCAGCCGAATGACCCGCTGCGCCTTGCCCAGCGCATAGGCGCCGACGATGTGGCAGCGCTCCGGAAACTGCTCGACCGAGGCCAACAGGCTGCGGATTTCGCCGGCGTCGTCCGGATGGCGGAAGACTGGCAGGCCGAAGGTGGCCTCGGTGATGAAGACGTCGCACGGAACCGGCTCGAAACGGGCGCAGGTCGGGTCGCGGCGGCGCTTGTAGTCGCCAGAGACCACCATGGTCAGGCCCTTCCAGCGCACCACCGCCTGGGCCGAGCCCAGGACGTGGCCAGCCGGGACCAACGTCACCTCGACGCCATCGCGGGCGTAGGTCTGGCCATAGGCGACGACCTCGCGTCGGCCGGCGAAATCCTCGCCGTAACGGGCGGCCATGATCGCCAGGGTCTCGGGCGTGGCGACCGCGACGCCGTGGCCGGCGCGGGCGTGATCCGAATGCCCATGGGTGATCACCGCCCGGTCCACGGGGCAGACCGGGTCGATGTAGAAGTCCCCCGGCGGGCAGTAGAGACCGCCGGGCCGGGGACAGAGAAGATCTTCGGGCTTGATCACGGCTGGATATGACAACGCCTAAAGGGCTAAGCCTATCCCTCTTGAGGGAGACGGCATGAGCGACAACGAACAAAGCCGCCTGATCGCCACGGCGATGAATGAAGGCAGCCCGCAGGCCCGGGCCCTGGGCTTCTCCACGCTGGAGATCGGCGAGGCCACGGCCTTGCTGAAGGTCCCCTACCGTCCGGAGATCGTCGGCGACCCCGAGACCGGCGTGATCGCCGGCGGCGTGGTGACGACGCTGCTGGACCACGCCAGCGGGCAGGCGGTGCACGCCGCGCTGGAGGCCTGGACCTCGATCGCCACCCTGGACCTGCGCATCGACTACATGCGGTCGGCCGAGCCGGGCCTCGACATCCTGGCGCGCGCCCATTGCTACAAGCTGACCCGCTCGGTCGCCTTCGTCCGCGCCGTCGCCTACGACCGCGATCCGGAGGATCCGGTGGCGACCGCCCAGGCGACCTTCATGCTCGACTCCAGCGCCGGCAAGAAGCCGGGCGCCAACCTCAAGCCATCGCGGGCCAGCCGCGCCCAGACCGGGGGAGCCAACCCATGAGCGACGCCGACAGCCGTCTGGTCTCGATGCTAGAGTCCATCCCCTATGCGCGGTTCCTGGGCGTGCGCGCCGAGCTGGCCGGGGACGAGATGACGGCGATCCTGCCCTTCGCCCAGCACATCGTCGGCAATCCGATGTTGCCGGCCATCCACGGCGGCGTTCTGGGCGCCTTCATGGAGATGACGGCCCTGGCGCAACTCTCGGCCGCCGCGCCGATGAAGCGCCAGCCGCGCACGATCGACGTCTCGATCGAGTACCTGCGCTCCGGACGCCCGCTGACGACCTACGCCCGCGCCAGCATCAAAAAGTTGGGTCGACGGATCGCCAACGTCCACGTCGAGGCGTGGCAGGAGACCCGCTCGGCCCCGATCGCCACCCTGCGCGGCCTCTTCCTCGTGGCGCCGAGCGAGGACGGCGCTTGAAACCTTCGCGGAAGGGCGGGAAGGCGGTCGCCAAAAGCGACCTGCCGTCAAAGACCTGCCTAACCTGCAGCCGCCCGTTCACGTGGCGGAAGAAGTGGGCGAAGGACTGGGAATCGGTGAAATATTGTTCCGATTCGTGCCGTTCACGTAAAATTACACCCATGTAATGCGAATTGAGCGCGATAACATTCTTAAAATCGGCGTAATGAAGCAAAGGTAACGTGCAGTAGCCAAGGGGCGGGCCTATATCCCTGATCACCGGACGCCAACGGGGCGGCCGGAGCAAGAAAGGGATCAAGACCATGACCATGAAGACCACCGCCGTTTCCGGCCTCGCCTCGCTCGTTCTCGCGGTTCTGCCGCTCGTCATCATCGCCGGCTCGCTCGCCCAGAGCCTGTAAGTGATCGCCGCTTAACCTCCGTCGGGCCGCTCTCTCGAGAGCCGCGCCGACGGGAATGGCGATCTAGAAGACTACCGAGAATACAGAGACTTGGCCGTCCGATGCAGGATGGCGTGGCGGCCCGCCAGGCGATCGATATCCGCGTCGTAGCCGCCGCCGATGACCCCGACCACGGGGATCTCAAGATCAAGACAAGCGCCCAGGACATAGGCCTCCCGTCGCCCCAGACCCTCGTCGGTCAGCGACAGCCGGCCTAGCTTGTCATCCGCATGGGGATCGACCCCCGCGTTGAAGAAGACGATGTCCGGCCGGACGCTGGAAAGCAGCGCCGGCAGGATCTCCCCGAGTTTCGCCAGATAGGCTTCATCGTCGGTTCCGTCGGCGAGCTCGATGTCGAGATCACTCACGGCCTTTCGGTGCGGAAAGTTCTTCTCGGCGTGCATCGAGAAGGTGAAGACGCTGGGATCACCCTCGAAGATCCGCGCCGTGCCGTCGCCCTGGTGGACGTCGAGATCGACGACCAGCACCTGACCCACCGCCCCCTCCGCCTGCAGCCGCCGCGCGGCCACGGCCACGTCGTTGAAGACGCAGAAGCCCGCCCCGCTCTCGGCCGAGGCATGGTGACTGCCGCCGGCGGTGTTGCAGGCGATCCCGTGCTGCAGGGCGAGGCGCGCCGCCAGCAGGGTGCCGCCGGTCGCGGCCCGCGCCCGCGTCGCGACGCTCTCGGTGTTGGGCATGCCGATCCGCCGCACGACGTCAGGCGTAAGGGAAAGCTCGATCACGCCCCGGACATAGTCCTCGGTGTGGGCCAGCCGTAGGGTCTCGACATCGGCCGGCTCAGGGCGCGCGAAGCCCCTGGGACCCGGAACGCCCTCGGCTTCCAGCACATTGGCCAAACGCGAGAACTTGTCCATCGGGAAGCGGTGGCCCGCCGGCATCTCGGCGCGAAAGGCGGGATGGTGAACGATCGGCGGGGCTCGCGACATCGTCAGACGATGGGCACCGCGACGGCCTGACGCAAGGAGACGACTTGCGGCGGCGCACAAGCGCGCTTATCGCACTGCGCCATGCAGACGACCGAGAACCTCGCCGACATCCTCGACCTCGAACCGATCGAGGTGAACCTGTTCCGCGGGACCAGCCCCAACGACGGCTTTCCGCGCATCTTCGGCGGCCTGGTCATCGCCCAGGCCCTGCTGGCGGCCTATCGCACCGTGCCGGACCGCGTCTGCCACTCGCTGCACGCCTATTTCATCCGCCCGGGCGATGTGAACGCGCCGGTGCTCTACGACGTCGAGCGCGCCCGCGACGGCGGCACCTTCACGACCCGCCGGGTCGCGGCGATCCAGCATGGCGAGCAGATCTTCAACCTGGCGGCCTCGTTCCAGACCCCGGAAGACGGCTTCGAGCACCAGTCGGAGATGCCGGACGCGCCCGATCCCGAGACCCTGATGACCGAGGTCGAATTCCTGGAGAGCCTGGGCGACCAGATCCACCCCAAGATGCTGGCCCACGCCAAGAAGCCGCGCCCCGTGGACGTGCGCTGGGAAGATCCCCAGAACCCGGTCGCGCCGGTCCAGAAATCGGGGACCAAGAACGTCTGGATGCGGGCCAAAGCGCCGCTCGGCGATGACATTAAGATGCAGCAGGCGGCGCTGGCCTACGCGTCCGACATGGCGTTCATGGAAAGCGCCCTTCGTCCGCACGGCCTGATCTGGACGACGCCGGGTCTCCAGGGCGCCAGCCTTGACCACGCCATGTGGTTCCACCATCCGTTTGACTTCAACGACTGGACCCTGTTCGCCCAGGACAGCCCTAGCGCCTCGCAAGGGCGCGGCCTGGTGCGCGGCCAGATGTTCAGCAAGGACGGCAAGCTCCTGGCCTCGGTGGCCCAGGAGTGCCTGATGCGGGTGCGGAAGTAGCTAGAGCTTCTGGTCCGCCAGTAGCGCCGCCGCCGGATCAGCGATCGCGTCGGCGCGCTCCCGCTCAGACTTTGGCGTCGAGACCAGCGGCTTAGCCGCCGCCAGAGCGCGACGATAGGCTTCGGTCAGAGCGCCCTCCAGCGGCGTCTCGACGTCGGGCTGAACCCCCACGCCGTCCCAGCCCTTGCCGGTCAGCGGATGGATCGCCTGGCCGTTGGGCACGAAGACCGTCAGCCCGAAGCCAAGCGGCGGGGCCGGACGGTTGGATGGATTGCCGCCGCCGCGCGTCCGCGTTCCGATCAACAGGCCGCGCTTGTTGGCCTGGATGTCGTAGGCGAAGCCCTCGGCCGCCGAGAAGGTGCGGCTTCCGGTCAGCACGAAGATCGGCTTGTCGGCATAGAGCGGACCCGTTTTCGGCGTGTCGACCTTTCGCTGCTCGATCTCCGCCTTGCCGTCGGGCGTGCGCCAATGCAGCTGAGCCATGACCAGCGGCGTGCGGGAGAGATGCCCCAGCAATCGGGCGTCGGAGGCGCCGCCCCCGCCGGTGTTCTCGCGAAGATCGATGATCAGGGCGTCGGAATATTGCAGCAGGCCCATGGCCGCGTCGATCAACCGGGCGCCCTCGGGTCCCTGCTCAAAATAGCGGAGCTTCAGATAGCCGATATTTCCCGGCAGGCGGCGGATGGCCATCAGGCCATAGGCGATGCGCTGGTCGATCAACGCCAGCTCGGCGTCGCTGACCTGGGCGACCTTGGCGTCGCGGGTGGCCACCGAGACCTTCAGATGTTGATCGCCGGAGACCTTCAGGGTGATCGCGCTCAGCGCCTCGGCCAGGGCCGCGCGATCGTGAATCTGGATCAAGGCGCCGCGCTGCGCGTGCAGCGCCTTTTGGACCTCGGCCGCCCTGGCCGGATCGAAATAGCCGTTCAAGTCGGCGATCAGCGCATCGACCACCTGTCCGGCGTTCTTGGCGCTCAGGGTTTCATCAGCGGAGGCCGGCGAGGCCAAGGCGAGGGCGATGGCCAGGGCCGTGATCGGCAGGATGCGCATGGAGTCCCCTCGACAAAGCTCGCGGAGGGAAGTCGCATCGGACCGGCGCGCGCGCCAGTTAAGGCTGCGTCATGACCTGCTTGTCATCTGGCGCGATCTTCGCCACGCCTGCCGCCGCGAGGCCGCGCAGCAGCGAGGCCGCCTGCATCCCCACGGTAATCTCGCCGGCCAGCGCCATCCGGATCGCCTCGGCGAGCGGGACCCAGACGCTTTCGATCCGCTCGCTGGGCTCGTCCTGAGGCTCGGCGACCTTCACGACATCGCGCGCCAGGATGATGTGGGTGCGGTTCGTATGGGTGCCGGCGTTGGGACGGGTCTCGCCCACGAGGCTGAGCGTTCCGGCGCAACCGGCTTCCTCCAGCAGCTCGCGCCGGCCAGCCTCGACCGGATCGGTCTCGCCAGGGTCCATGCCGCCCGCGGGCAGCTCGATCGAGATGTCCCCCAAGGCGTGGCGGTACTGCTTGACCAGCAGGACGTTGTTGTCGGCGTCCAGCGCGACCACCTCGACCCAGTCGGGATATTCCAGGACGTAATAAGGCGCGATCACCGCGCCCTCGTCGGTGACGCAATCGTCCGCGCGGACGCTGATCCAACGGTCCTTGTGGATGTGTCGAGAAGCGGTGACCCGCCATTTTCCGTCCGACATAGTCCGGTCCTCTCGGAAAATCAGTCGCGGTCGCCCAGCTCTTCGTCTTCGGACGGGCCTTCTTGTTCGCCCACCAGGGCGGGCGGATCGGCCAGGATCAGGCCTTCGCTGATTTTCACCTCGGGCACGGCCGCCCGCGTGAACGGCAGGTACCAGGTCGGGCCGCCCAGATCCGGGGTGATCTCGAGAATGTCGCCGGCGCCGAAGTTCTGGACGCTCTTCACGCGGCCCAGCAGGACGTCGGTCTGGATGTGGCGGACACTAAGGCCGACCAGGTCGGTCAGGTAGAACTCGTCCTCGTCGGGCTCGGGCAGCGCCGAGCGGAGGACATAGAGACGAAGCCCGCGCAGGGCGTCGGCGGCTTCCTTGGTCTCGACGCCCGGGCAACGGCAGATGACGCCGTCCTTGGTCTTGCGCGCCGAGGCGATGGTCAGGGCGGGCGAGCCATCCTGGCGCTTCAGCATCTTGAAGGCCGCGATGCTCATCGGGTCTTCGGTATAGGTCGAGATCCGCACCTCGCCGCGCACGCCAAAGCCGCCGGCCACGCGGCCGACCAGGATGAGCGGATCGTCGTTGGAGGCGGCCATCGTCCAGACAGAGTCGCGCCGCCGTCTCCGAAGAAACGGCGGCGCAAGAACCCTGATTAGCCTTCGGCGGCTTCTTCGGCCGGGGCTTCGGCAGCCGGAGCTTCGGCGGCCGGAGCCTCTTCAGCCGGAGCCTCCTCCACGGCCGGAGCCGCGGCGGCTTCGGCGGCGGCGGCTTCAGCGGCGGCCTTGGCGTCGGCTTCGGCTTGCTTGCGCTCTTCTTCGCGCTGGGCGCGTTCGGCCAGACGCTCTTGCGCCTTCTTGCCCGGCTGAGCCTTTTGCGGGTTGTTGCCGGCGGTCCAGGTGGTCAGGCCTTGGGCGGCCAGGAAGCGGGCGACGCGGTCGGTCGGCTGAGCGCCCTTCTTGAGCCACTCCTGGATCGACTCGACCTTCAGGGTGACGCGGTTGGCGTCGTCCTTCTTGAGGAGCGGGTTGTAGGTGCCGACCTTCTCGATGAAGCGGCCATCGCGCGGCGAGTGGCTGTCGGCGACGACGATCGAGTAGTACGGACGCTTCTTGGCGCCGCCACGGGCGAGACGGATCTTCAGCATTTCGGTAGTCCTTGGTCTAAAGTTCTATTTCTTGAACGGGTTGAAGCCGGGCAGGCCCAGGCCGGAGAGAGGATTGGGCTTGGCGTCGCCGCCAGTCCCGAGACCCGGCAGGCCGGGCAGCCCCGGGAGGCCTTGGCCCCCCGCTGCATTCGTGTCGGGGGAAGCAAGTTTGCCGCCGCCCATGTTCTTGAGACGGGCCATGTCGCCGCCGCCCATCATCTGGGCCATGCGGGCCAGGCCCTTGCCGCCGTCCTTGCTCATGGCCTTGAACATGTCGGCCATCTGGCGGTGCTGCTTGAGCAGGCGATTGACCTCGGCCACGTCGACCCCGGCGCCGGCCGCGATGCGGCGCTTGCGAGAGGCGGCCAGGATGTCGGGCTTCTTGCGCTCTTCCTTGGTCATCGAGCTGATGATCGCCTGTTGGCGACGGAAGATGCTGTCGTCGATCCCGCTCTCGGAGATCTGCTTCTTGACCTTCTGGACGCCGGGCAGCAGGCCCATGATGCCTTCCATGCCGCCCAGCTTCTGCATCTGCTTCAGCTGCGCCGACAGGTCGTCGAGGTCGAACTTGCCCTTGGCCAGCTTCTTGGCCATGCGCTCGGCCTCGGCGTGGTCGAGGTCGGCCGCGGCCTTCTCCACCAGCGCCACGACGTCGCCCTGGCCCAGGATCCGGCCGGCGACGCGGCGGGCGTCGAACACGTCCAGCTGGTCGATCTTCTCGCCGGCGCCGAGGAACTTGATCGGCAGGCCGGTGACGTGGCGCATCGACAGGGCCGCGCCGCCGCGGCCGTCGCCGTCGGCGCGGGTCAGGATCAGGCCGGTCAGCGGCAGGCGCTCGTGGAACGCCTTGGCCGTGCGGACGGCGTCCTGGCCGGTCAGGCTGTCGGCGACCAAGATGGTCTCGGACGGATTGGCGATCCTGGCGACCTCGGCCGCCTCGCTCATCATCGCCTCGTCCAGCGTGGTGCGGCCGGCGGTGTCGAGGATCAGGACGTCATAGCCGCCCAGCTTGGCGGCCGTGACGGCGCGCTTGGCGATGTCCACGGCGCTCTGGCCGGCGACGATCGGCAGGCTCTCGACCCCGACCTGCTGGGCCAGCAGCGCCAGCTGCTCCATGGCGGCCGGGCGGCGGGTGTCGAGCGAGGCGACCAGCACCTTCTTGCGTTCGGTCTTGTTCAGACGCAGCGCGAGCTTGCCGGTGGTCGTCGTCTTGCCCGAGCCTTGCAGGCCGGCCATCAGGATGATGCTAGGCGGGTTCAGCGCCAGGTTCAGGCCGGTCGGAACGTCGCCGCCCAGCATGTCGACCAGGCCGTCATAGACGATCTTCACCACCTGGTCGGCCGGCTTGACCGAGCGGATGACCGCCTCGCCCGAGGCCAGCTCCTTGGCCTTGCTGATGAAGTCCTTGACGACCGGCAGGGCGACGTCGGCCTCGAGCAGGGCGACGCGGACCTCGCGCAGCGCCTCGTCGATGTCCTTCTCGGACAGCACGCCGCGACCGCCGAGGCGTTCGAAGACGCCGGAAAGTCGCTCTGTAAGGCCGTCGAACATGTCGAACCCTGTTAAATTCCAAGCTCCAAACGCCATCAGCCCCCGTGGACGATCACGTCGACGGGGGTCCTCGCCGTCCTCGTCCGGATGGATCCTGGGCTACCAGGCCGGGGTCGTGACGGTGGAGGCGCTGCTGATAAAGCGCCGGAAGCCGGGGCTTATGCACAGAAAAGGGCGAGGAGTCAAAAGTCAGTCAGCAATGACTATCAAATCCGACCTTCCCGGCGAATGCCGGGACCCAGATCCCAGGCGCTTGGACTGATTGGAAGAGTTCTGAGTTAAAGGAACCCGCCTGAGCGCTTTTCCATCTGGACCCCGGCATTCGCCGGGGAGGTCGGCCGGAGGAAGGATCAGGCCATCCCGAGGAAGTCGCGCTTGCCGACCTCGACGCCATTGTGGCGCAGGATGGCGTAGGCCGTGGTCAGGTGGAAGAAGAAGTTCGGCTGGGCCTGACCCTGGAAATAGGCCAGGCCCTTGACCACGCTGGTCTCGCCGCGACGGGTCAGGGTGATGTCGCGATCCTCGGCGCCCTCGAACGCTGTCGGGTCCAGACCTTCGACATAGGCGATGGCGCGGTCGATGCGGGCGATCAGCTCGGCGAAGCTGGTTTCGACGTCGTCCCAGGCCGGAACCTCTTGGCCGGCCAGGCGCGCGCAGCAGCCCTTGGCGAAGTCGGTGGCGATCTGCACCTGGCGGATCAGCGGGAACATGTCGGGGTAGAGCCGGGCCTTCAGCAGGGCGTCCGGATCCCATCCTTTGGTCTCGACGTGGGCGGCAGCCTTGGTCAGGACGCCTTTCAGGCCCTTGAGCCCCTGGATGAACACGGGCGCGCTGGCCTGGTGGATCGAGATCGACATGGGAAGCTCCGGTGGTGCGATGCGCCTAGATAGGGCCCGCCCCTGGCGACCGGAAGCGGAACGGTTGGCGGAAGCTGTGGGTTTTAGACCTCGAATTCCAACCGACGAGGTCACCCATGAAAGTCAGCGACGCAATGACCAGCCAGGTCTCGATCGCCCGCCCCACCGACACGATCCGACAGGTCGCTGAGACGATGGCCAAGGTCGACAGCGGTGTGGTGCCAGTGGTCGACGACGGCAAGGTCGTCGGCCTGGTCACCGATCGCGACATCGTCCTGCGGGTCGTCGCCGAGGGCCGCAGCTTCGACAGCGCCGTCTCGGACGTGATGTCCGATGGCGAGGTGCTGAGCGTGAAGGAGGACGACATCCTCGCCGACGCGACCGCCAAGATGGCCAACCATCAGGTCCGCCGACTGGTCGTGCTGAACGACGCCGGCGCGCTCAGCGGCATCCTCTCGCTGGGCGACGTGGCCAAGGACTACGGCGCCAAGCAGGTCGGCAAGACGCTGGAGGAGATCTCCCAGGAGCCGGGCGACGCGGCGACGCACTAGCGCCCAGCAAAAAGGGCGGCCCCGCGAGGAGCCGCCCTTTCCTTATTCGCCTAAGCGACCGGCCTTAGACCAGCGAGCTGTCGATGGCCTTGCAGGCTTCCATCAGGCCCTTCACCGACTCGACGGATTTGGCGAACATCGCCTTTTCCGCGTCGTTGGTTTCGAACTCGACGATCTTCTCGGCGCCGCCGGCGCCGATCACGACCGGAACGCCGACATAGAGGTCCTTCAGGCCGTACTGGCCGGTCAGGTAGGTGGCGCATGGCAGGACGCGCTTCTTGTCCTTCAGGTACGAGGTCGCCATGGCGATGGCGCTCTCGGCCGGAGCGTAGAAGGCCGAGCCGGTCTTCAGCAGGGCGACGATCTCGCCGCCGCCCTTGCGGGTGCGGTCGACGATGGCGTCCAGCTTCTCTTGGGTCAGCCAGCCTTGCTTGACCAGTTCCGGCAGCGGCAGGCCGCCGACGGTCGAGTGACGGACCATCGGGACCATGTCGTCGCCGTGGCCGCCCAGGGTCCAGGCGTGGATGTCTTCGACCGAGACGCCGGTGGCTTCAGCCAGGAAGTAGGCGAAGCGGGCCGAGTCGAGGACGCCGGCCATGCCGATGACCTTTTCCTTCGGCAGGCCCGAGAACTGCTGCAGAGCCCAGACCATCGCGTCCAGCGGGTTGGTGATGCAGATGACGAAGGCGTTCGGGGCGTGGGCCTTGATGCCTTCGCCGACGGCCTTCATGACCTTCAGGTTGATGCCCAGCAGGTCGTCGCGGCTCATGCCCGGCTTGCGCGGCACGCCGGCGGTCACGATGCAGACGTCGGCGCCGGCGATGTCGGCGTAGTCGTTGGCGCCCTTCAGGGCAACGTCCTTGCCGAACACGGCCGAGGCTTCGGCGATGTCGAGGGCCTTACCCTGCGGGGTGCCTTCGGCGATGTCGAACAGGATCACGTCGCCCAGCTCTTCGCGAGCGGCGATGTGGGCCAGGGTGCCGCCGATCATGCCGGCGCCGATAAGGGCGATCTTCGCGCGAGCCATGGGGTCTCCATCAAGGCTGTGGACAGTGAAATGTCGCGCGCGGTCTAGACCTGTCGGAGCCTGGCCTCAAGCCCCCTTTCCCGTTTCGCTGCACTGCGGCAAAGATGCATGAACAATGATAATTCAGAGCAGGGTGCGAAAGCCGTGACGACGAAAACTGATCCAGGCAACTTCTTCGAGGACTTCAAGCTGGGCCAAAGGCTGGTCCACGCCACGCCTCGGACCGTCACGGCGGGGGACGTGGCGCTGTATACGGCGCTTTACGGTCCGCGCTTTTCGCTGTTCTCGTCGGAAGAATTCGCGAAGGCCTGCGGCCTTATGTCCGCGCCGGTCGATCCGCTGATCGCCTTCCACGTCGTGTTCGGCAAGACCGTGCCGGACATGCTGAAATCCGACCTCGCCGTCGAATACAAGGTCGATGGCGAGCTGAAGAAGGCCATCGCCGCCTGCGAGAAGGCCCAGGACTACGTCACCCGCGAGATGCTGGTGGTGCAGCTCGACGACACCGAGATGGATCACGCCTACTTCCTGGAAAAGCAGCTCAAGCTGATCGAAATGGTCGGCCTGGAAAACTACCAGCAGAGCCAGATGGGCTCGACCCCGGTTTAAGGAGCGGCGACGATGAAAGGCGACAAGAAGGTTATCGAAGCCCTCAACAAGGTGCTGAAGAACGAGCTGACGGCAATCAACCAGTATTTCCTGCATGCCCGCATGTTCCGCAACTGGGGTCTGGAAAAGCTCAACGACTACCAGTACAAGCAGTCGATCCGCGTCATGAAGGAAGCTGACGAGCTGATCGAGCGCGTGCTCTTCCTCGAAGGCCTGCCCAACCTGCAGAACCTCGGCAAGCTGCTGATCGGCGAGAACACCCAGGAAATGCTGCAGTGCGACCTGAACCTGGAGCTGAAGGCGACCAAGGACCTGCGCGAAGCCATCGTGCATTGCGAGCAGGTGCACGACTACGTCAGCCGCGACCTGCTGAAGGACATCCTGGAGTCGGAAGAAGAGCACATCGACTACTTGGAAACCCAGCTGGGCCTGATCCAGAAAGTCGGCCTGGAGAACTACCTGCAGTCGCAGATGGGCGAACACGAATAAGCACCCTCGCGGTGCTGCATGCCATGGGCCTTCGGGCCCATTTTTTTTGCTCGCCCCACCCCAGCCGCGCCAGCCCGGTCTTCTGCTGTGTCAAGTTGTTGCGAAC
>NZ_CALCDX010000214.1 GCF_937900395.1 uncultured Caulobacter sp.
GTTGAAGCGGTGGATTTCGTCGACGAACAGCAGGGTGCTTTGGCCGGCCATCCGCCGGGCCCTCGCCTGCTCGAACGCCTTCTTCAGGTCGGCGACGCCCGAGAACACGGCCGAGATCTGCTGGAACTCGTAGCCCCCGGCCTTGGCCAGCAGGCGGGCGATGGTGGTCTTGCCCGTTCCCGGAGGCCCCCATAGGATCATCGAGGCCAGGCGATGGGCGGCGGCCATGCGGCCGATGGGCCCCTCGGGACCCAGCAGGTGCTGCTGGCCCACCACCTCGTCGAGGCTTTGGGGCCGCAAACGGTCGGCCAAGGGAGCCGGCGCGTGAGGCGTCAGGCCGGCGGCCTGGAAGAGATCGGACATGAGTCCTTTCTAGCAGGCCGCCGGGGCCAAGTCGCCTCAGGTCACCAGACGGGCGGTGATCCGTTGGCCCTGACGCTCAATCGTCACGTTCCAGGCGCGGCCCTGCGCGGTAACGGCGGCATTGAGGTCGGCGACGCTGTTGATCGGTCGGCCGTTGATCTCGCGGACGAAGTCGCCGGGACGCAGGCCCGCGTTCAGGGCGTAGCCCTGGCCGATGCGGGTGATTAGCACGCCGCGACCGGCGAAGGGGTCGACGCCCAAGTCCTGGGCCACGGCCGGCGACAGGTTGACGACCGTGGCGCCGTCGAACGGATTGCGCCCTTTGATCACGCGCTCGTCACGGGCGGGGGTGTCCGGGGCGGCCTCGGCGCGGACGGTCAGGGTCTGGTCGCGCTCGCCGCGGCGGATCTGCATCGGCACGCGGTCGCCGACCTTGTGGGTGCCGATGGCGAAGGCCCCGCCGCCCTCGTCGTTCACCGCCTGACCGTCGATCGACAGGATGACGTCGCCTTCCTTCAGCCCCGCGCGATCGGCCGAGGAGCCGGGATAGACCTGCGCCACCAGCACGCCGCGCGGCGCGGTCATGCCCAGGCTGCGGGCGATCTCGGCGGTCACGGCTTGGCCCTTCACGCCCAGCCAAGGTCGCACGACGCTATGGCCGCCGCCGAGCGCGGCGTTGACCACCTGCTTGACCACGGCGGCCGGGATGGCGAAGCCGACCCCGCTCGACGAGCCGGAGCGCGAGATGATGAAGGTATTGATGCCGACGAGGTCGCCATCCATGTCGACCAACGGCCCGCCGGAATTGCCCGGATTGATCGCCGCGTCGGTCTGGATGTAGCTGCCAAAATCGGCGGCGCCGACATCGGTCCGGGCCAGGGCCGAGACGATGCCGTTGGTCACCGTCTGGCCAACGCCGAAGGGGTTGCCCATGGCCAGGACCAGGTCGCCGACTTCGAGCTGCTCCTGGTCGTCGATGGCCATGACCGGCAGGCGTTCGCCCTTGGTGTCGATCTTCAGCACCGCGAGATCGGCTCGAGGGTCGTCGAGCAGGACAGTGGCGGGAAACTCGCGGCGGTCGGCCAGCTGCACCGTGATGTCGCCGTTGCCTTCGACGATGCCTTCGATGTTGTGGTGGTTGGTGATGATCACCCCGTCGGCGCGGACGATCGCGCCCGAGCCCAGCGAGCCCTGCACCTGCTCGCGCGGCGCGCCGCCGCCCATGAAGAAATCCCAGAACGGATCGACGCGCTGGCGCACCACGCGACGGCTGGCGACGTTGACGACGGCCGGCGCGGCCTTCTTCACCACGGGCGAGAACGAGGCCTTCATAGAGGCCGGATCGCTGGGCGCGCGCCGGGTCGGCTGGGCCAGGTCAGGGATCGACTGGGCGTTCGAAGGCCCGCTAGGATTCGAACAGGCGGCCAGCAGAACGAGGGCGGGCAGCAGGGCGCGGAAATTGCGCATGGTCTTCAAGGACAGCTCCTCACGGTTCCTTGCGAACTCAACGAAGGTTTCTGGCGAGTCTAAGGCGGCGAAAGGTCAAGGTTTCGGCGTTGGCTTAAGGCTTCAGGCGGGATGCGGTTCCAGGGCTGGCGCGGGTCTGGCCTTGGCCCAGGCCAGCAGGGTCGCCAGCAGCATCAAGCTCGCGGCGATCAGCACGGGCAAGCCCGGCAGATGCAGGGTCGCGTCGTGGCGCACGGCGAAGGCGAACGGCAGCAGGAACAGCGACGGGCCAATCATCGAGGCGATCCCCATCAGGGCCGCGTTCGCGCCCTGCAGCTGGCCTTGCTCGTTCGGTGCGACGCGGCGGGTCATCAGGCCCTGCAGTCCGGGCTGGATCAGACCCGAGAACGCGAAGATCGGCAGGCCGCACAGATAAAGCAGCCCTGTCGGCGCCAGGGCGTAGATCGTGAATCCGGCGAAGCCCGAGAACAGACCGACCATCAGCGCGCCCCGCTCGCCAAGCTTGCGGACCGCCGGGCCCACGACCAGCCCCTGGATGATGACGCCGGAAATCCCGCTGACCATCAGCGTCAGGCCGACCGTGTCAGGCCCCCAGTTGTAGCGGAAGCCCATATACAGCACGAAGACGCTGGGCAGGACGTTGTGGGCCAGCTGGAATAGGAACCCGACGCCGGCCAGTCCCAGCAGTCCCGGATGCCGGCGCAGCAGTTGGAGCGAACCCAGCGGGTTGGCCTTCTTCCAGTCGAAGCGCGGTTGGCGGCGCTCGGGCGGCAGCGATTCCGGCAGCACGAAGAAGCCGTAGAGCCAATTGCACAGGGCCAGGCCCGCGCAGACCAGGAACGGCGCGCGATGATCCACATTCCAGAGCCAACCGCCCAGGGCCGGACCGAAGGTGAAGCCGATCCCGAACGCCGCGCCCATCAGGCCAAAGCCCTTGGCGCGGTTCTCGGGCGTGGTGACGTCGGCGACGTAGGCGCCGGCGGTCGAGAAGCTGGCCGCCGTCATGCCGTTGAAGATCCGGCCGACGAACAGCCACCAAAGGCTTGGCGCGAACGCCATGAACAGGAAGTCGACGCCAAGACCGAAGATCGAGGTCAGGATCACCGGGCGACGGCCGAAACGGTCCGACATCAGACCCAGGATCGGCGAGCAGACGAACTGCATTACGCCCCAGGTGGTGGCGAACAGCACATTCCAGTCGGCCGCCGTCGCCGTGTCGCCGCCGCCGAACGCCTTCACCAGATTGGGCAAGACGGGGATCATCACGCCCAGGGACAGGACGTCCATGATCGCGGTGATGAAGATGAAGCCCAGCGCCGCCTGGCGTTTGCCGCCCGTGATCTGCGTATTGGTCATGCCTCGCCCTCCCCGGCGGCTCCTAGTTGGCGGCTGTTCGCCCGTGTCGCAAGGCCCGCCAGCAGCGCCCGCCACCATTCGCCATGTCTGTGCAGGAAGACCGCATCGGGAAAACCGTGACGCGCGACGCTGTCGGCGGGGATGGCGTCCCAGCCGCGATGCTCGACCGTGACGCGGGTCCCGGCCTCCACGGGCTCGAAACGCACCTCGACCTCGGTCTCCACGCCGGGCGCGAAGCTGGCCTGACGCCAGCCGAAGACGAGGCGCGCGCCGCGCTCCCAGACCCGCACCTTCCCCACTTCGAAAACCTTGCCCGAGGCCAGCCGCTCGACCAGGCGATCGCCTTCGAAGGCCATGACACCTGGGGAGCGCGGGGTAAACGAGAACAGCGGATTGGGCCGCCACCACAGCGCGATGTCGTCGACGAAGGCGTCGAACACCGCCTCGGGCGAGGCCTGGATCCGCAGGGCGACCAGGATCCGAGAACTCATCGCGGCTTGGCCTCGATGTGCGTCTTCAACGCCGAGAGCTGGCCGGCCCAATGGCCCTCCGCCGCGTCCAGCCAAGCCTTCAGCTGGGCCATGGGCTCGGGCCGCAGGCTATAGACCCTGACCCGCGCATCGAACTCGGGATGGCTTTCCTCGACGAGGCCCGACTGACGCAGAGCGCGCAGATGCCGGCTCATCGCCGGCGGCGAGAGACCCAGGCTCTCGGCCAGCTCGCCCGCGCGGCGCGGCCTCTCTCGCAACAGATCGACCGCCCGTCGCCGATGCGGGTCGGCCAAGGCCGCCAGGGTTCGGTCCAGGGCGTCGTTCAAGCCTGAGCGTCCAGCAGGGCCTTCGGCGCGACATTGCGCCAGGCGTCCAACAGCGCGCCGCGCGCCGTGGCCTCGTTACAGGCGGAGAGACGCAAGCGCGTCGAGCCGCGCCTCCCCCAACCGCCCGGAACCGGAACAAAGATCCCGGGCTCGGCGGCCACGCGCATCTCCTGTTGATCGGGCGTCAGCTGAACCATGGCCCAATCCGCGTCCGGATTACCAAGCGTGGCGAAGATCTTCCCGCACCGGAAGTCGACCGTTCCCATGTGCGAGCTTTCGACCGCCCCAGGCAGCGCCAGGGCCAGCCGTCGAAAATCGTCGGGCGTGATCATGCGGAGGGCGCGCTGATCTTGTGGCCGCTACGCGCCTCCATCTCGGCGATCGACACGCTCTCTACAGGCGCGGCGACGGTCCAGATATGACCTTCGAGATCGAAGCAGCGATATGTGCGGTCGCCGTAAAACTGGTTCTCGGGCTCGGCGAAGATCACCGCCCCGGCCGCGCGAGCTCGCGCACAATGGGCGTCGACATCGCCGTCCATATGGATATGCACGGTCTGAGTGGTCTTTCCGCCAAGCGCGGCGGGACTGGAGATCTCTGGGCGCCAGGACGAGCCGATCATGACCGTCGACTGGCCAAAGGTCATTTCACAGTGGGCCAGGCGCCCCTGCTCGTCCTCGACCAGAAGGGCGACCTCGAAGCCGAACGCCTTTTCCAGCCACGAGACCGCGGCCTTCGGATCGTCATAGGCGAGGGCTGGGGTCAGTCCGGGATGGCGCATGGCGAGCTCCTTGCAGGAAGGAGCAATATTTAACGCATACTGAAACTAATTCGACAAGAACCAAAGAACATCGTTCTCGAAAGCGCGCGCCCGGAAAGGGCCGGGCGCGCGTCCGTCCGCACCGTCAGGCCGGTTCGAGCTCTTTTGCCTGTGCGCTGAGCTGCTTGACGTAGTCGTCCTCGTTCGTGAACGGGATTTCCTTCACGTCGATCAGCAGCCGCTGGTTGGAGCCGACGATCAGAATCTTGGGCAGGTACAGGCCGTTGAACGTGCCCTGAACGGTATAGGGCGTCGTTCCCTTGCCCAACGGACCCGTCCAGCCCATGACGTCGATGGCGAGCCCGCCCACGAAGTCGGGGTCACGCACCAGCTTGACGCCAGTGGTGAAGTTCGGGGCGTTCCCCTTCACGGTGACGGAAAAGAACCCCGGCGTCCGCAGGCCCGTCCACACGTAGGTGGCCTCGGCGGTGTCGAAAGGTTCGGGACCATAGAAACCCATAGCGTTCTCCCTAAGCTGGTTGAACCGCTCCTCTGGGCGAGGAAGCGCGGGCGTCGCCGACGGTCAGTGGCGCCTGCTTCCCTTATACATCGAAACCTCGCGCGATACGTTTCTTGGTTGCATTTATTGACCACAATCTCGCTATGCGCGAACTTCCGGCGGCTATTTGAGGGCCTGCCCCAGGACCGAGAGTGATCCGTCGCCGGTCTCGGCTCGAACGCCGGTGATCCTGGCCAGCAGGGGATAGACATCGACATTGTCGAACACGGGCAAGCGCACGCCGGACTTGAACGAGGGTCCGTGGGCGACGAACAGCGCGCGCATCATCGGGTCCTCGGGATCGAAGCCATGGGCGCCGCCATCCTTGCCGTCCCACTTGCCGGGCTTGGCCTTGGCCGCGCGGGTCGTCGTGTACCACCCGCGCTCCGACAGGCAGACGATGGCCGGCACGCGGGGGTTCTTGCCGTAGTGGAACCGCGCGGGAACCTTGCCCTTCTTCCAGCAGGTCATGTGCGGCAAACGCCGGCTCAGGAACGCGCGCTCGACGGCCGCTTCCTGGCCTTTCTCGGGCGAGAAGCTGGTCATCGCCCCCCGTGTCACCAGGTGGATCTTCGAGAGATCGATCAGATCGTCCAGCACGACACGATTGGCGGCGGGCAAGGGCGCCATGCCGTGATCGGCGACGATGATGATGTCGGTCGCCTCGAACCGCCCCCGCGCCTTCAGACCGTCCACCAGCCGCGCGACGGCCCGATCGAGTCTGACAAGGGCCGCGCGCAATTCGGGCGAGTCCGGCCCGTAGTGATGCCCTTCGGTGTCGGCCGCGTCGAAATAAAGCGTGGTGAAGGCCAGGGGCGGCCCGTCGGCGCTGTCCATCCAAGACAGGACCTGATCGATGCGGGCGTCGTAAGGCAGGGTTTCGTCGTACTTCATCCAGCGCGTCGGCCGCGCGCCGTCGATCTCGGTCTCCGAGCCGGGCCAGAACATGGCGGCGGCCGGCTTGCCCTGCTGGACCGCCGACACCCAGAAGGGCTTGGCCTGATTCCACCAGCGTGGGTCGTTGGCGGTCGGCCCATTCATCGTGAACTTCGGCCCGCCGATGACGGCGTCCTCCATCTCGTTGGCGACCACCCCGTGCCGGTCGGGACGCTTGCCCGTGACCAGGGTGTAGTGGTTCGGATAGGTCTGGCTGGGAAAGGAGGGCCGCATGGCCCCGCGAGCGCCGTCGTCGGCCAAGGCCCTGATCGTCGGCGTGGCGCCGCGATCCAGATAATCCGCCCGAAAGCCGTCCAGCGAAATCAGGATGGTCAGGTGCGGCGCCTTCTCCCGCGCTTCGGCGCTCCCGGTCAGGACGAGGGCGGCGGCGAAGACCATGAAGAGAAGACGGCGAAGGGCCATGACGGAAGCTCGGCAAGACGGTGGTTTCAGGCCTGATCCGTCATGGATGTTGCCGGCGTATGACGACCAATGTTCGCGCGAGGCGATGACGGCGACTTAACTTGGCGGCGCTCCGTCGGCTGGCCATAGTCCCCCCGTCGAGCCGAGTCGTTCGGCGTCCGGGATTCGTCGCATGTCGATCGCCCTCGAGGCCGACCGCCTCACCAAGACCTACGGGGCGGTGCGCGCCCTCGACGAGTTCTCCATCGCCATTCCCGCCGGCGGCGTATTCGGGGTCCTGGGCCCCAATGGCGCGGGCAAGAGCACGCTGTTCCGGATCGCCCTGGGCCTGGTGCGCCCCACCAGCGGCTCGGCCCGCCTTTTTGGAGCCGCCCCCGGCGACATCACCGCCCTGCGCAAGGTCGGGGCGATGATCGAGACCCCGCGCTATCCGCCCTACCTGACCGCCCGCGACACCCTGACCATGCTGGCGCTGGAAAGCGGCAGGAAGGACGCCGACATCGGCGGCTGGCTGGAGCGGGTCAGCCTGACCCACGCGGCCGACCGCGCCACCAGCGGCTTCTCGGTCGGCATGAAGCAGCGCCTGGGTCTGGCCGCCGCCTTCCTCACCAGGCCCGAACTCGTGATCCTGGACGAGCCGACCAGCGGCATGGACCCGGCCGGGATCCAGGAGATCCGCGCCCTGATCGTAGACCTGGCCAAGCGCGAGGGCGTCACGGTCATCCTGGCCAGCCACCAGCTGGACGAGGTCAAGCGCGTCTGTGACCGCGTCGCCATTCTCTCGCGCGGCAAGGTCGTGGCCGAAGGCGGCGTCTCTGAACTGACCGCCGGCGAGGCCCGCCTGCGCCTGACCCTGGCCTCTCCCCTCGCCCCGGCGCTGTCGGTGCTGGGCGCGCGCGGCGAAGCCGACGGGCCGGACGCCGTGCTGGCCGACATCCCGCGGGGCGAGGCGCCCGCTGTCATCCGCGCCCTGGTCGAGGCCGGCGCCGAGATCGTCGAGGCGCGCTGGCGCGAGGTCGACCTCGAGGGCGTCTATCTGAAATCGCTGGGGCAGACGCCCACGGCCACCTCGGAAGGAGCCGCCTGATGCTCGCCGACGCCATCGCCGCCGAACGCTTCCGCCTGCTGCGCGACCG
>NZ_CALCDX010000215.1 GCF_937900395.1 uncultured Caulobacter sp.
GCATGGAGGTGTTCGGTTGCGGCTTCGTCCAGCAGTACGGCATGACCGAGACGACGGGCACGGTGGTCTATCTGCCGCCCGAGGACCACGACCCGGCCGGCAATAAGCGCATGCGCGCGGCCGGCCTGCCGATGCCGGGCGTCGAGCTGAAGGTCATCGACGAGGCGGGAAACAGCTTGCCGCCGAACACCGTGGGCGAGGTGGCGATCCGGTCGCGCTCGACCATGGCCGGCTACTGGAAGCTGGACGAGGCCACCGCGAAGACGATCGACGCCGAGGGTTGGCTGCGCACCGGCGACGCCGGCTACCTGGACGAGGACGGCTATCTGTTCATCCACGACCGGGTGAAGGACATGATCATCTCGGGCGGTGAGAACATCTATCCGGCCGAGGTCGAGAGCGCCGTCTACGGTCACCCGCACGTGGCCGAGGTGGCCGTGATTGGCGTGCCGGACGAGAAATGGGGCGAGGCCGTCAAGGCGGTGGTCGCCCCCAAGCCCGGCGTCACGCCCGACCCTGCCGACATCATCGCCTTCGCCCGCAGCCGCATCGCGCACTTCAAGGCGCCCAAGAGCGTGGACTTCGTGGCCGCGCTGCCCAGGAACGCGTCCGGCAAGATCCTTCGACGCGAGTTGAGGGCGCCGTACTGGGAGGGGCGCGAGCGGCAGGTGAATTAGGCGGGGTAAGATCCTCCCCCGCGATGCGGGGGAGGTGGCCCAGAGGGCCGGAGGGGGCAAGCTGGAGGCGAGCCGCGTTAGCCCCCTCAGTCGCTCCGCGACAGCTCCCCCGTATCGCGGGGGAGCATCTTGTTTGAGCTTTCTACTCCACAAACGCCTCGACGCTCTCGCGCGTCCCGACCATGAATGCGTCGGCCACCAGCGTCAGCGGCCGCACATCCACCTCCGACCGGCCCTCGGCGATCAGGGTCGCGAAGCGGTCGTAGAGGCCGGGATATTCCCGGTTCTCGCCAACCTCGACGGTCTTGCCGTCGATGGTCAGCTCGGCGCCGCCCAGCGACAGCTTCAGCTCGCCGGCGTCGCTCCAGGCGGTGATGTCCCAGGTCTGGGGACCGGTCTGCAGGAAATCGAGATCGGCGGTGATCGTCGCGCCCTTCAGCGTGGTCATGTCCACGTGGCCGGCGATCGGCGACTGGACGTTCTCAGGCACCTGCAGCCTGGCGTCGGTGACGAAGACCTCCTCGGGCATGATCTCGGTCAGGATCGACAGGGCGTTGATGGCCGGATCGAAGACGCCCATGCCGCCGGCCTGCCAGATCCAGGTCTGGCCCGGGTGCCAGCGGCGCACGTCCTCGCGCCATTCGATGGCGAGGGTGCGGACGGGGTTCTTGGCCATCCAGGCCTTGGCCTGGGGCACGCCGGCGGCGAAGCGGGAATGCCAGCTGGTGAACAGCACGACGCCCTGCTCGCGCGCGACGGCGGCCAGCTCGGCCACTTCGCCGACCGTCGCGCCGGGCGGCTTTTCCAGGAAGACGTGCTTGCCGGCGCGCAGGGCGGCGAGCGCGGTCTCGCGGCGCGCTTGCGGGGGCGTGCAGAGGGCGACCGCGTCCAGCGCCGGGCCTTCTGCCAGCATCTGTTCGATGTCGTGGAAGACCGGCAGGTCGCCGAGGTCCGGCTGGCTGCGGCTGGCGGCGGCGACGAGGTCGAAGCGCGGATCCGCGGCGATGGCGGGGATATGCTGGTCATGGGCGATCTTGCCCACGCCGACGAGGCCGATGCGGATCACGTAAGTCTCCTCCCGCGCGGATGTTCGGCGTCGGCGTTTATATTATAAATGAGCCGACGCAAGCCGGGCGCCGCAAAAAGCGCGCCGGGCGTCGGGCCCTAGACCCGCTTCATGCTGAGGATCTTCACCGGAGGGTTCAGGATCTGGCCCTTCATCGACGGCACGCTGGTCGGGCCGTCGGTGCGGCCGGCCAGGATCTTCTTCACGACATCCATGCCCTGCACGACATAGCCGAAGACCGCATAGCCCTGGGCCGCATCGGACTTCCCCGGCTTGGCGTCGAGATAGGGTTGGGCGCTGGCGCAGATGAAGAAGTCGGCGGTGGCGGAGCCGGGCGCGTCGCGCCCCATCGAGATGGCGCCGGCCTTGTGCTTCAAGCCCGTCTTCAGCGTGCTCTCATGAGCGATCGGCGGCGCGCGGCGGGAGTAGGGCTTGGGCTGGCCCTGGATCGAGCCGGCGCCGGCCGCGCCCTTGGCCCGGTTGGCGCGGAAGAACTGGCCGCCGTCGAAGCGGTGCTTGTCGACATAATAGAGGAAGTTCGTCGCCGTGATCGGCGCCTTCTTGTCCTCCAGTTCGACGATGATGGTCCCCTTGTCGGTCTCGATCGCCACGCGCGGCTTGCCGGCGGCGAGGGCGGGCGAGGCGGCCCCGGCGAAAAGAGGAACGGCGGCTAGGGCGCCGACCAGGGCGCGACGGGCGATCTTTGAGACGGTCATGGCGGCTCCTCTTCCTCTTCCGGCGTGATGGCATATCGCGGCCGCGCCGTCATTGCGCGCGTCGCGCCTCGCATTGTGGAAACCGGTCCCAAAAAAGTGACCGCTCCCAGATTTCCTGCATCGCAAGAGTCACGTTCGCTGAGTTAGGGTCCTGCTTGACCGCGGGGAAACGCGGCGTTCAGGGAAGGGAATTCATCGATGGGGGCTGACAGCCAAGCCGCGCCCAAAAAGGGCCGCGACGCGCTGGTGATCGGGGCGTCCTCGCTCGGCACCGTGTTCGAGTGGTACGACTTCTATCTCTATGGCTCGCTGGCGGTGATCATCACCGGCCATTTCTTTTCGGGCGTCAACGAGACCACCGGCTTCATCCTGGCCCTGCTGGCCTTCGCCGCCGGCTTCGCCATCCGACCGCTGGGCGCGGTGATCTTCGGACGCCTCGGCGACATCTGGGGCCGCAAGAACACCTTTCTGATCACCATGCTGCTGATGGGCGTCTCGACCTTCGTGGTCGGCCTGCTGCCTTCCTACGAGCAGATCGGCGTCGCCGCGCCGATCGCGCTGATCGTCATGCGCCTGGTGCAGGGCCTGGCGCTGGGCGGCGAGTACGGCGGGGCGGCGACCTATGTCGCCGAACACGCGCCCGAAGGCCGGCGCGGCTTCTACACCAGCTGGATTCAGACCACGGCGACCGTGGGCCTGTTCCTGTCGCTGCTGGTCATCCTGGCGACGCGCACCTGGCTGGGCGAGGACGCCTTCAAGACCTGGGGCTGGCGGATTCCGTTCCTGGTCTCGCTGCTGCTGCTGGGCGTGTCGCTGTGGATCCGCCTGAAGCTGCACGAAAGCCCGACCTTCCAGCGCATGATCTCGGAAGGGAAGGGGACCAAGAAGCCGCTGGCCGAGGCCTTCGGCCGCTGGTCGAATCTGAAGGTCGTGCTGCTGTCGCTGTTCGGCCTGACAATGGGCCAGGCGGTGGTCTGGTACAGTGGTCAGTTCTACGCTCAGTTCTTCCTGGAGAAGACGCTGAAGCTGGACGGCGCGCTGGCCAATCTGCTGATCGCCACCAGCCTGCTGATCGGTACGCCGTTCTTCGTGTTCTTTGGCTGGCTGTCCGACAAGATCGGCCGCAAGTGGATCATCATCGTCGGCTGCGTGCTGGCGGCGGCGACCTATTTCCCGATCTTCAAGGCCATCACGACCTACGCCAATCCGGTGCTGGCCCAGGCCGAGGCTTCGGCCCCGATCGTCGTCAACGCCGATCCGGCCACCTGCGCCTTCCAGTTCGATCCCGTCGGCAAGGCCAAGTTCAATACGCCCTGCGACGTGGCCAAGGCCTATCTCGCCAAGGCGGGCGTGACCTACACGTCGCAGGACATCCCGGCCGGCGCGCCGACCACCGTCCAGGTCGGCGGAGTCAGCCTGTCGGGCTTCGATCCCAAGGGCGCCACGGGCAAGGCCTTCGCCGACGCGCGCAAAGCCTGGGAGGCCGATCTCGGCGCTCAGTTGAAGGCCGCCGGCTATCCGGCCAAGGCCGATCCGGCGCTGGTTAACAAGCCCGTCGTCATCGGCCTGCTGGCGATCCTGGTGATCTATGTGACCATGGTCTACGGCCCGATCGCGGCCATGCTGGTCGAGATGTTCCCGACGCGGATCCGCTACACGGCGATGTCGCTGCCCTACCATATCGGCAACGGCTGGTTCGGCGGCTTCCTGCCGACCACGGCCTTTGCGATCGTGGCGGCGACCGGGGATATCTACTCCGGCCTCTGGTATCCGGTGATCATCGCCACGGTGACCGCCGTTATCGGGGGTCTCTTCCTGAAGGATACGCGGCACAATCCGATCGAGGATTAGGCGCCGCGCCGAAAGCAACCCGGCGGCGACGCTGTCGCCGGGTTGCCATTCCGTCCCCGATCGGCTTGCTTGTCGCCGAGGGGAGCGTTGATGGCGCAAGAAGATGAAGACAGGCGCGCCTGGTTTCGGCGGGCGATCCTGCCGCTGGAGCCGGATCTGCTGGCCTATGCTCGCCGGTTCTGCCGGGACGGGCAGACCGATCCGGAAGACCTGGTCCACGAGACGTTCGCGCGGGCGATCGCCTGCAAGACCTGGCGCGAGATCAACAACCCGGGCGCTTTCGCCACCCGCATCCTCCGAAACTGCGCCCTCGACACCCTCCGTCGTCGGAAGGTGCTGACGATCACGGCCGTCGCCGACTTCGAACGCATCGATCCGATCGACGAGGCGCCGGGCGCGCACTCGATCGTCGAATCGCGTCAGGAGCTTCGCGCGCTCGCCGACGCCATCGCCGAACTTCCGACGCAATGTCGACGCGTCTTCACGTTGAGAAAAGTGTACAGCCTCTCGCCGGACGAGATAGCGGTTCGGCTGGGCCTGTCCGTCTCTACTGTTGAGAAGCACCTGGTGAAGGGGCTTCGCTACTGTTCCGAGAAGCTGGGACGGCGTAACGAACGAAAGATCAAGGTCGACGAAGGGCGCTCATGGAGCGGGAAACGGGATCACGACGCGAAGCGGTAAGGCAGGCCGCCGCCCTCTGGGTGGTGCGGCTTGACGATCCTTCGTGCTCTGACGCCGACCGCGCCGCCTTCGAGGCCTGGCGCGGCGAAAGCTTCGAGCACGAGGCCGCCTACGAGCGCGAAGCCGCCGCCTGGGCTCGGCTGGACCGCGTGCGCGCGCTCCGGCCAGGCCTGGAAAGCCCTGACGCCGATCTGCTGGCGCCGACGTCCAAGCCTCGTCTGCCGGCCTTGGCGCGGTCGCCCTGGGCGCGCGGGATGGCCGCGGCGGCGGCGATGGCGCTGGTCGTGGCCGGAAGCCTGTCTTTCGGAACCTCGACCGCCTACGCCACCGCGATCGGCGAGCGTCGGGTCGTCGTGCTGGGCGACAACAGCCGCATCGAGCTGAACACCAACAGCAAGGTTGTGGTGCGCTTCAAGCGGGGCGTGCGAGAGGTCAAGCTGGTCAAGGGCGAGGCCTTGTTCGACGCGGCGCCCGGCGCGCAGCCCTTGGTGGTCAAGGCCGCCGACGCGGTGATCGCCGCCGACGGCTCGGCCGAAGTGGTGGTGCGTCTTCGTTCGGACGGCGCGGCGGTGACCGTCAAGAAGGGCGCGGTCGATGTCGATCCGGTTCGCGACGAGTCGAAGGACGACATGCGCCTGAAGGCCGGCGTGGTGGCGATCTACGATTCGCGCGGCTCGCGGTCCCGCGCGGTGTCCAACGCCGAGATCGATCGCAGCCTGGCCTGGCGCCAAGGGGCGATCGCGCTGAACGGACAGTCCCTGGCGCAGGCGGCCGCCGAGTTCAACCGCTACAACCATCGTCAGATCCGCATCGCGGACCCGTCGATCGCGGACCTGCGCCTGGCCGGCTATTTCCAAACGACCGAACCCACCAGTTTCGTCTCGGCGGTGACCAGCGCCTTCCCGGTGCGCGCCTCCGAAAGCGCGGACGGCGCGATCCGCCTGTCGCGGCGCAGCTAGGCGCCTAACCCGAAGCGCCGCTCAAAAAAGTTCCATCGCGACTGGCGGAAACGCGAGGCTATACCGTCGATCCCGAGAAGACGCTCTCCCGTCGGGGCTGGAGGCGTCGAGAGGGATTAATAAAAACAATGTCTAACGACACGCGTCGCCGCACGGTTCGTGGCTTCCTGATGGCGTCCGCCGCCGTCCTGGTTCTGGCCGGTCCGGCCCTGGCCCAAGAGGCCCGCCACACCTTCAACATTCCAGCTGGCGACGCGGTGACCGCGCTGCAGGCCTTCGCTCAGCAGTCGGGCAAGCAGGTGCTGTTCCCGTTCGAGGCGGCGACCGGCAAGCGCACGCCGGCCGTGGCCGGCGACATCGCCGACGCCGAGGCGCTGGCGCGCCTGGCCAAGGCCGCCGGTCTGGTCGTCCAATCCGACGACGGCAAGACCATCACCCTGCGTCCGGCCCCGGCCGAACTCCCCCAGTCCGCGGGCGCGGGGGCCGGCGCGACGACTGACGAGGCCCAGATGGTCGAAGCCGTCGTGGTCGTCGGCTCGCAGATCGAAGGCGCGAAGACGACGGGCGCCTTGCCGGTGACGGTGGTCGGCGAGAAGGAAATCATCGCCACGGGCGCCGTGTCCGGCGACGAACTGTTCCGTTCGATCCCGCAGGCTGGCGACGTGCAGTTCCAGGAAGCCCGCACCACCGGGAACCTGAACGACGCGCGCGGCGACGTCTCGTCCCTGAACCTGCGGAGCCTCGGCACCGGCAACACCCTGGCCCTGCTGAACGGCCGTCGCGCTGTGCTGGCGCCGGGCACCCAGACCGAGAACCTGGTGCCGGTGCAGACCGTCAACACCAACGCCTTCCCGGTCGCCGGGGTTAAGCGCGTGGAGGTCCTGCTGGACGGCGCGGCCGCGATCTACGGCACGGACGCCGTGGCGGGCGTGGTCAATACGGTGATCGACACCAAGTTCCAGGGCCTGCGCGTCGAGGCCCAGGTTGGCGGCTCGGAAGGCACCGGCTATCGCGAAGGGACCTTCAACGTGAAGGCCGGCACCCGTCTCGAGGACGGCACCCGCCTGACCTTCTTCGGCTCCTACACCGGCCACAGCCGCCTGATGGCCAGTGAGCGCGACTACGCGGCCAGCGAGGATCACCGCGCCGCCATGGCCGGCACGGCCTGGGCCAACGACACCGCGTTCGACAATCGCTCGACCTCAAGCCCGTGGGGCGCCTTCACCCTGATCCCGTCCTCGACGGCGCCGCGCCAGAACAACGTGGCGCTGACGACCTCGGGCGTGTTCCATATCGAGCCGATCAGCAATACCGCTGCGGGCTGCTCGTCCGCGACCCTGCCCGGCGGCATCTGCATCAAGTCCGGCACGATCACTGGCGCGGCCGACCGCCCGCTGCGTTACGACGAGAACCCGCAGCGCTCGCTGAAGGGCGGGCTGGAGCGGACCAACCTATTCTCGACGGTCGAGCACGACTTCGGCGACATCACCGCCTATGGCGAAGCGGGCTACTATCACGCCCTGTTCACCGGCAATCGCGAGCAGTCCGCGCCGCTCAGCACCGCCCCGATCAGCATCGCCGCCAACGCCTACTGGAACCCCTTCGGTCCGACGACCCTCGCGAATGGCGCGGTCAATCCGAACCGTCTGACGGGCCTGACCGGCGTGGCTGCGTCGGGCGTGGCGATGAACATCACCAACTACCGCCCGGTCGACGCCGGCGGCCGCACCTACACGGTCACCGACGACAGCATCCGCCTGCTGGGTGGCCTGAAGGGTTCGTGGAACGGCTGGAAGTGGGACAGCGCGCTGCTCTACTCCGAAGCTCGCACCAAGGACATGACGCACAACGCGATCAGCAATACGGCCTTCCAGGCGGCGCTGAACCGCACCGACGCCTCGGCCTATAACCCGTTCAACGGCGGCTCGACGACCAACTATTCGGGCGCGGACGCCACGCCCAACAGCCAGGACACCATCAATTCGTTCTTGATCAACGTCTATCGGATCAGCAAGACCTCGCTGGCCCTGGGCGACTTCAAGGTGTCGAAGAGGGATCTCTTCCAGCTGCCCGGCGGCGACGTCGGCTTCGCGGCCGGGGTCGAGGTTCGCCGCGAGACCTATGACGACGATCGCGACGACCGTCTGGACGGCACGATCAAGTACACCAACAGCGTCACCGGCGTGACCTATGGCACCGACGTCATGGGCGCTTCCGGCTCGCCGGACGTCTCGGCCCATCGCACGATCGCCTCGGCCTTCTTCGAGCTGGCGGTGCCGGTCATCTCGCCCGAGATGAACATCCCGTTCGTCGAGGAAGTCAGCCTGCAGATCGCCGCCCGCGACGAGCACTATTCGGACTTCGGCAACGTGCTGAAGCCGAAGGGCGCGATCCTGTGGAAGGTCGGCCAGGGCCTGTCGCTGCGCGGCTCGGTCTCGCAGAGCTTCCGCGCGCCGAACCTGCCGCAGTTCTACAGCGAGGGCGCCTCGGTCTCGAACACCCGCACCGATTGGGCCTTCTGCCGGATCAATACGCCCAACGCGACCACCTGCTCCAGCGCCAGCACCATCGAGGTCCGCAGCGGCAATCAGAACCTGAAGCCGGAAGAGGCCGACAACGCCAGCGTCGGCTTCGTCTATCAGCCGCGCTTCATCCCGGCTGAATATGGCAGGCTGACCCTTACCACCGACTTCTGGTCGATCCGCGAGAAGGGGGTCATCGGCATTCTGGGCGGCGGCAACCAGATCGCGCTGGACTGGCTGCTGCGTCAGCAGGGCTCGTCCAACCCGAACGTCGTCCGCGACGCGCCGGTGGGGACGAATACGGTGGGCGCGATCGCCCAGATCAACGACGTCTATACGAACCTGCAGCCGCGCGTGGTGAAGGGCGTCGACTTCTCGCTGGCCTATGATCTGGACGACACCCCCTGGGGCGACTTCGGCCTGAACGTCAACGTCGCCAAGCTGCTGCAGTACGACCAGTCGCCCGGCGCGACCGAGGTGCTGCTGCAACAGGCTGTCGCCGCCGGCAAGCTGCCGGGCGTGACGGTCACCAGCGCCGGCAACCAGATCGGCATGGGCGGCGCGCCGGAGTTCCGGGGCAGCGCCAGCATGAGCTGGCGCAAGGGCGGCTGGGGCGCCGGCGCCTTCGTCAACTATGTGAGCGAGGTCTACGACACCGGCTCGACCCTGACCGGCGGCGAATACTACCAGATGCCGTCCTGGACCACGGTCAGCCTGTACGGCCAGTACGCGTTCAAGCAAGGCCGCTTCGACGGCTCCACGGTCCGCGTCGGCGTCCGCAACGTCGGCGACAAGGCCCCGCCGATCTCGTCGACCAACTTCGGCTACTACGGCGCGCTGTACAACGCGACCGGCCGCTACTGGTACATGAACGTTTCCAAGCGGTTCTAAGCCTTGAAGCGTCCGACTTCTCCGGCCTTCGCCGGAGGAGTCGGACGTGACTGTTCGCGCGCTCGCACGAGGCCCTCATGACCTTCTTCCGGTTCGTTTCCGCCAGCCTGGCGGCCCTGGCCATCGCGGCCGCGCCGATCGCCTCCAGCGAGGCCTGGGCGCAGAAGAAGCAGCTTCTGGAGTACCCCAGCATCCACTCGCCGGTCGTCGGCGAGAAGGGCATGGTGGTCAGCCAGAACGCGATCGCCACCAAGGTCGGCGCCGACATCCTGCGCCAGGGCGGCAACGCCGTGGACGCGGCGGTCGCCACCGCCTTCGCCCTGGCCGTGACCTTGCCGCGGGCCGGCAATATCGGCGGCGACGGCTTCATGATGGTCCATCTGGCGAAGACCAACGAAACGATCTTCATTGACTATCGCGGCGTCGCGCCCAAGGCCGCCAAGCTCGAGACCTTCGTCGACCAGGACGGCAAGGAGATCGACGACGTCGCCTCCAAGGGCTACCGCGCGCCGACCGTGCCCGGCACCGTCGCAGGCCTCTATCTGGCCCACCAGAAGTACGGCCGCTTGCCGTGGAAAACCCTGGTCGAACCGGCCTATCGCCTGGCCGCCGAGGGCGTCGTGCTGTCGCCGGACGAGGCCTTCGTCTTCAGCTGGGGCAAGCAGCGCCTGTCCGAGAGCGAGGCGGGCAAGCAGGCCTTCTACAAGCCGGGCGGGGCCCTCTACCGGGCGGGTGAGACGCTCAAGCAGCCGGACCTGGCCTGGTCGCTGCGCCAGATCGCCGACAAGGGCGCCGACGCCTTCTATCGCGGCGAGATCGCCCAGCGCTTCGCCGCCGACATGAAGGCCCATGGCGGTCTGATCACCGCCGAGGATCTGGCGTCCTACAAGGCCGTGATCCGCCAGCCTCTGGTCGGGAGCTATCGCGGCTTGACGGTGATGACCTCGCCGCCGGCCAGCGCGGGCGGGGCGACCCTGCTGGAGATGCTGAACATCCTGGAGACCTTCGACCTAAAGGCCTCGGGGCTCGGCTCGGCCAAGACCCTGCACCTGCAGGCCGAGGCCATGAAGATGGCCTATGCCGACCGCGCGCGCTATTTGGGCGACACCGACTTCGTGAAGGTCCCCCTGGGCGGCTTCGCGTCCAAGGCCTACGGCGCCGAGCGCGCCAAGCGGATCAACCCGGACAAGGCCACCCCCGCCAAAGACCTCGGCGTGGGTGATCCCTGGGCGTTCGAGAGCCATAACACCACCCACTTCTCGGTGGCGGACGCCGAAGGCAATGCGGTGTCGAACACCTACACCTTGGGCGCCGACTTCGGCTCGGGCGTGATGGTGTCGGGCGCGGGCTTCGTGCTGAACAACCAGATGAACAACTACGCCCACGAGGCCGCCTGGCGCGCCCGGAAGGCTGGCAAGCCGTTGCCGCCCAACGCGCTGGAGCCCGGCAAGCGGGTGCTCTCCACGATGATGCCGACCATGATCTTCAAGGACGGCAAGCCTTGGCTGATCACCGGCACGCCCGGCGGCGCCACCATCATCGACACGGTGCTGCAGGTCATCGTCAACATCGTCGACTTCAAGCTGAACGTGGCCGAGGCGACGCATCAGCCGCGGATTTTCCAGGACGCCAGCGACACCCTGCGCGTCGAGCCGAACTTCAATCCCGACACGGTGGCCCTGCTGAAGGCGATGGGTCACCCGATAACCTCGGACGAGACCATGGGCTCCGCCCAGTCGATCATGATCGACAATGGCCTCTTTCTGGGCGGCGCCGATCCGCGTCGCCCAGGGGCCGAGGCGGTTGCGCCCTAGGGTATTCTCCCACCTCAATCCTTAGGACGCGATCACGGCGCCGGAGCTGCCCCTCCGGCGCCGCTTTCGTATCGGGATTTGCGCGGGATCAAAGCTGGCCCGGACGGGCGGGCGCAGTATGTCTTCAGGCTCTTCTGTTTGCGGTCCAGGCAGGAGCCTACCGCCGCTCGACGTCATCGCCAGTTCGACGTCGGACGGCGGCGCTTCGGGGCCGTGCCCCCTAGGTGCTCCGAAGCTAAATCGGCGCCGGAATCGCATCCGGCGCCGATCTTGTTTTTGGGGGCGGCAGTCGTCTCGAGATCGACGAGTTACGGGAGAGGATCGTTCGCGCGCCGACCGCGGCCATACCCAAGATCTGCTCGGGGTGGATTGCTACGCACATCAGCGGCGCCGATCCTGGACCGCGCGACCGCCCCTTCTGTGGTACGCTTACAGATCAGTTTTCGTTGAGCGGCTTCAGGACGACGTAGCGGATGGAAGTGTTGGTTGCTTTGAGCACTTTGAAGCGAGCGCCTCGGAAGCCAATCTCGTCGCCGTCTGCCAAATCGTAGGTGAGGTCCTGCGAGAAGGCAGGACGAGCAAAGTCGTTACTGAACTCGCGATAAAGTAATTTGACCGTTCCCTTGCTAGAGCCCGAATAAACCAGTTCGCGCCTGAAGGAAGGTTTGTCGACCCGAGTGCATGCCGTGGGTTTGAAGGGGGGGTGCTCTGCGACAACCATCTGCTGTGGAATTCCGAAGGTCACGATCACCTCTATGTCCGCGACATTCGAAGGGGCGATGCGCATAGTGACGTCGGGAGCCCCAAACCCGCGGCGCGGTTTGCGCTCGCGGTCGTACTTGAAGACCGCGTCCGGAACGGCCACCGCGCCGCCCGTCGATCCCTTGAGATAAGGTAGTCGCCCGCCGGGATTTGAACTTGGAAAGTTGCGCCAACATACTTCCCGCTCGCCGAAAACGGCTCAAGCACCTTGATGCCGGTCGCGAGATCGTCGAGCCGCACGGCAGAGATCATGCTTTGGCCGATCTCTGCCTCGCTCTCGCTGCCGGCCAGCGGCGTGGCTACAGTGCTGGTGCTGACGACCACCCCATTCGTTGCGGGACCGCATGGCGCCAAGTCGCTGGCGGCGGCGACGGCCGGCAGGACCGCAACAGCCAAAACGATCCAACGGGCGCCACGCGCCGGGCTGGTCAGGCGAAGAAGTGGCCGATTCATTATACCCCCAAAGAAGCGCTGCGCTCGGCGGCGAATCCCAGCCGATGGCGAGACCAATCTGGGTGATCTTCGCTCACCGTTCTATTGCTTCGCAATGGGGCGCTCGCTCTAAAGTGGAGGGGTTGGGCGTCCGCTTTGGGTCGAAGTAAGACCGAAACTCCCGCCCACCTTTGCTCGGGAGGCTAGGGTGGGGGTGCTGCCGCGGTGTAAGCTGGGCGCGGACCAACCTTAGCAATCACCCCCATCCCCGACCCTTCCCCCATCAACGGAGAAGAGGGGCTTCGCCGAGCCTACTTACCGCTGGCCGCTGGCCCGTACAGCAGGCCGTTGAACAGGAACTTGAACGTGCCCCACGACTGGGCGCGTTGGGTGATCTCGGGGCCGAAGACGAAGATCTTGCCCTTGCCGAGGTCGATGTCGAGCATCGCCGTCGAGTCCTTCAGCTTCTCCTGGCCGACGGCCCAGCCGCTGCGCAGCGGCTTGTCGGTGTCGAACCACGAGACGCGCGAGACGCCCTTGACGTCGGGCTTCACCGTGAAGGTGGGGCTGCGGTCGAAGAAGACGTCAACCTGTTCGCCGGCGCCGTAGGCCAGAGGCTGTTTCGGGTCGACCTTGGCGCGCAGAACCGAGCCGGGGATGTAGAGTTCACGGTTCGAATACGACTTCAGCTGGCCGTTCTCGCGCTTGGCGGTGGCGACCTCGACCGGCGCGCCCAGGGCAGTCGCCAGGCGCGTCGAGGCGCCGATGGCCACCACCGAACCGCCGCCCTTCACGAACTCGGCGACCTTGGGAAGGGTCTTGTCGTCGGTGAATCGGCCCAGCCAGGCGTGGTATTCCGCCGGAATGTCCTCGGGCTTGGGCTGGGTCGAGGGGCGACCGGCCTTGAATGGGCTGTCCTGAGGGGCGGGCACGACGCCGTCGGGGAAGACCAGGACGTCGAAGTCCTTCTTGATGTTCCCGGCGTCCAGGCGCTGCGGATAGACCACCTGGAAGGGGGCCTCGAACTTCTCGAACATCCAGCGGTTCCAGCCCGACGGCATCGAGCCGCCATAGACGTCCACCAGGCCGATGCGGATCGGCTTCAGGGCGATCGTCGCGCCGGACGGCTTGCCGCCGACGGCGTAGGCGTCGATTCCCAGGTCCTTGACGCCCTTCTCGATAACCGCCTTGGCGGCCGGCGAGGCGGGGACGAAGATCGCGCCGGGACCGAAGGCGGTTTCACCGGCCTTGGCGCCGTCCTTGAGCCAATAGACCTTGGCGCCGGCCTTCAGCAGGCGGTTGGTCAGGGTGAAGCTGGCATTGGTCTCGTGGCTGACCAGCCAGCCCGCGCTTCCCGCGCCTTTCACCGAACCCGGCGCGACCTTGATCAGGTCAGGCACGCGCGTCGTGGGGGCCTCGAAGCCGTCCAGGATGCGGTCGAACTTGATCCCCATCTGGTAGGCCAGGGTGTAGCCGGTGACGTCGTACGGCGCCTTGGGCGGACCGCCCGGATATTCCAGGTCGTGCGGGTGGTCCTGCGGCTCGAACATGTCGAGCACGTGCGGGCGATAGGCCTGGGCTGTGCGCACGACGTACGAGCCGGCCGGATAGGTCTTGCCGGCGATCGTGAAGGCCTTGTCGGCCTTGTCGACGTCGACGCCGGTCTTGATCAGCGCGTTGAGGAAGGCGACCACGGTGGGCATGTCGGCCTGGTCGGCGGGGAGGACGTAGGCGCGCGGATCGCGGGACTCGGGCGTCTGCAGCACGGCCTTGTAGAGGCTGGGATCGATCGCCGCGCCGTACGGGCCGGGCTTGCCCTTGCCGGCGGCGGCCAGGGCCTCGACGCGGGTCGGGGTGGTGGTCCAGCTGTCGGTCGAGCCGCGCTTGATGCTGTTGTCGCCCATCTTCCAGATGTTGAAGAGCAGGCGCTCGCGATTGCGGGCGGCGTAGTCGATGACCGCCAGGTTCATGGTCATCTGGTAGTCCAGCGAGTCCTGCAGACGCCAGACGCGCGGGGCGATCGGCGCGGGGCGGTCGTTGCCGGGCAGCTGCAGCTCGGGCACCAGATTGACCGTGGTCGGGGTCGGGCCGCCGATGATCTCGGTCAGAAGGCCGATCGAATTGTGGAAGTAGGCGACCGACCGCTCCATGCCGTTGTGCCAGGTGGAGTAGGGAGCGGCGCTGCGCGCGCCCGAGCCCGGCTTGTCCTCGGCCACCAGGCGGCTGTGCATGGCCATGCCGACTTCCTGCAGCTCGGTCATGACCAGCGGGTCGTAGTTGAAGTTGAACGGGTCGCGGAACGGCGGGACGAACACCACCATGCCGTTCGGGCCGGTCTGGTGCTGGTTGTAGACGATCTGCGGGTACCACTCGCGGAACAGCTGCTTGTTCACGTTGGTGGTCTCGGCCATGGCCGACATGAAGCTGTCGCGGTTGTTATCGTGGCCGACGTACTTCTGATACAGGCGCGGCAACGAGTTGAACTCGCGCTTCTTCGGATCCTGGTTGCGCATGTACCAGTCGCTGACCAGCTCCATGCCGTCCGGGTTGTCGTGGGCGAACAGGATCACGCAGTCGTCCAGCAGGCGCAGCGTCTCGGGATCCTTGGCGGTCAGCATCCGATAGAGGACCTGGATCTGGCCTTGCGAGGTGATGGTCTCGGTGGCGTGCAGGCCCGCGTCGATCCAGACGACCGCCTTGCCCTCGGCCGCCAGCTTGGCGGCCTCTTCCCTGGAGACGCCCTCTGCCTTGGCCAGCTTGCGCGAGATCTCCTTCAGGCGATCCAGCTTGGCGAGGTTGGCCGGCGAGGAGACGACCGCCATCCACTGAGTGCGGCCTTCCTCGGTCTTGCCGATGTCGACCAGCTTCATCCGGTCGGACTGGGCCGCCAGGGACTTCAGATACGCCTCATAGGCGGTGTAGTCGGCCAGGAAGTAGTCGCTGCCGATCGGCTGGGCGAACGCCTTCTCCGGTGGGGTGATGTCCGCGGCGGTCGCGCCGCCCAGAGCCCCGAAGGCCAGAATCACGCCGAGGGCCGCACCGGCCATCGCTCCGCCACGCGTCATCATATCACCCCTCACCCGCGCGCCTCGACAGCAGAGGCCGCTCCATCCCTTTGAAAGACGAAGCTGGATCGGATTTCCGCACCCGGAGCAACCGGCGGAGCAGCCCATTTTTTCGTCGGGAGTATCGGCGCATGGAAAAGGGGCCGCCCTCGCGGACGGCCCCTTCCTCTCATCGGGCCTTACTGGCGGCCCGTACGCGAGATTCGGTGGAGGTCAGATCGCCGAGCGGCGGGCCAGTTCGACCCGGCGGGCGGCCACTTCGCTGCGGGCGCGCTCCAGGGCGTCGATCTCGGTGGCGGTCAGCAGGTTGTCGATGACCCGGCCCAGGTGCTCGCGCATGGCGTTGCGGGCGGCGGCCGGATCGCGCGCCTTGAGGGCCAGGAGGATTTCCTGGTGGTCGTCGATGCGGGGACGGACGCCGACCTGGCGCGCGCGCTCCAGCATGGCCCGGCACAGCGGCGACTTGTAGCGCTGGTCCCACAGCGTCTCGACGACGCTGACCAGCGCGCTGTTGCGGCTGGCCCGGGCGATCGCGACGTGGAAGCGGCGGTCGGCGCCTTCGCCGCGCACGTCCTTGTCGTTCTCGACCACCATGTCGTCCATGATCGTCGCCAGCTCGGTCAGTTCCTCGTCGGTGATCGTGGCGGCCGCCAGCGCGGCGACCTCGCCCTCGATCAGGCGGCGGGCCTCGGTCAGCTCGAAGGCGCCGATGTCCAATTCGGGCGCGGAGTCCTGGGCGCGCGGCGCGTCGGTGACATAGACGCCCGAGCCATGCCGGGCCTCGACCAGGCCCTGGATCTCAAGGGCGATCATCGCTTCGCGCACCGTGGGGCGGCTGACCTTGTAATCCTCCGCCAGGTCCCGCTCGGATGGCAGGCGTTGACCGGGCTTGTGAACGCCCTCGCGGATCGCTTCGGCGATCGCGCCAGCCACCTGCTGGTAGAGCTTGCGGGCTTCCGTCGTCGAAGTGGTCATGTCTCTTCAAATCCCGTCCATCACGCGCCGGCCATACGCGCCAGGGTGGTGCAGACTATTGCAAGGGAACGGGGCGCGCTACCCGACCTTCGTCGACGGGCTCTAGCATCTCGTCTGATAAGTCGCTAAAACTGGTCAGGCCAATTTCTCTTCCACGCTCAACGACTAGGTCCATGCTGAAGATCATCGACGCCAAGGTCATCGTCACCTGCCCCGGCCGCAACTTCGTCACCCTGAAGATCACCACCGAGGACGGGATCACGGGCGTCGGCGACGCCACGCTGAACGGCCGCGAGCTGTCGGTCGTCAGCTTCCTGCAAGATCACATGATCCCGTCGCTGATCGGCCGTGACGCTCACCAGATCGAGGACATCTGGCAGTTCTTCTATCGCGGCTCGTACTGGCGCGGCGGCCCAGTGGCCATGACCGCCCTCGCCGCCGTCGACATGGCGCTGTGGGACATCAAGGGCAAGGTCGCGGGCCTGCCCGTGTATCAACTCCTGGGCGGCGCATGCCGCACGGGGGTCACCGTCTATGGTCACGCCAACGGCGAGACGATCGAGGACACCATCGCCGAGGCCGTCAAGTATAAGGCTATGGGCTACAAGGCCATCCGCCTGCAGACCGGCGTCCCGGGCCTGGCCAGCACCTACGGCGTCTCGAAGGACAAGATGTTCTACGAGCCGGCCGACAACGACCTGCCGTCCGAGAACGTCTGGTCGACCTCGGCCTATCTGAAGCACGTGCCCAAGCTGTTCGAGAAGGCCCGTGAAGTCCTGGGCTGGGACGTCCACCTGCTGCACGACGTCCACCATCGCCTGACCCCGATCGAGGCCGCGCGCCTGGGCAAGGACCTCGAGCCCTACCGCCTGTTCTGGATGGAAGACTCGGTCCCGGCCGAGAACCAGGCGGGCTTCCGCCTGATCCGCCAGCACACCACCACGCCGCTGGCCGTCGGCGAGATCTTCGCCCACGTCTGGGACGCCAAGCAGCTCATTGAAGAGCAGCTGATCGACTATCTGCGCGCCACCGTGCTGCACGCCGGCGGCATCACCAACCTCAAGAAGATCGCCGCCTTCGCCGACCTGCACCACGTCAAGACCGGCTGCCATGGGGCCACCGATCTGTCGCCGGTCACCATGGCCGCGGCCTTGCACTTCGACATGTCGATCCCGAACTTCGGCCTGCAGGAATACATGCGCCACACGCCGGAGACGGACGCGGTGTTCCCGCACGCCTACACCTTCAACGACGGCATGCTGCATCCGGGCGACAAGCCGGGCCTGGGCGTCGACATCGACGAAGAGCTGGCGTCCAAGTACGAGTACAAGCGCGCCTACCTGCCGGTGAACCGCCTGCAGGACGGCACGATGTTCAACTGGTAGGCGGCGAGGCGCTCACCTAAGAATTCGGCCGCCGAAGGGTTCCTCCGGCGGCCGTTTTCGTTTCGGGTCCGTGCGTTGAGATCTAGGCCGGGCCGACGCGGAACGCGCACAGCTTGTTGCCGTCCAGATCGCGGAAGTAGGCCGCGTAGAAGGCTTGCGGGCCTTCCTCGCCGCGCACGCCGGGCTCACCCTCGCACTTGCCGCCCAAGGCCACGGCCTTGTCGTGCAGGGCGTCGACCTTGGCGCGCTCGTCCATGACCAGGGCGATCATCGTACCGTTGCCGAAGGTCGCGGCTTGGCCGTCATACGGCTTGCCGACGCCGAACATCGGCTTGCTCCAGTCCGCGCCCCAGGCGCAGCCGCCAGTGGGGAATTCCATCAGGCGCTTGACGCCGACGGTCTCGAACAGCGCGTCGTAAAAAGCCTTCGCCTTCTCCAGGTCGTTGCTGCCGACCAGGGTGTATCCGATCAAATGAGCCTCCCGCCGTTGTCTTTGATCCGGTCAGGTAATCCCAGGATCGCCCGCTTGGCAAAGCGCTTGCTTCTGTCGCGCGAGCCTCCCGCCGCTCGCTTGGCGAGGTGGTCATCAAAAGATGTATGTTCTGCTCCAAGTATGTAATTGAGTTGGTTCTGTATTATTTAGGTTTTTAAATGGCTTTCCGTCGTTATGTCGGGTTGTCGACCTATCTATTTAGAGAAATAATGATTATTGATTTTGGTAGATCGCGTTCAGGTGGTAGGTTGAATTATCATCGGCACGGCCTTTTCGAGCGCCGGTGGCTGAGAGGTAAATCTTAAGCTCAAGCTTGAGGTTTCGCTCCCGCTCGAATGGCGGAGCTACTGATGCCCACCTACCTCTTCTACCCGCGCCGCGCCGACGGCGTGTCGCTGACCTTTATCGCCGAAGTCGCGGAGACAGACCGTGACGCGCTGGAGCTGGCGCTCGAGATCGCCGCGTCCCACGATTGCGTGGGCGTCTTTGTCTGGGAGTCCGCTCAAGGTCCCGAGGGATGCGACCGTTTCATCGGTGAGATCAGCAACGCGGGCGATGACCGTCGCGCAGATAGGTCGGTCGATCGTGGAGCTTCCGCCAACGCTTGAGCGTTAGCGGAAGCTTCAGGAGGTCGTCCGTGGACAAGCTGTTCGCCAAGTTCGCCAATGTCACCGCCCGGATCACGGGCAGCCCGCCGGCCTTTCTGGTTTGCGTGGGCCTTGTGTTGGCCTGGGCGGTCACCGGGCCGCTGTTCGGCTTCTCCGAGACCTGGCAGCTGGTGATCAACACCGGCACGACCATCGTGACCTTCCTGATGGTGTTCCTGATTCAGAACACCCAGAATCGCGACGGCGTGGCCCTGCAGACCAAGCTGGACGAGCTGATCCGCGCCACGACCGACGCCGAGAACGAGTTCATCGGCATTGAGAAGCTGACCGACAAGGAGCTTGAGGTCATGCACGCCCGGTGCAAGGCCCGGGCTGATCGGTCGATGCGCGCCTTGCAACGGGCGGCGGCCGAAAAGGACGCTCGCGTGGCGAAATCGAACGCTGGCGCGCGCAAGGCGCAAGCCAAGTCTCAGCCTTCCGCCAAGGCCCGGGCCGCCAGCCGCGCTAAGGCCTTGAAAGCGGGTCGATCCAGCGAATAGCGGCGCGCCGGTTACGACCTCGACAGGCTGGACGCGGGTTGCCTTAGACGGTAGCGGTACCAAAGGGCGAGCGCGTCGACATGAACGCGCGCCTGATTAGGGAAACGCGTCTTGCCGAAGCTGTCCTTTCCGAAACTTCGGGCCCTGCGCTGGTGGATCATCGGCCTCGTCATGCTGGGCGCGATCATCAACTACCTGACGCGTTCCACCATGGGCGTGGCGGCCCCGACGGTGCTGAAGGACCTCGGCATCTCGGTGAAGGAATATTCCTGGATCACCGGGGCGTTCCAGCTTGGCATCATGATGCAGCCGGTGTGCGGCTACGTGCTCGACACCCTGGGCCTGCGCACCGGCTTCGCGGTGTTCGCGACCGCCTGGTCGCTGGCGGCGATGGCGCATGGCCTGGCCTCGAATTGGCAAGGCTTCGCCGCGCTGCGCGGCCTGCTCGGTTTCGCGGAGGGCTCGGCTCAGCCGGCCGGCATGAAGACGGTCGCCACCTGGTTCCCGGCCAAGGAGCGCGGCTTCGCCGGCGGGGTGTTCAACATCGGAGCCTCGGTCGGATCGATGCTGGCCCCGCCGCTGGTGGTGTGGGCCGTTCTCACCTGGAACTGGCGCGCGGCCTTCATCATGACCGGCGCACTAGGCCTCATCTGGCTGGCGCTGTGGCTGTTCTTCTACCGCTCGCCCGACCAGCACCCGTCGATGACGCAGGCCGAGCGCGAGCGGATTGCCGCCGGTCAGGAGACGCACCTGGCCGAGGCGGGCGCCAAGCCTTCGGTGATCTCCATCCTCAAGCAGCGGAAGTTCTGGGGCATCGCCCTGCCGCGCTTCCTGGCCGACCCCACCTGGGGGACGCTGTCGTTCTGGGTGCCGCTGTACCTGTCCCAGACGCGCGGCTTCGACCTCAAGCAGATCGCCATGTTCGCCTGGCTGCCGTTCGTCGCTGCCGACCTGGGCTGCCTGTTCGGCCCGACGGTCGCCAGCTTCCTGCAGGCGCGCGGCGTCTCTCTGATCAACGCTCGCCGCTGGGCCGTCACCCTGGGCGCGGCGATGATGACCGGCATGATCTTCGTCGGCCGGGTCGAAAGCCCCTACGCCGCCATCGCCCTGCTGTGCCTGGGCGGCTTCGCGCACCAGACCCTGTCGGTGACCGTGATCACCATGGCCTCGGACCTCTTCCGCCGCGACGAGGTCGCCACCGTCGCGGGCCTGGCCGGCATGATGGGCAATCTGGGCGTCCTGCTGTTCTCACTGCTGATCGGCGGCCTGGTGGCCACGATCGGCTATGACCCGTTCTTCGTCGCCCTGGGCGTGCTCGACATCGTCGGCGCCATCATTCTATGGACCTTCGTCCGTGACCGCATCGCGCCCAAGGCCGAGCCGGTCAGCCAGATTCCCAACCCGTGAGCGTCCCCGTGATCCGCAATCCCATCCTGCGCGGCTTCAACCCCGATCCCTCGATCGTGCGGGTGGGGGACGACTACTACATCGCCGTCTCGACCTTCGAGTGGTTCCCGGGCGTGCAGATCCACCACTCGCGCGACCTGAAGAACTGGCGGCTGCTGAGCCGGCCGCTGCAGCGCGCCAGCCAGGTGAACATGCTGGGCGATCCGGACGGCTGCGGCGTCTGGGCGCCCTGCCTATCCTATGCCGACGGCCGCTTCTGGCTGATCTATACCGACGTCAAGCGCTATGGCCGCACGACGGTCGGCGGCGCTTCGGGCGCGTCCCTGCGCGACTTCCACAACTATCTGGTCACGTGCGACACGATCGACGGCGAGTGGTCCGATCCGGTCTATCTGAACAGCTCCGGTTTCGACCCTTCGCTGTTCCATGACGACGACGGCCGCAAGTGGCTGTTGAACCAACTATGGGATCATCGACCGGGCAGGAACCGCTTCGCCGGCATCGTGATGCAGGAGTTCTCGGCTGAAGAGGGCCGCCTGATCGGCGAGCGCAAGGTGATCTTCCAGGGCACGCCGATCGGCCTGACCGAGGCACCCCACCTCTACAAGCGCGATGGCTGGTACTACCTGATCACCGCCGAGGGCGGCACGGGCTGGGGCCACGCGGTGACCGTGGCGCGCTCGCGGACCATCGACGGCCCCTATGAGCTGCACCCCGACACCTACCTGCTGACCTCGCGCGATCGGCCGCACGCGCCGCTGCAGCGCGCCGGCCACGCCGACCTTGTCGAGACCGCCGACGGCGAGACCTACGCGGTCTATCTGGTCGGGCGTCCGATCCCGAACCGCGGCCGCTGCACCCTGGGCCGCGAGACCGCGATCCAGAAGATCGTCTGGGGCGAGGACGGTTGGCCGCGCACCCTGGACGGCTCCGGCGATCCGACCCTGGAGACACCGGCGCCGAACCTGCCCGAGCAGCCTTGGCCCGCCGCGCCGGCTCGCGAGGACTTCGACGCGCCGAGCCTGCCGATCGACTTCCAATGGCTGCGGACGCCTTATCCGGACCAGATCTTCAGCCTGACCGCCAGGCCCGGCTTCCTGCGCCTCTACGGCCGCGAAACGGTGGGCAGCCTGTTCCGCCAGGCCCTGGTCGCCCGTCGCCAGCAGGCGCACTGTTATTCGGCCACGACGATGCTGGACTTCGAGCCCGCCCACTTCCAGCAGGCGGCGGGGCTGATCTGCTACTACAACGCCTCGAAGCTGCACTATCTGCACGTCACGCATGACGAGACCATGGGCAAGCACCTGCGGGTCATGACCTTCACGCCCGACAGCCCCCAGACCGACAGCTTCACCGCGCCGATCCAGCTGAACGCCGGCCCTGTTGAACTGCGCGTCGAGATCGACTTCGAGCGTCTGCGATTCGCCTTCCGTCAGGGCGGCGGAGAATGGACCTGGCTGCCCGAAGTGTTCGACGCCTCGATTCTGTCGGACGAAGCCACCGCTCCCGGCGCGCCGGCCTTCACCGGCGCCTTCGTCGGCATGGCCTGCCAGGACATGTCGGGCCAGGGCGCGCCGGCTGACTTCGACTGGTTCGACTACCAGGAACGGGAATACGTCGCCGGACCCGCCACAGCCTGACCACCCGGCCAAGGCCCCCACGATCCAGCCAAGAAAAAAGCCGGCCGACACGCCCAAGAGGCGAGCCGGCCGGCCGAAACAAAAAGGTGTCGGCGCGGTGGGGTGCGCCGAGTGCCAGATCAATTAACTTATCCTGGCGGAATGGCAACGCTCCTTGTGGTTGCGCCGCTGCGACAATCGGGCGCGGATCCCTTATTTTGCCTGGGTTTTAGGCAATTCTTGAGGTTGAGCGGTCTTGGACCCCGTCCCCAATACACGGAAGGCCACGAAGACCAGCCCTCCGGTGAGGGTCAGGCAGGCCGCCAGGAACAACATCGGGGCCAGATTGCTGCCGGTTGAGTCGCGGATGATCGGCACGACATTCTGGGCGATGAAGCCGCCGAGGTTGCCCACGGCGTTGATCGCGGCGATGCCGGCGGCGGCTCGCGGACCGCGCAGGAAGCTCGGCGGCAGGCTCCAGAAGCCCGGCTGGCCGGCGAAGATGGCGGGCGCGGCGACGCAGAGCAGGGCGAACTTGGCCCAGGTCCCCGGAACCACGACGCTGGCCACCAGGGCGACGGCCGCCAGCAGGGGCGGGCCGGCGACGTGCCAGACGGTGAAGCCGCGTTTGGCGGCGTGCTGCGGGACCCACCAGAGGGCGGCGGCCACCAGGATCCAGGGGATGATGTTGATCAGGCCGTTGACGGTGTTGGAGACCCCGAACGCCTTGACGATCGTCGGCAGCCAGTAGCTGAGGCCATAGGCTCCCAAAGGCATGCCGATATAGAGGCCCGCCAGCAGCAGGACGCGCGGGTCCAGCATCGCCTTCCAAGCGCCGGCGTGGCTGGTGTCCTGGCCCACGTCCTCGTCGGCGAGGGTCTTGGCGAGCCAGGCCTTCTGCTCGGGCGCCAGCCACGGCGCCTTTTCCGGGCCGTTGGGCAGCTTCCAGAGCACGTAGGGCGTCATCAGGATCGCGGGGGCCCCGGTGGCCAGGAACACCCATTGCCAGCCCGCCAGGCCCAGCAGGCCGTGCAGATCGAGCAAGGCGCCGCCGATCATCGCCCCGACGGCGTTGGCCAGGGCCGAGGCGATCATGAACAGGCCCACCATGCGGGCGCGGTGGGCGTGCGGGAACCACAGGGTCAGGACGTACAGCACGCCCGGGAAGAAGCCGGCCTCGGTCACCCCCAGCAGGAAGCGCAGGATGTAGAACATCGTCGCGTTCTGGGTGAAGCCCAGCGCCAGGGTGACCAGGCCCCAGGTGAACATGATCCGCGCGAACCAGACGCGCGCGCCCACCTTCGCCAGGATCAGGTTCGAGGGCGCCTCGAACAGGAAGTAGCCGATGAAGAACAGGCTGGCGCCCAGGCCATAGGCGGCCTCGCTGAGGCCTAGCGCCTGGACCATCTCCAGCTTCGCGTACGAGACGTTCTGCCGGTCGATGTACGCGATCAGGTACATGATGCAGAACAGCGGCATCAGCCGCGCGGTCACCCGGCGGACGGTGGAGACTTCCAGGCTCATGCGATGGCCGCCGTCAGCTGCAAGCGCGTCGTCATGCCATCCTCATCGTTCATGGGGCCAATACCGCCTGTCCGGTTAGCGGCGTCGGAGGGAGCGCGCCACCCCGACCAAGGTCGATGGTCGGCGGGCCTTTAGCGACCCGCCGCCTTCTCGTCGTAGAACGCGCGCAGGACGAAGAACGCCGGCTTGCGGCGGCCGGTCGGCGAGATCAGTCCCTTACGGTTCCAGCCTTGCTGATAGACCGGATGTTGGCGCCGGGGCGCGCGGAAGTCCTTCAGGATCCAGGGGGACATGCCGCGCAGGGTCGGGATCTTGCGGGCCATGGCCAGGGTCTTCTCGTAGTAGCGCTTCTGGTAGTCCTCGGAGAACTTGCGCATCAGGACCGGGTCGCTGAAGCCGGCCAGGGCGTCTGCGCCGAACTCGGAGAACACCAGGGGTTTGTCCGTGGCCTTCCAGGCCATGTCGGGCAGGGCGTCGAGCGCGTCGTCGCTGTACCAGCCGTTGTAGGTGTTGGCCGCCAGCACATCGAGCTTATCGGCCAGCGGATCGTTGAGGCCCATCAGCGGCCGGCCGTCGACCGACTTGCGGTCGGTCAGCAGGGCCGCGGTGACCAGCCGCGTGTCGTCCAGCGCGCGGACCTCGTCGACCAGCTGATAGAGGAAAGCGTTGCGGGCGTCGGTGATCGGCGTCTCGTTGGCCACGCTCCACAGGATGATCGAGGCGCGGTTGCGGTCGCGGCGGATGTTGTCGGCCAGCATGCCGCGCGCCAGGGACAGGGTGCGAGGATTGGCGAAATCGACCAGCCAGTAGACCGGGATCTCACTCCAGACCAGGAGACCCATCTCGTCGGCCAGGCGCGTGGTGACCTCGCTGTGCGGATAGTGAGCCAGACGCACGAAGTTGCCGTGCAGGCCGTCCTTGACCTCGCTGAGCAGGGCGCGGGCGTTGACTTCGGTGATGGTGCGCGCGGGGTTGTCGCCCAGCTCCTCCTCGTGGATCGAGATGCCGCGCAGGAAGATCGGCTTGCCGTTCAGCAGGATCTCCGAGCCCTTGGTCTCGATGATGCGGAAGCCGACCCGGTCCGTCAGGCGGTCTTCGCCGGTTTGCACCACGACGTCATAGAGTTTGGGGCTCTCTGGCGACCAGCGGGCTAGGCGCTTGGGCGCTGGCGCCGAGGCGTTGAGAATCCCTTGGGCGTCGGTTCGGCCGGCGAGGTCGAGCCCCAGCTCGGCGACCCTCACATGGACCTCCTGGTTCGCCGCCTGGGCGCCGTCCAGCTTCACGGTAGCGGCGATCTTGCCGTCCTTGGCGAGCCGCACCCAGGCCTCGTCGATGAAGGTGCCTGGCGTGATGACCAGCCGCATCGGCCGGGTGATCCCGCCGTAGTTCTCCCAATCGGTGACGGGCGGCGGCACGCCGTCGTCCCGGGCCGTGGAGTCGACCCCGACGGTGAGCTGGTTGTTGCTGGCGCGCAGGGTGTCCGTGACTTCCACGGAGAACGGGGTGAAGCCGCCCTCGTGCTCGCCGACGGCCTTGCCGTTCAGGAAGACCTTGGCGGTGTAGTTCGCCGCCTCGAAACGCAGGAAGGCGCGCTGGCCGGGCTTCAGCGCCGGCGCGTCGAAACGGCGCTGGTACCACATCAGGCCCTGGTAGTAGCGAAGGGTCGGGTCGTGGCCGATCCAGGCCTGCGGCAAGGTCGCCGTCGGGCTGCGGTCCATGTCGTATTCGTAGAGCGCCGTCGGTTTGGCGCGCGTCAGGGCGTCGACATCGACGTCGTCGTAGCGGCGGTGGCCAGGACCCGGCGCGCCGCGATGAAAGCCGGCCAGCCCGTCGCGATAGGGATCGACCGAGTAGTGCCAGGTCCCCGAAAGATCGACGCCGTCGCGCAGGTCCGCGCGGGTCAGGGTCGGCGAGGAGGCCAGCGCCGGCGCCGCGATCATCAGGGCGCACGCCGCGCCGATGGTCTTCAGTCCCGGTCCCATCGCATCCTCCCACGCGGCCTTTGGCCTTTGGGGAGTTGAAGCATGGTCTGACCGCCTCGGGTAGTGGTCAGACAAGCTGGAAAAGAAAAGGGCGGCCGCGTCGTGCGCGGCCGCCCCCTCTTTGCCTTGTCGCCTAGGACCTAGAAGGTCTTGCGGACCGTCACGCCGTAGGTGCGCGGGGCGTTGGGATAGCCGCTGTAGCTGCCATCCTGGGCCACGGTCGGGAAGGTCGAGATCAGGCTGTTGTCCTTGGTCAGGTTACGCGCCCAGACCATGACCTCGATCTGCTTGGCCGTGTTGGTGACGCCCATGCTGGCGTTGACCACCTTCTGGCCCCAGGTCGACAGGTTCGGCGGGGTCGTCTCGGTCAGCTGGGTCTTGCTGACATAGTCGTATTCCACCCGGGCGTAGCCCTGGTAGTCGCCGCCCAGGTCGTGGTTGACGGTGGCCGAGGTCGAGAACGACCATTTCGGAATGCCCGTCGGGCGGTCGCCCGTCAGGTTGCGGAAGTTCGGACGACGGCCCGTCGCCGGATCGACCGGGCAGCGGACGGTGTCATAGTTCACGCAGGCCGCGCCGGTGAAGCTGTCGTACTTCGGATCGAGATAGGTCGCCGCGGCCGCCAGGTTCAGCCAGCTCACCGGACGCCAGGCGCTGTCGATCTCGAAGCCCTTCACCGACTCCTCGCCGGCGTTGACCAGGCTGTAGCCGAGGCCGGTGAAGGCGTTCGACTGGAAGCCCTTGATCGACTGCTTGAACACCGCGACGTTGGCGTAGCCGCCCGGGAAGTTGGCCTTCACGCCCAGTTCGTAGACGTCGACGTTTTCCGGGTTGGCGGTGCGGCCCACGCCGTTGGCGTTCGGCGGACGGCTGTCGGATGACAGGTTGTAGGCGCCGGCCTTCCAGCCCGTGGAGTAGCTGACATAGGCGTTGATGGCGCCGAAGTCGTAGGCCGCGCGCACCGCATAGGTGACCTTGTCGGCCTTCAGCTCGCCGGACTCGCTGGCGTTCGGGAAGTTGACCGGGCCATGGTTGGTGGTGTTGCCGTAGAAGAACTGCAGGGCGCCCAGGGCGCTATACAGGTTGCCCGGCAGGCCAAGGGCCGGGAACTGCGGCACCGCACCGAGGTTCAGCGCCGAGAACGGGTCGTTCATGACGACATTCGAGCGGCCCTTCTTGTCGTCGTTCAGATAGGCGAGACCACCCGTCAGGGTCAGCTTGTCTGTGACGCGATAGTCGACCTGGCCGAACAGCGAGTACGACGTCTGCTTCATGTTGTAGTAGTCGTCGATGCCCTGGCCGGACTGGAAGTAGGTCAGGCCGGGGCGCACCAGGGTCGGCGTCGCCAGGCTCTGCAGGAACTCCAGCGCATACAGGTTCGAGCGGCCGGTCAGGGCCGGGCGCAGCGTCGCGGGCAGGGCGCCCAGCAGCGTGGCCGGCACCGGGCCCGACAGGGCGTCCGCGAAGGCCCGCATATCCGCGCCGTAGGTGATCGTCCGGCCGGTATCCAGCTTCTCATTCTGATAGAAGCCGCCGATCAGCCAGTTGATCGGACCATCGCCGCTGGAGGCCAGGCGCACTTCCTGGGTGAAGGTCTTGATGGTGTTGGCGGTGCGGTTGTTGGAAATGTCCGCGCCGGTGAAGTCGATATCCTGGAAGGATGCGTTCTTCTGGTTCCGGTAGGCGGTGATGGCCGTCAGCTTGGCGAAGGTCAGGTCGTGATCGATCTGGGCCGAGACGCCCTTGCCCGACAGGTTGTTATTCGGATCGGTGTTGAAGATCACATTGCGGTCGAAGACCTTGGTCGTGTCGCTGATCGGCTTCTTCAGCACGGCGCCGATCGCCAGGGTGGCGGGGCCGTTCAGGATCGAGCTGACCGCGCAGCAGGTTTCCTTGATCTTGTTGTAGTCGGCGATGAAGCGGACCGACGTCTTGTCGGTCGGCTCCCACAGCACGTCGCCGCGGACCGACCAGCGGTTACGGTCGTTTACGTCGTTGCCGGTGGTCAGGTTGGTGAAGAAGCCGTCGCGCTTGTTGTAGCTGCCCGAAACCCGGACGGCCAAGGTGTCGCTGAGCGGGCCGGTGAAAGTGCCCTTGATCTGGCGGGTGTTGTAGTTGCCGATCGTGGCTTCCACCTTGCCGCCGGCGTCGAACTGCGGGCGCTTGGTGACGATGCTGATCGCGCCGGCCGACACGTTCTTGCCGAACAGGGTCGACTGCGGGCCGCGCAGCACTTCGATGCGCTCGACCTCGGGCAGGTCGTCGAGGGCGGCGGCCGAGCGGCTGCGGTAGACGCCGTCGATGAAGACGCCGACCGAGCTTTCGATGCCGTCGTTGCCGTTGCCGTTGCCAAAGCCGCGGATGACGAAATTTGTCTGACCGGTGGCGTTAAATTGCGACACTTTCAGCGACGGAACGACCGATTGCAGGTCGATCAGGTCGCGGACCTGCGCCCGCTCGATCGTCTGCTGGCCGGTGACGGCGACCGAGATCGGCACGTCTTGAAGGGTCTGTTCCCGCTTGGTGGCGGTGACGACGATCTCGTCGACGGCGGTGGCTTCAGCGGGTTTGGTTTGTTGGGCGAAGGCGGGGGCGGCGATGGCGAGCGCCAGGGCCGAAACCCCCAGCATCTGGACGTTTCTCATATGTAACTCCCTGATGTGTTTTATTTTTATGCGCGCCTCTTCCCGCTCCGGCTCGAGCTTGACCGGAGTTCCTGGAGGAAAGGGCGGGTTTCTTGACGTTGGGTAAGGGCGGCCTCGGCCGGCCGTTCGGGCCGCGCGTGGCGGTCGGAAGAGCCGGAACGTGGATGCGGACGTTGTCCGTCATTTTTTGCCCCAAGCCTGCACGGTCTTGCATCCCGTGCTGAGCCAAGGAGAAATCTAACATGCTCTCGATATTCTAGTGCAAGTTAGAAATTATCCGATTGATTGCGTTGCCGTTCGGGGAGAGCTTGGCAGACCGGTGATCGCTGGACGCAGAATCAAGCGCGCCGGGCGGAGGAGCGACCATTGTCGAGGGCGGGGGAACCCCTGACGCCGGCGGAAGACATCAGGCCTCTGGCGCAGAGCCAGAAGTCCCTGAGGAAGCGCGAGGCGATCCTGCGCGCCGCCATCGAGATCATCAACGCCAAGGGCTTCGCGGCGGCCACGATGCCCGACATCGCCGCGGCGCTCGATCTGCGCGACGCGGCGCTCTACTACTACTTCCCGAACAAGCAGGCCCTGGCGTTCGCGGGCCATCATCAGTCCTTGGACCGGTTCGAGGCCATCCTGCTGGCGGTCGACGCCGCGGGCGGAAGCGGCCTCTGCAAGCTGCGGCGAATCTTTCGCGCGGTGCTGGACGATGCGGTCGACAACGGCCCGCAGCTCTATTTCGGCGACAACTCGTACCTGGACGACGTCCAGCGCGAGGCGATCGAGACGCGCACCTCAGAGCTCCGCAAGACGCTGGAGCGCTTTCTGGAGGAGGGCGTGGCCGACGGCACCATCGCGCCCTGCGAGCCGCCGCTGGTGGTGCAGCTGCTGGTCGGCATGTTGATCTGGCTGGTCAAGTGGACGCCGCAGACCCCTGGTCTCACCAATGAGCGGCTGCTGGAGGCGATCGAGGCCACGGCGCTACGCGGGCTGGCGCGAAGCTAGCCCAGCCCGAGTTCGGCGCGCGCCTTTCGGGTCAGCTTCGCCGCGATCAGGCCATGGGCGGTTCTCACCCAGTCTGTGACCTCGTCCGCATCAAGCCCATCGAGGTCAGCGAAATGCACCCACTTGGCGCGGCCCAAATAGGGCGCGGGCGCGGCCCGGCCGGACTCGGTCAGGACCTCGAACGCCACGTCCGAGGCCTTGAACGAGATCCCGCCGCCCAAGGTCACGCCCGAGCCGCGCACGGCGAACATCTTGCCGCCGACCTTGAAGACGTGATCGTCGCCCCACTGGATCGCCAGGGTCGCGCCCGGCAGGGCCAGGCACGCCCGGTCGAAAGCTTCGGGACTCATCAGGCCTCGACGCCTGCTTCGACACCCAGGCCGATCGGGCAGACGACGCCCGTGCCGCCGATGCCGCAATAGCCGTTCGGGTTCTTGGCCAGGTACTGCTGGTGGTAGTTCTCGGCGAAGTAGAACGGACCGGCGGCGGCGATCTCGGTGGTGATCGGACCCAGGCCCTTCGCCGACAGAGCCTGCTGGTAGGCTTCCTTCGACTCCACGGCCGCGGAGCCTTGCGCGTCGTTGGTCACGTAGATGCCCGAGCGATACTGGGTGCCGATGTCGCCGCCCTGGCGCATGCCCTGGGTCGGGTCGTGGTTCTCCCAGAAGGTCTTCAGCAGCGCTTCGTAGGTGACGACCTTGGGGTCGAACACCACCAGCACGACCTCGGTGTGGCCAGTGTGGCCGGTGCAGACCTCTTCGTAGGTCGGGTTCGGCGTGATGCCCGCCGCATAGCCGGCGGCGGTCACGTAGACGCCCGGAACCTTCCAGAACACGCGCTCGACGCCCCAGAAGCAGCCCATGGCGAAGATCGCCGTCTCCAGGCCGTCCGGATAGGGGCCCTTCAGCGGATGGCCGTTGACGAAGTGCGTCTCCGCCGTCGGGATCGGCTCGGGACGACCCGGCAGGGCCGTGTCGGCGGTGGGCATCTCGAGGGTTTTCTTCAGCGACAGCATGACGGGCCTCTCGCAGGCTGGAATGTCTTGGGCCCCGATATAGGCGTTCGCGCCGCCGGTTTCACCCCGCGATGAAGAGGCGCGCTTTGTTGGCTTGCCCTGGGACGGTCCCTGAGTATATTGCGCGCCTTCCCGCGCCGGGGGTCTCAACCACCCTCGACTCGAATGCGCTGGTGAGGTGGCCGAGTGGTTGAAGGCGCACGCCTGGAACGCGTGTATAGGGGAAACTCTATCGAGGGTTCGAATCCCTCTCTCACCGCCACCGCCCTGATTATCTCATTGATTTTTTAACGAATAAGTCCCGCGAGATTCGTGGGTCCCAATTCCGGCCCCATTTTGGATGTTTCCTTGAGGTGCGCTTTCTGCGCAAATTGGGTGGGCCGGAGAAGCTGAAGCGATCACTGAGGCAAGATAACTTAGCTATAGATGGCGTTGCGCGTCGTCCTCGTCGCTTTAAACCCATCCTTCGCCACCAAGGTGGGCGCTTCGAAAAGGTACTTCCCCAGGGGTCGACCAGCGAACCTATGCATCGACGTCGGCGGCGACAAGCGCTTACCATTCTCCTGACGCCAAAGCCGGGGTCATCCGGCCTGAGCGGTTGTGAGCGGCCCTAACCGCCGATAGCTGCCAATCAGCAAGGAACGCTGGAAGGGCCAAATTGCAGAGAACAACCCGCTCCCGTCGTAGCCGCGCGAGGAGATCCTCCGTGGTTGAGCGAAGCACAAGAATCCCGCTACCCTAAAAAGCTACGCTGTCTGGGTACCCATGCGGCGGGACCTCACGCGGGGGCGCAACATGGATCAAGAAACGGCGGTCGACATGACGCCCCATCCGACGCCAAGCGAGGCCAGCTGAGATCGCTCAGGAGATAAGGCGCCTGTTCCGGGCGAACATCCGTCTTCACTTTTTCAGAGCGTCCGGGGGCGCATCCAGGAATGCTCATCCGACTCGAAAATTTGGAAACGGAAGCGGGATCTTTTCTACAGCGTACACGGCATTGGTGGTGGGGTTTGGGGCCTCCGGGAAACCGATCCGCTCAACCCAGCAAACAACGATGGGTTCGCGGATGCTGCAGAACCGTTCATGGCTCAGGAAGGTGCAGAGACACTAAGAGCGCACCTCCGTAGAGAGCGATCAAGGTCCTGGTTCAGAAATTCAAAGAGAAACTTGAGGATTTCCGGTGCAACATATGTGACTGCGACTTCTTCGAGCGATATGATGAGATCGGTCGTGGGCTTATTGAGGCCCATCACCTAACCCCGTATCGCAGCTCCAGCCGGGCGCGAAAACGAGGCTGGAGGATCTAATTCCCGTCTGCTCAAACTGCCACCGTATGCTTCACCGTCGCGATGGTGTGTCGCCCAGGGATTTGACAGCGTATCTCAGCAATACTGGGAAGAGTGACCATTGAGGTAGTAGCGGTAGCTCAGCGGATTGTTTCAGGGCTTACGGCGCCTTCACCTTATCAGTTGCTCTCGCACTCTTAGCGACCACGTCCCGATTTTGCCCAGCGATCCGCTGCGCAGTCTTAATCTCCCGCCATCGCTCTGGATCAGCGGCCACCAGCATTCGCTCACCAGCCGACCACATGTCGCGGCGTAGCACGTGCGCCGCCCTTCTTTCCGGCCACGCCCAAGCGACTGGCGCGGCATTGACGATCATCGTCGGGACGCTCGCAAAGAGAATTGCGCCAGCGACGACGCCAACAGCCGCCGCCTGAATCAAGCGCCAGTTCTGCACGCTGGCCAGCCGCGCACGATCAATCCACTTATCGAGATCACGAGTGGAGCGCTGAAGCGCCTCCTGCGCCTGATGAACCGTCGCGCGGTCCTGCCGCCGAGCCTCGTCGCCCGCCGCCGCGATCTGCCGCGCCAGGTCTGCCGGGCTCAGGGCAAGGGCGGGACTAGCCATCACCTTGCCGAGCCGCCCGACCGCCACCGACACACCCTTGGCGATCTCCCCCAGCGTCTCGCTGTAGTCTGGCGCGGGCACCCGCTCGGCCGCTAGCCCAGCCACGGCGACATTCAGCAGCGCCACCTCCCGGCGTAGCGCCTCGAACGCCGCCGTCGCATCGGCTGGCGGCTCGGCCTCGATTTCCTGATCCATCGTCTTTCTCCTAGATGCCAAGTCCGCGTCCGCGGCCGATGCCGAGGTATTCGATCAGCCCCTGTCCGACACTGCGGCCCATGTTTGAGGGCAGGCCGAGCTCGGCCCGCCGGCCGCGCAGCAGCGACTCCACTTGCGGGTCACGCTGCAGACTCTTGGCCATGGCTCCCATGCGATCTCTCGCCTGGCTGGCGCCGGTCATGTCGCCCTCGCGGTACAAGGCTGTGCGCTGCCGCTCCAGGCCCTGCCAGCGCTGGACGAAGCGATCGGCCCGAAGGCGCGGATCGGACCGAACCTCCGCCTCAAGCTGGAGTGCCCTGATCGCCCGCTGCGTCCGGCCCGACGCCACTTCGGCGGCCAGGCCAGGCTCTCGGACGTAGGCTCGCTCCAGATCCTTGGCCGCATGCGGACCGATCTCATTCATGGCTTCGCGCGCTATCTCCAGCGCCCGTCGCTGGTGAGCGAGGACCGGCAAGCCGCGGTCGTTCATCCGCATGACATCGGCCGTAGCGCGGGCATGGCGCTCGATCGCGCGGTGCTGGTCGAGCTGTCCGATCTCCCGCGCCGGCGCCGCCGGCTGTCGCGCGGGACTGGCGGGCCTGAAACCGTCGAACATCCCGGGCTCGCGCGACGGCGGCGCCTTCTGCCGCACCGAAGCGGGTACATGGATGTCACGTCGCTCGGCGAAGTCGCTGGCCATGTCCTTGGCCCGCTCGCGCGACAGCACACGGGTCAGCTTGCCGAGATCCTCGAACTCGTCTCGGCCGTAGTGGACCTGAACGCTGTCGCGGTGACGCGAGAGGGCGACATAGGCGCTATGGCGATCCATCCCCGGCGTCACCAGCACATGGGTGCGATCGACCGTGACGCCTTGGCTCTTGTGAATGGTGGCCGCGTAGCCGTGATCGACCTGGGCGTAGTCCTTCAGATCGAAGACGACCAATCGCCCCGCGTCGAGCCGCACCGTCATTTGGGTGGGAGAGACCTGCTCGATCTCGCCAAGCATGCCATTCTTCACGCCCAGCCCGCGATCGTTCTTCAGGAACATCAACCGGTCGCCCACCGCGAACGACCGCTCGCCGCGCTCGGCTTTCGCTGCCACGTCGTCGCCCAAGGCGCCAGCCGCGCGCAGCCGCTCGCGAGCCGTCAGGTTCAGCTCGCGCACCTCATCATTGGTGTGGGTGAGGATGATCCGGCTCTTGCCCGGCTCGGCCATGCGATCTCGGTCCCAGTGCGCGACGAGATCCTCGCGCGCCTGGTCGCGGGTCTCGGCGGCGTGGACCATGCCGCGCGCCTCGAAAGCCGCCAGCGCTTCGCCCGTCCGACCCGTCGCCAGATGCCGGGTAGCGTCGCGCTGCCAGTCCTCGTGCTGGCGACGAACCTCCGTGATCTCGACATGGGAATGACGCTCGGCGATCGAGCGAAAAGCCGCGCCGGCCTCGATGGCCTGGAGCTGTTCGGGATCGCCGACCAGCACCACCTTGGCCCCAGCCTTCTCCGCCGCAGACAGCAATCGCTCCATCTGCCGCGAGCCGATCAAGCCGGCCTCGTCGATCACCAGCACGTCACGGGCATCGAGCAGCTCGCGGTCTTTTGTCCACTGGTGTTCCAGGCTGGCGATGGTGCGCGAGGCAATGCAGGACCCGCCCTCCAGGTTCTCGGCGGCGATGCCCGACAGCGCCAGGCCCTGGACGCGATAGCCGGCGTCCTCCCAGGCCTCGCGCGCAACGCCCAATAACGCCGATTTGCCGGCGCCGGCGTAACCGACGACGATGCCAACATCGCACCTCTCCGTGACGTGCTCGAACGCCGCCCTCTGCTCCCCGGAGAGAACAAGACCGCGCTGTTCGGCGCGCGCCAGGGCGCGCCGCTGCTCCAACGCGCTGACGCCGTGCGCCTGGCGCTGCGCCATCACGTCGCTGGCGCGATGCAGCCGGTCCTCGACGGCGATCATCTCGCGGCTGGTGAAGCGCTCCTGGCCGCGCCCGTCCTGGCCCAGCGCGACGATCTCGGGTGAGGCCTTCACCGCGCTCATGGCGCGGTCGAACTGTTCCTTGCCGTCCGAATGGCGGTGGATGACCTTTGCCAGGTCGTGACGTGTGAAGGTCGCCTGCTGGTGCGTGATCGCGTCCAGGGCGATGCGCGGATCGGCGATGATCTTCTCGCCGTTCTCACGGGCGATGCGGTGATGATCTTCGAGCCGCTCGGTCTCGACGCCTTCGCCGGCCATGCGTCCGGCGGCCGGACCGATCTTGTGCTGCGGCTCAAGGTCGATGCCCTGGTCTTCCAGGCTGCGGTGATCGATCCGCGCGTCGAAATCGAGCTGCGCAAGGCGCTCGTTGACGTGGTCGGCCCAGGCTTCGCGCCAGTGCTCAACCAGATCGATGCGGTTCCAGTCGCGCACCTTGGCGCCGAATCCCTCTTCGCCCACTTCGCGCATCGACAGCATGACGTGGGCATGGGGCTTGGCCAGGCCGTCCGGACCGATGTCCCAATGCACATTGAGATCGGCGACCATGCCGCGATCGACCATTTCGCGCTGGACGAAGTCACGGGCCAGTTCGATGCCCTGCGCCTGATCCATCTCGCGGGGAATAGCGAACTCAACCTCGCGGGAGAGCTGGGCGTCCTTGCGCTTTTCGCCGGCCTCGACGGTGTTCCAGAGCGTGGTGCGGTCGGAAAGCTGCTCGGGCGCGCCGTCCGGCAGCATGATCTCCGAGTGGACGACGCCGCCCTTGTTGGTGAAGTCGTGGTCGCGATCCAGCCGCTCATCCCGCAGCCGGCTGGCCGAGCGATAGGCGGCCGAGGCCACGGCGCTGGCCCCGGTGGCGCGGCTGATGACTTTGACGCTGAAGTGGTAGATCGCCATGGCGACAGACCACTTACTACCCTGAGCGCACGTCGGCACGACGTATAAGCGCGCCCTCCAAGATTAGAATCTCGGGAGGGACCGGACCGTCTCAGTGTGTTCCGGCGACCTTACAGCATTCCCCAACGTCCTGTTTTACGCTTGCGCCATCATCCAAACTTGGAGATTTGGGATGCGCAAACCACGTGACTTCGACGCCGAGCTGAAGAGCCTCGAAGACAAGGCCAAGGCGCTCAAGGATCGTAAGGTCCGGCAGCTTGGCGACCTGGTGATCGCCACCGGCGGCGACGCGCTCGATATCGAAACCCTCGCCGGCGGGCTCCTCGACATGGCCAGCGCCAAAGATGCCGGCCGTAAGGCAGCTTGGCGCCAACGCGGCGCGGACTTCTTTCGCGGCGAACCAACCGATCCGGGGCGTCACGGCGCTGCGCCAAGCGCTGGCGTCGACCCGTGACGCCGAACGCCGTGTGCGAGCCGCGCAACGCCGTCTCGAGGCGCGGCGGGCGAGGACCGACAGGCGGGCTTGGGTCGTGAAGCGGCGAGAGCGCACCCGACATCTGATCGAGCTTGGCGGCCTGGTGCAGAAGGCCGGTCTTGTCGATCTCACCCGGGACGATCGCGCGGCGCTCTATGGTGCGTTTCTGACCCTGGCCAGGATGCTGAGAGGGGAGGTCGCCGAGCACAACCTGGCGCTCCAGGGCGAGCACCGACCGTTCCGGTCCTGGCTCCCGCCATGGGGGAGGGCGGGGCGGCCGACGTCGGGACGCGGCGGTCAGGCCCCACAGATAAGCGAGGCACAGCGCGGACAACGTGCCGTGCGCAGCTCGTCCATCGTCGCTTTGAACAACGCGTAACCGTCGCCTTGCTGATGGACCATCACCTTCAACGCCACCTCCAGCTTGGCGATAACGCCCTGCAGGTCGCGCGCCGGTACGGCCGGCAAGGCTTCCAGCCATTCCTCGCGGCGCTCGAACAGCGGCTTTAACTGCGCGTCGATCGCGTCCATTTCCTGCGTCGGCGACAGCGCCACGCGCTCGTCCGGCGTCATGCGTTCCCAACGTCTCTCACGGACCAGAATGGTCTCAAGGTCCGACCAGCGTAGACCGAGCCGGTCGATCTCGGCGTCGAGCGCGATCCAGGCCTCGCAGCGCGCCAGGACCTCGTTCGGCGACACCGCGCTCCCGGCGCCAGCGATCATGGGCGCCGCACTGGCAGCGCCAATCACAACGCGCCGCGACACCGCGAAGGGGTCATGGTCCCGAGACATCGGCAGGCTCCACATTGGACAGTGGGATGGACCTGGGGCGCGCGCGCTCGATCACATCCATCGTTCTGACGATCTCGTAGAGAGCGCCGGCGAGATGCGCCTGAACTTCCGCGACTGAAATGCCCAGCTGGCGCGCGATCAGGGCGTAGTCGAGCGCCTTGATCTGACTGAGCAGAAAGACGTCGCGCCGATCTCGGCCAAGCCGTAGCACCGCGTACGACAGGACCTGCCGCGGATTGTCTGGATCGAACGGGCGACCTCGCCAGAGGCGAGGATGTCGCCAACGCCACCCCTGATCGCGCACGAATGGCCACGGCATCTGGATCCGCGACATCAGACGGCTCCTCGCGGCTCAGGCCAGCGAGCGCCTGCAGCGTCCCCGATCGCGTCGACCAAGGCGCGCACCGTCACGCAGGCCTGCGACCAGCACACCGATGCGATGGCGTCCGGCGCCATGTGAGACATGGCGTGAACCCGGTAGTAGGGGCTCAACAGCGCGGCGAGTTCAGGCAGCGCCGTCGGCACGTTGGAAAGCCCCGCCCGCCGTGCCGATCTGAGGGCCTTCACCAGATCGTGCCGCAGATGCACGCGACACCAGTCATCGGTGATCCCGCGTTGCAGAAGATACGCTTTCAGCGAAAGCTCGATCGCGATGGCGAGAAAGTATCGCGTCAGTTCAGGGTAGCGCGGCAACGCGGTCTCAGCGGCCTGATGAAAACCGCTCGCGTTGCGGCGGAACGTTGTCGCCAGCGAACGGTCGGCGCTGTGACGCCGCGGACGAACGCGGCGGGTCATGTTCCACCAGTGAAGGCGCCGAGATCGCGAATGGCGCGCGTGATCAGGCCGTGAGCCCGTGGATGATCTTCTGCAAAGATGAGGCGCGCGGCGACCGACAGGTTCGCCGCCACAGCCGCGACACTTGTCGCCGGCGCCGGCCTCATCGCTCTCAGGAGGGCTTCGCCTTCCACCTCCAGCACATCGAGTCGGGCGTCGATCGCGGCCAATCTGGCGCCTTCAGGTATTCCGGCTTGCTGTTCGAGCGAAAGGCGGTGCCAGCCGTGCGCCTTCATCAGCCGGCCTTCGAGGCTGCCCCATTCCAGTTGAAGGCGGCGCTGCTCTGCGTCGATGGCGAGCCAGCGGTGACAGAGGTCAACAGATCGGCTCTGCGATCCGCCCGGCGTCGCGCTGAACATCGGCGTCGCTGATCCACCGGCGAGTATGACACGTCGAGATAGATGGTACGGGCGCACGACAGCATCCGCCGCTTTACGACGTGAGTTCATGACACGTGATCCTGGGTGTGTACTACTTCTTTAGTATCACCGGCGATGCCTTTCGTAAAGCGAAAAGCATCTTAAACTTTACTAAAGGTAAAATACGATGCTGACTGCAGCTCAGATCCGCGCCGCACGGGCACTTGTGGATTGGAGCGGGCCGAGGCTTGCTGAGGCGGCGGGGCTGTCTTTGCCGACAATCCGTAGGATGGAGAGCGCGGTGGGGCCAGGTCGCAGTGCCGTCGACAACGTTGAGGCGGTGCGCCGAGCGCTTGAGACTGCTGGTGTCATATTCCAGATGGCTGATGAAACCGCCGGCCCCGGTGTACGCCTAAGAAAGTAGCGAAGGCGGCGGTGATCCAGCTCGGCTGCGTCAAGGCGGGCGTACTGCGGCCAGCTGCGGCAGGCTACGCTAAAGGCGCCGGCAGCCTGTCTTTCTTTCCCAGAGTACGATCTGGCCCTGCAAGGTCTTGTCGTTGGCGACCCGAAATCCAATTCTGGCTCATCGAATGCCTTCAGATCCCAATCTGTGGAGCTCGCAACGATGGCCGATCCGGACCGCATTGTTCGCCTGAAGACTGTGCTGGCGCGCACGGGCCTCAGTCGCTCAACCCTCTACCGCAAGATCCGTGAGGGGACGTTCCCCGCCCAGGTGCGTATCAGCATCCACGGCGCCGGATGGCGCGAGTCGGCTCTTAACCGCTGGATTGCCGACCCGGTCGGCTTCCGTCCGGAGGCGTCGTGATGGCCAAGCATCAAGTGGAGCGGATGGCCTACCGCATCAGCGAGGCTGCCGAGGTTCTCGCCCTAAGCCGTAGCTGGATAGTGAAAACGCATACGTTGTCTGTATCCGATGGCTAGCTGCCGTCACGTCGCTTGATATGCGTATGCCTGGGTAGGCTGGCGCTAGCCAGCGTTTGGCCAGCTCGATCCTCGGCGATACCGGCGAGTGGAGCCAAGCCGTCCAGCAGTCCGAGTGTCTGCATAACGGCTGCGTAGATGCCTATGCTGACGCCAGTATCGCCCTTTTCAATCTTCTGGAGAGTGGGCGTGAGGTGAAGGCCCGTTCAGCGACGATTGCCATCGATAGCCGGCGCCGGCGTCGCGCATCGCGAAGATCGGCCCCGAGCTTGTCCGCGAAGAGCGCCTAGCGCCCGCGCGCCGGCGTTGCTCTGATGGCGGATCGTCGTCATGAACGGGGGGTCTTGTAGTCCAACGCGGCGTGGCGCTTGTCATTCGGCCTCCAGCGCTAGCTCCCACGTTTCGATTGCCAACAATACCGAGCGGCTCTGGATCGCCGCTTTTGACAGGTCGTGTTGGCTTTGCAGGTCCATCCAGAACTGCGCGTCGACGCCAAGCGCGCGTTCGAGCCGTAAGGCTGTGTCGGCGGTTATGGGTTCCAAGCCGACCGTGATCTGCTCGATGTTTGGCAGTCCCAGGGTCGCGGCCAGTGCGCTGGCGGTTATACGGCGCGGCGCAAGATAGGCTTCGCGCAGGATCTCGCCAGGGTGTGGCAGGGGCGCGGTGAAGTCGAAGTCCAGGAACGAAGCCATTATGTCACCTCGTGCAGGCCGGTTTGCGTCGGCCCGGGGTGATGACCTCGAACTTTGATTCTGAGGCGCCAGCCGTTTCGACAAAGAACTCGAGCGGGGCGCCGCCATGCACCAAGCTCCAGCTTAGCTCGCCTCTAGCCGCCAGCGGCGCTCACCCACCGATCCTAAAGCGGCTGAAGGCTGAAATCAGCATATCTAACGGCGGGAAGCGCTTCTGCCGCATTGGGCCCAAAGTATATAAATACTTCACAATTAAGAATAGAGGCCATGCCTGTCAGATGCGACCAGTGTCTAACGGCTGGCCGAGAACGCGCTCTGATCATGCTCCTGGGGTGCCTTTCTCGTAGATTACTTGCGAGACTTTCGATCGTCCAAGAACATGAGCTCAAATATAGCCGGGTCGTAGAAGCGCAGCATGTGTTGTGCAAATTCATATGGATCAATTTTCAGAGCGAGAGCCCAGTCCAGATATCTATCTGGAGGAATTCTACTTCTTCCAATCTCAATTTGAGAAATAAAAGTGTAGTGATCAGACCCAAGTATGGATGCAAGTTGACTTTGAGAAAGGTTAATATCAAGGCGCTTCTGCTTCAGCCAGGAGCCAGCTTCCTTGCGAAGTTCGGAGAATTTTGCCGTTTCTTTTTTCTTTAAGCTGCTCAAGGCAAAAACTCCGTCGCCCATAATGACGATTCGACTTGCAGCTAGCCCATCGACGGAACTGCACATGCAGATCTGCATGTGTGCCGTTCTAGGCGGCGAAAATCGATCTCAGGCTGGCCGTATTGTTTCGGCGGCAGCTTTATACCGTGGTTATGCCGGGTTTATGCTCTCCGTCCACTATGGGAATCCATAGTCTCTCGTATAAATTTCGAACAGTTTAAACTAAACGTGCAGTCGGGTTATTAAGTTTAAACGCAACATGCGTTTCTGGCATATAGAGTAATTGCTCTATAATTCGAAGTGTGGTCCGGTGATTGCGACGAGCTGTGTATCAATGCTATAGAGCAATTACTCTATACTAAAAACTCCTTGCGAGCGTATTGGCAATGCTGTACCTGCCACCCAGGGCAATAGTTGGGGCCATGTGCCGGCTGTGGCCTTGGGACCTTTTGGGAGATAGAATTTCTATGGCTTACACGACGGATCAGCTGAAGACGGCGTACACCAACGCCAATCTCGGCAAGGGGCCGGACGCAGCCACGCTGCTCACGCTCGACGCTTTCGCGACCCAATCACAGACGGGTGGGATTTCGGACGCCGTTGCGCTGTCCAAGACCTACGCGCTTGTTAACGGCACGACCGCGGTCGCCATCTCGACCTATCAGTTCTTCACCGGCAAGGCCCCGTCGGCCGCCGGTCTGGACTTCCTGGTCGACTCCACGACCAACACCTCGGACCTGAACGACGCGGCCTACGCCAAGTTCAACCAGGAAAACCGCTTCGTTAACTTCGCGATCAACCTGGCGACCGGCTCCGGTCAAGGCGCGGCTGCGTTCTCGGCTGCCTACAAGGACGTGTCGATCACTCAGGCCGTCGCCTCGGCCTACGACAAGATCATCGGCAACAGCGCTGCTGCTGCTGCTGGCGTTGATGTCGCCGCCGCCGTCGCGTACCTGAGCCGCGCTGAAAACGTCAACTACCTGTCGACCTTCATCAAGGCCAACACCGGCCTGACCAGCGCCACCGATGTCGACCTCGCCGTGAAAGCCGCCATCATCGGTCAGATCCTGTCGATCGCGACCACCACGGGCTTGGGCGGCTATGCCGCTTCGACCGCGAAGATGATCGCGGACCTGGGTGATGACGGCGTTCTGACGGTCGACTCGGCCGCCGGCAACGACATCTTCGCCAACTATCCTTCGGCGGGCAGCTCGGTCGTCACGCTGACCAACGGCACCGACATCAAGTCGGGTAACCTGTTCGAGTCCAACCTGGTTTACACACCCGATGGCGGCGACCGTATCAACGCCCTGCAGAACGAAGACGTTCTGACCGGCCAAGGCGTGAACCCGACGCTCAACGTTGTTCTGGGCAACTCGAACGACAACGGCGCCAACAACGTCACGCCCGTCCTGAACAACATTCAGACGGTCAAGGCCCAGTTCACCGGCAACACCAACACGCTGGACCTGCGCTCGGCCAACAACATCCAGACCCTGGAAGTTTCGCGCATCACGGCCAACGCCGGCAGCGCCACCTTCCAGAACATCAGCCAGCCGGCCGCCAACCTGTCGGTGGCCAACACCACCAGCGTCCTGCAGAACGTGACCTTCAACTATGTCACGGGCGTTCTGGACGGTTCGCGCGCCACGGCTGACGCCGACGCTGGCAAGCTGAACCTGACCAACGCGACGTTGAACACTCTGACGATCGGCAACACCGGGAACACCGAGGGCTTTGAGGCCCTGGCGCTGACGTCGACGGGCGTGAACAACGTCAAGACGCTGCAGGCCACCGACCTGGAAACCCTGACCGTTTCGGGCACCGGCTCGCTGGCGATCGTCAACACGACCGAGACCAACGAAGCGACTACGGTCGCGACGGGCGGCCTGGCCATCGGCGACGGCATCGGCATTCGTGCGGTCGATCTGTCGGCTTTCAAGGGCACGACCAGCATCGACATCACCAGCGCCATTGGCCTGCGCAATGACCCGCTAAACTCGGGCGCGTCGTTCTATGGCAACGTCAAGGGTGGCGAAGGCGCCGACACCTTCTGGGTGCGCAGCTCCATCGCGGGCGAAACCACCAAGGCTGATGTGATCAACGGCGGCGACGGCGTCGACACCATCCGCTTCTACGGTGGTTCGATTTCGGAAAAGGCGAAGATCAGCAACGTCGAAGCCCTGGAAATCCGCAACAATGGCGGCGCCAACCAAGTGGCTGACCTGGACGCCTTCGACGCCGCTCTGACCAGCGTTCTGCTGCGTGACGAGTCGGCTGGTGCCTCGACCTTCAAGCTCGACAGCATCAGCAAGACCCTTGCCGAAAGCGGCAAGATCGTCCTGCAGCACGGCATCACCGGCACCAGCGGCCAGACCGTGACGCTGAACCTGAAGGACGGTTCGGGCGCTTCGGACACCGTCGCCATCTCGGTGACCAACGGTCTGAACACCGACACCACCTTCAACTACACGCTGGAAATCGACGGCGACAACAAGGCTGACGGCACCCAAACGGGCATCGCGGTCGAGAACGTCACCATCGCTGACAACGACACCGAGACCAACATCGTCACCTTGACGAAGGCTGCTGAGCACACCGGCACGATCAAGCTCACGGGCGGCACCGCCGACCTGGACTTCACCGTGAACTCGACGCTGGTCGCCAAGACGATCGACGCCGAAGCTCAGCTGAGCAATCTGCGCCTGACCGTCGGCGCTGCCGACCAAGCGATCAAGCTGGGCGCTGGCAACGACATCCTGACCTTCAACGGGCTGGACACCCTGACGGGCGCTGACGTTCTGACCGACGCTGGTGGCGTTGACACGGTGCGCGCCGCCTTCAGCAAGGACGTGACCGGCACGCCCTCGCTGGCGGGCATCGAGAAGTTCCACATCGTCGCCACCGAGAACACCACCATCGACCTGTCGAAGGCTGGCACGATCACGGAACTGGCGATCCTGTCGGACAAGGCTGTCGATGGCAGCGGGGACCTGTCGCCCCTGACCGCCGAGCCCTTCGGCATCGTGGCTGGCGTCGACAAGACCGACATCATCACGCTGAAGAACACGGCCCTCTCGACCCTGAACTTCTTCGGTGACAACGATACCGACGACGTCACCCCGGCCAACCAAAGCCTGGTTCAAACGTTCAACGGCGTCACGCTGGAGAATAACTCGGTCGAGACCCTGGCGGTCAACATCAACTCGAGCCTGGACCCCGACCTGGGCGCCACCTCCTATGCCCTGGGCAAGCTGACCGCCCATGGCGTGAAGACCGCCACGATCGCGGTTGGCAACGAAGTGACGGGCGGGGCTGCGACCACGGTCGACAACGTGTTCGCCAAGAACCTGGAGTCGCTGAAGGTCACCGCAACCGGCACCGTCAACCTCGGCACCATCGTCGGCAGCGCGACCAACAACAGCCTGAAGGTGCTTGACGCCTCGAACGTTGTGGGTGGTTTCACCGCCAACACGATCGCCCTGGGCGACAACGCCGTCGTCAACCTGTCGACGACCGGCGCCAACACGTTCAGCGGCCTGGGTTCGTCGGGCAAGGGTGTCACCATCAACGGCGGCGCCAAGATCGACACTATCACCGGCACGGCTCAGAGCGACACGATCAACACGGGCGCTGGTAACGACGTCGTCGCCGCCGACCGTGGCGACAACGTTCTGTCGCTGGGCGCTGGCGATGACACCGCCTCGGCCAAGGACGGCAACGACACCTACTCGGTCGGCACCGGCTGGGACAAGGTTTCGGACAACGTCGGCACCGGCCTGGACGGCTCGAAGGCGACCAACGCGGTCACCACGAGCGGTGGCCTGGTCCAAGTGCAGATCGACGTGGTTGGCGACGGCCTCGGTGGTGGCGACATCGACCAGTACCTGGCCGTCGGCGAAGGTGCGGACCTCAGCCTCAGCTGGACCGGCAACGTCCTGAACTCGGGCAGCGCGACCCTCAACGGTTCGCTGGCTCAAGTGGTCTCGGCCGGCACGACGATCGCTGGCTCGGCTAACTCCGACTTCGTCGTGGCCACCAGCGCTGCGGCCACCTTCACGTTCAACGGCGGCAACGGCGCTGACGTGTTCCTGGGTCAGACCGCTGGCACCGCCTACACCTTCAACGGTGGCGCGGGTAACGACGGCTTTGTCGGCAACACCGGCGTCGACGACGTGACCGGCGGCGACGGCGCCGACAAGATCGTGCTCAGCCAGAACGGCTCGGTCGATGCGGCCGCCGACATCGTCCACATCGCGGACGGCGAATCGACCGCTGCGGCCTACGACCAAGTCGTCGGTTTCGGCGCCATCGCCGGCGCTAACGCCGACACGCTGGACCTAGCTTCGACGGTGATCGCTGCTAACACCGCCGGCACCAATGGTGTGAACTTCGGCACCGGCGCCACGACCGTGGCCTCGCACGCCATCGTCAACGGCGTCGTGACCTTCGACAACGTCGACGTCTACGCCGGCGCCGAGACGGTGGGTACGGGCGCTGGCCAGCTGTCGCTGGGCAATGTCCTGTCCTACCTGTCGACCGCGCTGAACGGCACCGGCGCGACGGTCGCCTTCGCCTGGGACCGCACCGGTGACGGCGTGACCGCTGACGACAGCACCTTCATCTTCCAAGATGGCGCTGTTGACACGGTCGTCCAATTGGTCGGCCTGACGGGTGTGGTCGCTCTCGGCACGGCCGCCGGCGCCAACACCATCCTCATCGCCTAGGTTGACGATGAGTTGAGGACTAGGAAGGGCCCGCCGCATGGCGGGCCCTTTTTAGGGAAGATGTTCCAATAGGCGTAACGGCAGGCCTTAGACCGGGGGGGGGGCACGTGTCAGTTGAGTGGAGTGAGGGTTACGTCACCGACGTAAATTACACCTTCGGATACTACGGGGAGCTCAATCCGAGCCGGTCGGTTCTTCCGCTGATTGCAAACGGATACCAACCGCCGACCTTCCGCGCCGGATGTGAGCTTGGCTTTGGTCAAGGGCTCTCGCTGGCGCTCCACGCCGCGCTGCAGCCGAATATCGATTGGTGTGGCACAGACTTCAATCCTGCCCACGCCAGTTTCGCCCAGTCGCTGGTGGACACCGCGGAAGGCAAGGCTCGGCTCTACGATGAAGCTTTCGCCGAGTTCTGCGAACGCCGCGATCTCCCTGATTTTGACTTCATCGGCCTGCACGGCGTCTGGACCTGGATTTCCAATGAAAACCGCAAGGTCTTGGTCGATTTCATCCGCCGCAAGCTCAAGCCCGGCGGCGTGCTTTATATCAGCTACAATACGAATCCTGGCTGGGCGGCGAGCGCGCCCCTGCGCCACCTGTTGAAGCGACACGCCGACATCATGGGCGTCCCCGGTGAGGGCGCAGCGGCTCGTATCGACGGGGCGATCGACTTCGTCGAGCGGCTCCTGGACGCCAAGCCGGGCTATCTGCAGGCCAACCCCAGCGTCGCCGAGCGCTTCAAGCGGCTCAAGACACAAGATCGCAGCTATATCGCGCATGAGTACATGAACCGCGACTGGCAGCCGATGAGCTTTGGCGAGGTTGAGGAGTGGCTCTCAGACGCCAAGCTCAGCTTTGTGTGCTCGGCCCATACCCTTGATCACACGACGGGCATCAACCTGACGCCTGATCAGTCGGCTCTCATCCAGACTGTTTCCGATGCGTCTTTGCGCGAAACCGTTCGCGACTACTGCACCAACCAGCAGTTCAGGCGCGACTATTGGATCAAGGGGCCGCGCAAGCTGTCAGCCTCGGCTCAGGTCGAGGCGTTTAGAGCGTTGCGTGTCGTGCTTGTCACGCCGCGCGCGGACTGGCCGACGACCGCGCCGGGCGTGCTGGGGCCAGCCGACCTCAATCCTACCGTCTACGGTCCAATCCTCGAATTCCTCGCCGATCACGAGCCTCACGCCATTGCGGAGGTGGTCGATGGGCTGGCCGAAGGCCTCAACCTGGCCCAGGTCAGCCAGGCCCTGTCGATCCTCCAAGGTCTTGGCGTGGTCCAACCCGCCGCGGAGCCAGAGGTCTGCAAGCAATCTGCAGCCGCATCGAGGGCTCTGAACAAGACGCTCGCCGCGCGGGCCCTGTCTGAGACGGCGGCGAGCCACCTGACGTCGCCGATCACGGGCGCGGCGATCAACGCGACCCGCGTGCAACAACTCTTCTGGCTTGCTCACAAGGCGGGTGAAGAGGGCTCCGAGGCCTTGGCCAAGTCCGCATGGCTGGCTCTTCGCAGCATCAACCAGGTTCTCGTCAAGGACGGCATCGCCCTGCAGACGGAAGACGAGAACCTCGACCAGTTGCGGGATCAGGCGCGCGCCTGGACGGAGAACCTTCTTCCCGTCTGGACCAAGCTCGCCGTCGTCTAGGGATCGTAGTGGGGCGGCGTCGATCGTCGCCCTACGCCCTCATAGAGAGTGGTCAAGATGATAAACTCGCTCTTGGGGATTTTATGTGTGCGGACGCAAGTACTGTTTAAAAATTCGGGTTGCGCTTTGGTCCGTCAAGCAGAAAATGGGTTTAACATTTTTTATAATTTGGACCTTTGATTCTCCGCGCAACCTCCAATATGTGAGCCCAGGTTAACGGTACTGAGCAAAAATAGAGTCTTCTCGTGAGCGACGGGTTATATCTCCCCTCTCTAGTCTCGTTGTTCTCTGCGGCGGGCTTGGACAAAGTTCAGTGGTTGGAAGCACTTGAGCAACTCGCATTCGTGACAGGCTCCAGCCGGGCACAGCTCATCGGCGTAGGAGCGCCACACGGCGTAACCTTCAACTGGGTCACGGGCATATCCCAAGAAATCTTGGAAGAGTTCGAGGCGCTAGACGGCGGTAACCCGCTGGTCAATCCCAGGGTTGCGGCGGGTTTGAAGGCGCCGGAGCTCGCAGTCGTGAGCGAGGTCGACTACGACCGTGAGGCGCTGACCATCGACAACAGGGCCTATGCCGACTTTGTCGAGAGGGCGGACTATCCGTTCGGATGTCAAACCAACTTGATCGCCAAGTCGGACCTTCTTGTTGGGTTGTCGATCCTTCGCTCCCGCCAGGAGGGACGCACGACGGCAGTTGAGCGGCAGGTGCTGTCGGCTGTCGCGCCTTATGCTCGAGCGGCCGCAGTGAGCCAGCTGGCGCTTGAGGGGGAGGCCGAATTGGTTGTCCAGAACGCCCTCGATAAGGTGCGCGCGGCGATCTTCCTGTGCGATCGCATCGGCAAGGTCAGGGGTATGTCGCCGGCCGCCGAGGCGCTTGTGGGCGCTGGCGGGCCCCTGAGGTTAAACGAGGGGCGTCTTGGCGCGGCAGAGCAGGGTGACGCCGTCCTGCAACGTAGTCTAGCTCAGGTTGCATCGCAGCCCCACGTGATGCTTGTCCTCCCCGCCGATCGGGATGGGCAGGAGCCGCTGGGCTTGGATATTTTCCGTATGCCGGGATGGGGGTGGTCGTTGGGCTTTTCCGTTCACAGCCTAATCGTCGTGCGAAGCGCCTCGCATAATTCAGACGAGATAAGCCGGGTGCTCAGCGCACCTCAAGGCGCTGAGCCACTCACTCAACGAGAGAAGACGTGTCTTCAACTCATTTCGCATGGGATGCGCGTGGGGGCGATTGCTGAGCACCTTGATTTGGCCAGCGTGACTATTGAGCTCTATCTCAAGAATGCCCGCCGGAAGCTGAACGCCAAGACTTTGCCGGAAGCCGTCGCCAGGGCGATCCTTACGCGTCAGATAAAAGGAGATTACTTCTAGGCTCAGGACTCATAGCCAGAACAGCACCGTAGCGGCGAGAGCTATGGCGGACAGGAAGACGGTCGGGCAGCGATCGTGGCGAGTGGCGACCCGTCGCCAGTCCTTCAGCCTGCCGAACATGATTTCGATCCGGTCTCGCCGCTTGTAGCGACGCTTGTCGTAACGGATGGGTTCGGTGCGGGTTTTGCGGCCTGGGATGCACGGCGTGATGCCCTTGGCCTGCAAGGCGTCCCTGAACCAGTCCGCATCATAGCCCCGATCACCGAGCAGCCACTGCGCCCGTGGAAGGCTGTCCAGCAGGCCGGCGGCGCCGGTGTAGTCGCTGACCTGACCCGCTGTCATGAACAGGCTGATGGGCCTGCCGTTCGCATCGGTCACGGCGTGGAGCTTGGTGTTCATGCCGCCTTTCGTGCGTGCGATCAGCCACCCAAGGCCCCCCTTTTTGCCCGCAGGCTCGAAGCCGTGCGGTGCGCCTTGAGATAGGTCGCGTCGATCACGGCCGTGCGGCGTTCGGTCTGAGCCCCGGACAGGCCCTCTATCATCCGGATGAAGACGCCAGCCTCACTCCATCGCTTCCAGCGGTTGTAGAGGGTCTTGTGCGGCCCGTAGGCCGCCGGCGCGTCTCGCCAGCGGAGGCCGTTGCGGTTGACGAAGATGATCCCGCTCAACACCCGGCGGTCGTCAACGCGCGGCTTGCCGTGGCTCTTGGGGAAGAAAGGCTCCAGCCGAGCCATCTGCTCGTCCGTCAGCCAATACAGGTCGCTCATATCCAGATTCCTCAGGAGCCTGAATCAGATCGCACGCCTCACATCAATGGGTCCTGAGCCTAGGCGCGGAGCAAGGTGAACACTCTTTGCTTTGTCCCACCTGAACAATATCCGGCCCACGCTTCCATAAGCTTACGGCGCTTGTCGAACAAGTCGCCGCGGCGGTAGGCGGCCTCTGCCTTGTTGGCGATTGTATGGGCTAAGGCCATCTCGCAAGCCTCGTGCGAAAAGCCCGTCGTTTCCGAGGCCCAATCGCGGAACGTTGACCGGAAGCCGTGCACGGTTATGTCGCTTTTCATTCTTCGCAGCAGCATCGCCATGGCCATGGAGGACAGCGCCGACGCCGACGTCGCTCCTGGGAACACATGACCGACCGACCCAGTCTCCAGCCGCTCGGCGATGATTTTCATCGCCCGGCCTGAGAGGGGAACGCGATGTTCGCGGCCGGCCTTCATACGATCGGCTGGCACCGTCCAGATCTCCTTTTGGAGATCGATCTCATCCCAAGTCGCGCCCAGCACTTCGCCCGATCTCGCGCCGGTTAGAATTAGGAACTCCAGGGCACGGGCTGCAACCGCGCTGCGTGTGCGGAGATTGGCCATGAACTCGGGCATGAGGTCGTAGGGAAGTGCCGCATGGTGCCCGCGCTTCAATCGCTGTCGCTTGGGTAGAAGCTGGTTCAAATGGCCTCGCCACCGCGCCGGGTTCTCACCAGTGCGTAACCCTTTGGCCTTCGCCGCATCCAAGACGTTCTCGATCCGCCCCCGCAGGCGCTCGGCCGTCTCGGGCGTGCGTGTCCACAGCGGTTGTAGGACGTCCAGAACGTCCTGAGTGGTGATGTCGTTGACCGGGCGCTCGCGGATCGGCGCGGCGTACTTGGTGAGCGTCATCTTCCATTGTGCGGCGTGCTTGGCGTTGCGCCACGAAGGCTGCATGGCTTCGAGATAAGCGTCGGCGCAGGCGCCGAAGGTCTGCACCTTGTCATCTCTGGCGCGCTCGACCTTGGCGTCGGCGCCCGCCGCCAGCATCGCACGTAAAGTTGCCGCTTCAGCGCGCGCGTCTGCCAGGGAGAGGTCGCGGCGGCCTCCAAGCCCGAGTTCAACGCGCTTTCCGGCGCGCGTGTACATGAACACCCACCGCCGACGCCCGCTTTTATCGATCGACAAATAGAGGCCGCCGCCGTCGGAATGGCGGCCTGGCTTGTTGAGCTTCGCGGCTTGAATCGCGGTCAGTTTGTGAAGTGAACGTCCCATGCCAAGCCTCCAGCTCAGTTCGGTCCCGCTTTTAAACAGCCGCCCGGTCCCACTTCCGGAAACCTCGGCCAGTCGCACTAGCGAAGCTCGCCGAATTTCATTTTCGGCCCCACTTCGGGTCCCACTTTCGGTCCCATTTTGTACTCAGGATCGGTTGGGTAGGGGTTGAGCGGAATGACACAGGATTGAGAATTAATCTATGAAAATCAACGTCATAATGAGGCGTCGTGAGATGCATTGATGCGATATGGGATTACTGGTTTGGCGGACTCTCTCACCGCCACCGCCTTTTCTCTTCGATCGGTATTTCGAAGCTCCGTGGCGACGCGGGCGCCCGGCGGCCGTACGCCTCCCGGCCGCCCAAGCCTAGGTCCGCGCGATCGTGCGGAAGAGGGTTGACGCCCTCTATGGACGCGACGCGGGCTTCGCGCCGGTCAGGACCGCCAGCTGGCGAGCGCTGGCCGTCACCTCTCCCTCCGCGGCCAAGGCGTGAGCGACAGCGGCGAGCTGGTCGCGCTGGGCGTCGAGAAGGTCGAGTAGGGGGCGCTGCCCGACCCGCACCTCTTGACGCAGGCTATCGACGGCGCTGTTGGCCGCCTGCACCTGTTCCCGGGCCGCGGTCGCGGCGAGGCGGTTGGCCTGAAGATCGCTCCAGGCGCTGATGACGGCGGTCTTGACCGCGGCGCGAGCGGCGTCGCGCTCGGCCTCGGCGGCGCGGAGGCCCGCGGACGCCTCGGACTTGGCCGCCTGGACGCGTCCGCCGGCGAACAGGGTCCATCGCCCCTGCAGGCCGACCGTCACGGCGTCCGATCGGTAGCCGGGAAAGAACTGGTCCCGCACCTGCTCGGCGCGAGCGGCCAGGCTGACGCTGGGCAGGCCCTGAGCGGCGGCGGCCGACGCGGCCGCCCGGGCCGCGCGCACGCCGGCCTCGGCGGCCTTCAGGGTCGGGCTGACGGTCTCGGCGCGGGTCAGGGCTTCGTCCAGCGAAGGCAGGCTGTTGTCGTCGGCCGCCGGCTCGAGCGTCACCGGCTCGGCGCCGACGAGCGCGGCGTACTGGGCGCGGGCCACGGCGAGGGCGGCTTGCGCCTTCGCCACGCCCGCGCGCGCCTCGGCCTTGCGCGCGAGCGTCAGGTCCAGGTCGCTGCGGGGGATCTCGCCCGCGTTGAAGCGCAGCGTCGCCTGCCGGGCCCATTCCTCGAGCGCCTTCGCTTGCGACTGGCTCGCTTCGAAGAAGGCCTGGGCGGCGCGTACGCCGGCATAGGCGCGGGCGACGGCGACCTGCAGCTCATCGTCGGTCTGGACCAGGCGAGCCTGGGCGCCCGCCTGGCCGGCGCGCGCCTGGTCCACGCCCGCGGACAGCGCGCCGCCCGCGTAAAGCGGTTGCGAGAGCTCCAGGCGGACCGAACGCGGGTCGACGTTCGCCGCCGCGAAGTTAAAGAAACCGCCCAGATCGTTTCGACCGCTCATGTATTCGCCGGCGAGGCCAACCGATGGCAGTCGCGCGCCCTTGGCCGCGTCCAGACGGGCGTCGGCCGCGTCCGCCCGCGCCTTGGCGGCGCGGATCTGCGGATTGTAGGCGCGCGCCGCGGCGATGGCCTCTTCCAGCGTCGTCGCCTGGCCGATGGACGGCGAGGCCAGCAGGGCGGCGGCGGCGATCAGAGCGGCGCGACGCATCAGCGGAACGCCGTCCCCGGCTTGACGCCCAGCTTCTTGAAGATCATCGCCGCAGGACAGAAGCCGGTGAATGCGGCCTGGATCATGTTCAGGCCGGCGAAGGCCGACAGCCCAGCCCAGTACGGGTGAACGAAATGCGCGAGCGCCAGCCCGAGCAGAACGACAAGGCCGGCGAAGGCCAGCACGGCGCGATCGAGGGTCATGGGACTATTCCTTTCGCTATCAGACGGCGGCCTTGGCCGTGGCCAAGCCCACCCAATCGACGAGTTGATCGGCGCTCATCAGCCCCGCCTTGCGGGCGATCAGGCGACCGTCCTGGAAGAGCAGCAGCGCCGGTATGCCTTGGACGCCGTACTGTGCGCAGGGGCCGGGATTGTCGTCGGCGTTGAGCTTCAGCAGCCGCGCCCGAGCGCCAAGACGCGCGGCGGCCGCGGCGAACTGCGGGGCCATGGCCCGACAGGGGCCGCACCAGGGCGCCCAGACATCGACGAGCACCGGCGCGCCCTTCGTGCCGGAAAGGTGACGGGCTAGCCCCTGGGCGTCGACGTCCAGCGGCGCGCCGGAAAAGACCTCGGCCTTGCAAAGCCCGCAGCGGGCGGCGGCGGGGTCGCGATCCTCGGGAATGCGGTTGGACGCGCCGCAGGCGGGGCAAACGAACTGACGCATCGCTAGCCGCCCTTGATCTTGTTGACGCCCAGGATGTCGAGGGCCAGCTTCTCGTAGAACGGCTCGCTCTCGCCGCGCTTGACCTTGCCCAGGAAGTATTTCTCGAACCCGACCTTGGCCAGGTGGACCCACTTGCCGCTGGCCGACCAGTTGACGTTGCGCGGCGGGATCTGCGGCTGGGCGACGAAGGCCACGCCGCCGTCGCCGAAGTCGGCCAGGCAGATGGCGTTCCAGCTGGCCTCATGGGTCGCCGGCTGCCCGTCCAGGATATCTTTCAAGTTATGGGCGATGGCCGTGACCATGCTCTCGATCATGAAGCCGGTCTTGGGCACGCCCACCGGCACCGGCGTCTTGCCGGTCGGCGCGATGGCGACGCAGACGCCCAGGGCCATGATGTTCGGATAGGTCGGGTTGCGCTGGTGCTTGTCGATCAGGATGAAGCCGCGCGGATTGACCAGGCCCTCGACGCCGCGCACGGCCTCGACGCCGCGGAAGGCGGGCAGCATCATCGAGAAGCCGAACGGCAGGTCGTGACGCGCGCGCACCGAACCGTCCTCGGCGATCTCCTCGACATGCATCAGGCCTTCGTCGACCGAGGCGACCTTGGCGTTGGTCACCCACTTGATGTGACGCTGGCGCAGTTCGCTTTCGAGCAAGCCTTTGGTGTCGCCGACGCCGTCCAGGCCCAGATGGCCGATATAGGGCTCTGAGGTCACGAAGGTCATCGGCACCCTGTCGCGCACCTTGCGGCGGCGCAGCTCGGTGTCGAGGATCAGAGCGAACTCATAGGCGGGCCCGAAGCACGAGGCCCCCTGCACGGCGCCGACAACGATCGGGCCGGGGCTCTGGCAGAACTTGTCGAAGGCGTCGGCGGCGGTCTCGGCGTGAGCCACGTGACAGACCGACTGGGTATGGCCGCCGTTCGGTCCCAGCCCGGGAATCTCGTCGAAGGCCAGCTCGGGGCCCGTGGCGATGACAAGGTAGTCGTAGGGCAGGGCCTGACCGTCAGCCAGATGCAGCGTGTTGGTCGCGGGGTCGACCTTGCTGGCGCCGACGCCCGTGAAGGCGATGTCCTTCTTCTGGAAGACCGGCGGCAGCTTGACCTCGATCGCGTCGCGCGTGCGCCAGCGTACGGCGACCCAGGGGTTTGATGGCACGAAGTGGAACGTGTCGCCCTGGGAGACGACATGAACGTCGGCCTTCTTGCCGACGGCGAGCTTGATCTCGAACGCGGCGATAGCGCCGCCCAGACCGGCTCCCAGAACGACGATGCGAGGCTTTACCACCTGGCTTCTCCCTACTGGTTTGATCCCGATCAGCTCACCGGCCGGCCGGAGCGGCCATGATGTTCGTCAACCAGCCGCGCTTGACTTAATATTCCAATCTCCGCATATTAGCAATTACGAATTTTACGGGTGGCGACGCCGCCCCGGTGATGGAGACGGCCATGTTCGGATCTAAGGTGAAGGATCTCACCCCCGCGGAAGTGAAGGCGGCGCTGGACGCTGGCCAGATCCTGCTGATCGACGTGCGCGAGCCCGCCGAGTTCGCGGCCGAGCGGATCCATGGGGCCCTGAATTTCCCGCTGTCGACGTTCGACCCGTCGGCGCTGCCGCTGGCCGACGACCGGCGCATCGTCATGCAGTGCGGCTCGGGCAAGCGTTCGGCGACCGCCATCGATCGCTGCCGGGTCGCCGGCCACAAGTTGGACAGCCATCTGGGCGGCGGGATCATGGCGTGGAAGGCCGCGGGCCTCCCCACCGTCAGCCTGGACGCCGCGAGCGGCCAGATCAGTGATCGCGGCTAAAGAAAAAAGGCCCTTGGGGGGACGACGATGACCGCAAAGCCTCTTCTGATCGGCGCTTTTGGACTGGCCGCGCTGCTTGGCGCATGCGGCAAGGACGAAGCCTCGACCAAGCCCGCCGTGGTCATGACGCCCGCCGCCGATCGTCTGACGGTCCGCGCGTCGGTCGTCGATGATCTCAAACCGGTCCCCGCCACCCTGACCACGCGGGACATGGCCGAGGCTCGCGCCCGCATCCCGGGAACGATCTCGCGCCTGCTGGTGAAGGAAGGCGACATCGTGCGCCAGGGGCAGACGATCGCGATTGTCCACGACGAGCGGATCGGCCTGCAAACCGGCGCTTACGACGCCCAGGTCGCCGCCGCAGCCGCCCAGGCCGCCCAGGCCCAGGCCGATCTCGCCCGCACCCAGGACCTTTACGATCACGGAGTCTACGCCAAGGCCCGTCTGGATCAGGTGCAGGCGGCGGCCAAGGCCGCCAGCGCCGGGCTCGCCGCCGCGCGCGCCCAGGCGCGGGCCAGCGCCGAACTCGGCGTCCAGGGCGCGGTGCTGGCCCCCGCGGCCGGACGCGTGCTGACGGCCGACATCCCCGTCGGCTCGGTGGTTATGCCCGGACAGTCGATCGCCACGATCACCGCCGGGCCGCTGGTCGTGCGCATAACCCTTCCCGAAGGCGAGGCTTCGGCGCTGAAGGTTGGCGGTAAGGTCCGCTTCGCCGCCGAGGATCTGGGCGGCGCGGTCGCGTCCGGGCAGATCAGCCAAGTCTATCCCGCCGTGACGGGCGGCCAGATCGTCGCGGACGTCACCGCCGCCGATCTTCCCCAGGCGCTGATCGGGCGAAAGGTTCGGGCCTTCGTTTCGGTCGGCCAGCGCCAGGCGATCGTGATCCCGCGTCGCTACGTGGTCACCCGCTTTGGCGTCGACTATGTCCGCCTGGTCGGCAAGGACGGCGCGGTCGCCGACAGCCCCATCCAGACCTCGGCCGCCGCTGATCCCGGCATGGTCGAAGTCCTGTCCGGCCTTCGGATCGGAGATGTCCTGACGCCGGCGGAGGCGGGGCGATGAACCTCGGGCTCTCCGGCCGCCTGACGAAGGCGACGATCCGATCGCCGCTGACGCCCCTGATCCTGCTGGCCGCGATCGCTGTCGGCCTGCTGGCGCTGTTCTCGATCCCCCGCGAGGAGGAGCCCCAGATCAGCGTGCCCATGGTCGACATCATGGTCGCGGCCCCAGGCCTGTCCGCGCCCGACGCCGTCGAGCTGGTCGGCAAGCCGCTGGAAGCCATCGTCAAGAGCGTCAACGACGTCGAGCATGTTTACACCTTCGCCGACGACCATCAGGTGATGGTCACGGCCCGCTTCAAGGTCGGTGTCGATCCCGACGCGGCGGCCGTGCGCATCCACGAGAAGGTTCGCGCCAACTACGACCGGATTCCCGCTGGCGTCCCCGAGCCGCTGATCCAGACCCGCGGCATCAATGACGTGCCAAGCCTGGTCCTGACCCTGTCGCCCAAGCCGGGCTACGAAAGCCGCTGGACCGACGAAAGCCTGCGCGAGGTCGCCGGCAAGCTGAAGACCGAGGTCGCCAAGGTCGACGACGTGGGGCTGACCTTCATAGTCGGCGGCCGCCCTCGCGAGATCCGCGTCACGCCCGATCCCGCGCGCCTGGCTTTGCGCGGCGTGTCGATGGGCGCGCTGATGGACACCATCCGGCAGGCGACCCGCGCCTTCCCGGCCGGCGATGCGCGCAACGGCGGCGAGGCGGTGGCTGTCACCGCCGGGCGCGACCTGAAGAGCGCGGCGGAGATCGGTTTGCTGGCCCTGCCGTCGTCCAAGGGCGAGGCCGTCTATGTTCGCGACGTCGCCGACGTCGCCGAAGGGCCGCGCGAGGACCAGACCCAGGTCCGCCGCTACGCGCGTTTCGAGAACGGCTGGAGCGAGGCTCCGGCGGTCAGCCTGGCCATCGCCAAGCGCAAGGGCGCCAACGCCGTGGTCGTCTCCAAGGCCGTGCTCGATCGCGTCGAGGCGCTGAAGGGCTCGCTGCTGCCCGCGACGCTGAACGTCGACATCACCCGCGACTACGGCGCGACCGCCAACGAAAAGGCCAACGAGCTGCTGTTCCACCTGGGCCTGGCGACGGTCTCGATCGTCGTGCTGATCGGCCTGGCGATCGGCTGGCGAGAGGCGGGCGTCACGGCGGTGGTCATTCCGAGCACCATCCTGCTGACGCTCTTCGCCTCGAACCTGATGGGCTACACGATCAATCGCGTCAGCCTGTTCGCCCTGATCTTCTCGATCGGCATCCTGGTCGACGACGCCATCGTCATGATCGAGAACATCGCTCGCCACTGGGCGATGAACGACGGACGCGGCCGGATCGAGGCGGCGGTCGAGGCAGTGGCCGAGGTCGGCAATCCCACGGTCGTGGCTACGCTGACGGTCGTTTCCGCCCTGCTGCCGATGCTGTTCGTCTCGGGGCTGATGGGCCCGTACATGGCCCCGATCCCGGTCAACGCCTCTGCGGCCATGGTCTTCTCGTTCTTCGTGGCGGTGGTCATCGCGCCGTGGCTGATGGTCCGCTTCGCCCGCAAGGCGTTGGAAGGCGCGCCGAGCGGCCACGGCCATGATGACGAAGGCAAGCTGGGCGCGCTCTATCGCCGGGTCGCCGGCCGGGTGATCCGGGACCGGCGCTCGGCCTGGATGTTCCTGGGCGGGGTCGGTGTCGCCACCCTGCTGGCCTGCGCGATGTTCGCCACCAAGACGGTGACGGTGAAGCTGCTGCCCTTCGACAACAAGTCCGAGCTGCAGGTGGTCCTGGACATGCCGGAAGGCACGTCGCTGGAGATCACTCAGCGCACCCTGGCTCAGGCGGCCGCCATCGCCGGAACCCTGCCCGAGACAGTCGCGATCGACTCCTATGCGGGGACCGCCTCGCCATTTAACTTCAACGGCCTGGTTCGCCATTACTATCTGCGCGCCCGTCCCGAGCAGGGCGACCTCTCCGTCGCCCTGGCGCCGAAGGACGAGCGCAAGCGCTCGAGCCACGCCGTGGCCCTGGACCTGCGCGAGCGCCTGGCGCGCGTCGCTCTGCCGGCCGGCGCGGCCATCAAGGTGGTCGAGGCGCCGCCCGGACCGCCGGTCATGGCGACCCTGCTGGCCGAGATCTACGGCCCGGACGCCGCCACCCGCCGCGCGGTCGCCGAGCGCGTCAAGGCCACCTTCCACGCCGTGCCCTACATCGTCGACATCGACGACAGTTGGGGCTCTCCGCGTCCCACCCTGCGCCTGGTTCCCGACCGCTCGCGGCTCGAGGCGCTGGGCGTCGCCGACCGCGACGTGCTCGACTCCATCGGCGCGGCGTTCGGCGGGCAGGTCGTCGGCTACGCCCATCGCGGCGAAGGTCGCGATCCGCTGGAAATCTCGGTCCGCCTGCCGCAAAGCGCCCGCACCTGGGGCGAGACCCTGGGCTCGACGCCGGTGGCGCGGGCGGCCAACGGCCGCCTGGTCGAACTGTCGGAAGTCGTCGAGGCCAAGCGCGAGGCGGGCTCGACCCACGTGTTCCGTCGCGACGGTCGCGACGTCGACATGGTCATGGCCGAGCTGGCCGGCGCCTACGAGGCCCCGATCTACGGCATGATGGACGTCGACAAGCGCCTGCGCGACATGGACTGGGGCGCCACGCCCAAGCCCGACATCCGCATGCACGGCCAGCCCGCCGACGAGAGCCGTCCGACCGTGCTGTGGGACGGCGAATGGGAGATCACCTGGGTGACCTTCCGCGACATGGGCGCGGCGTTCGGCGTGGCGATCCTGGGCATCTACGTGCTGGTGGTCGCGCAGTTCAAAAGCTTCCGCCTGCCGCTGGTGATCCTGACACCCATCCCGCTGACCCTGGTCGGCATCGTGTTGGGCCACATCCTGTTCCGGGCGCCGTTCACCGCGACCTCGATGATCGGCTTCATCGCCCTGGCCGGGATCATCGTCCGCAACTCGATCCTGCTGGTGGATTTCATCCGCCACAGCGCCGAGGACGGAAAGCCGCTGCGCGAGGTGCTGCTGACGGCGGGCGCGATCCGCTTCAAGCCGATCCTGCTGACCGCCCTGGCGGCGATGATCGGCGCGGCGGTGATCCTGACCGACCCGATCTTCCAAGGCCTGGCCATCTCGCTTCTGTTTGGCCTGGCCTCGTCCACCGTCCTGACGGTCCTGGTCATTCCGGCGATCTATGTAGTGGTGCGCGATGCGGACGCCCCCGTGAAGGCCAAGACCGCTTGATCCTGAAACCCACGTTTCTACATTGGCTCCAATGACCGCTCCCGCCGTTTCCTGCCATTCGCCGTCCGACGTCGCCGACCTGCGCGCCTGCGCCAGCGACGCCGCGCGGCTGCTGAAGCTGCTGGCCAGCGAGCAACGGCTGCTTCTGCTGTGCCGCCTGGCGGACGGCGAGGCCTCGGTCGGGGAGCTGTCGGACCACGCGGGCCTGGCCCAATCGGCGACCTCGCAGCATCTGGCCAAGATGCGCGCCGAGGGCCTGGTTTCCACCCGGCGGGTGGCGCAGACGATCTACTACAGTCTCAGCGACCCCAACGCCGCGCGGGTGTTGGGTACGCTGTCGGACATCTACCGCACGGCCGGCTGACCACTACAGCGCCGCGACAGCGCGCCAAGCCACGTAGGCGGCGACCGCCAGCACCAGGGACGCGAAAAGCCGGCGCGCCAACAGCGCCCGGCCGGCCAGCATGGCCGCGCCCTTCACGCCGAACATCCCGCCGACCGCGCCGCCCAGGATGAACACGCCGGCGATCCTCCAGTCGACCCAGCCCGACAGCGCGTAGTTGAGCGAGGTGGCCGCGCCGAACAGGGCCACCGAGACCAGCGACGAGGCCGCGGCGTTGGCGAGGGTCATGCCGGTCGCCGCCATCAGTCCCGGCACGATCAGGAAGCCGCCTCCGATGCCGAAGAAGCCGGCGGCCGCGCCTGTCAGCACGCCCAGCGGCGCCAGTCGCCGGACCAGCGGCCAGGTGATGTGGACGTCGGGATCGCCCTCGGAGCGCGGTCTGCGCATCATCGAAAGCGCGATGGCGGCCATGGCGAAGGCGAAGAACAGCAGCAGCCGCTGCCCCTCGACCATCTTGGCGACGCTGGATCCCAGGAAGGAGCCCAACAGGCCCGCCGCCGCGAAGACGCTGGCGCATGGCCACTTCACGCGTCCGCCGCGCCAATGACCCATCAGGTTCGCCGCCGCGTTCACCGCCACGGCGGCCGCGGACGTGCCGATCGCGACATGCGGATCGCGGACGCCGACGACGTACAGCAGCAGGGGCGTGGCCAGCACCGAACCTCCGCCGCCGAACACCCCCAGAAGCGCCCCGACAAGGACGCCGCTCGCCAGCGCGGTCACGATCGTTTGCGGGTCCACAATCGCCTCACAGGTCGTTGATATATTCGAACATTCGAATATATATATGAAAACCGGTTTTCAACCAGGAATTCGATCATGCCGCTTCAGGACGCCGCCCTCGAGACCGCCGCCGCGCTTGTCGACGGCGCGGTGAAGCCCGAGGTGCGAGCCTTCTTCGATCCCGCCACGTTCACCGTATCCTACGTCGTGAAGGACCCGGGGTCCGACGCTTGCGCGATCATCGACAGCGTACTGGATTTCGACCCGGCGTCGGGGCGGACCAGCCGCGCCAGCGCCGACAAGATCATCGACTACGTCCAGAGCAGGCGCTTGCGTGTGGCTTGGATCCTCGAGACCCACGCGCACGCGGACCATCTGTCCGCCGCGCCGTATCTTCAAGCCAAGCTCGGCGGGAAGATCGCGATCGGCGCTCACATCGTCGCCGTGCAGCGCGTGTTCGGCGGGCTGTTCGGCCTCGGGGCGGATTTCGAAGCCAACGGACGCCAGTTCGATAAGCTGTTCGAAGACGGCGAGCGGTTCGAGATCGGCGACATGGAGGCCGTCGTGCTGCATACGCCGGGGCATACGCCGGCCTGCGTCAGCTACGTCATCGGCGACGCCGTCTTCGTGGGCGACACCCTGTTCATGCCCGACTACGGCTCGGCCCGTTGCGACTTTCCGGGCGGCGACGCGGCGACCCTGTACGCCTCGGTTCGCCGTTTGCTCGCCTTGCCGCCCCAGACGCGGATGTTTCTTTGCCACGACTACCTGCCGCCGACGCGCGAGGAGTTTCGCTGGGAAACCACCGTCGCCGAGCAGCGCGCCCACAATATCCATCTCCACGACGGCGTCAGCGAAGGCGAGTTCGTGGGCAAGCGACGCGCTCGCGACGCGACCTTGCCCATGCCCCGCCTGATCCTGCCGTCCGTGCAGGTGAATATCCGCGCCGGCCGACTTCCCGAGCCGGAGGCGAATGGCGTCCGCTATCTGAAGCTGCCGATCGACGCTGTCTGACCTGTTCTTGGTCGGGCAGGCTGTCAGCGCGCCGCGGCGGCTTCGCTGCGACGCACGCGCATGGCCGGCTGCGAGCCGATCTTCATCATATAGCTTCCCATGGCGGCCTTGCGGATCTCGACGGTCGCGCCAGGCTTGGGCGGCTTGCCAAGGCTCTGGTCGTCGATCTGACGCCAGACCGCGCCGTCTTCCAGGGTCATGACGAGGCGTCCCTCGGCGTCCAGGCGAGCCGTCTTGATCACGGCCTGCAGCGTTTCGGTTTCGGCCTTGTCGGCGCCGCGATCCAGGATCGACAAGGTCGGGAGATTCAGCCCGAACGCCTGGCGCCGCGCGGCGCGGGCCGACCTCTTGTCGATGATGATGACGTCGCCCGTCTCTTGCGCCTTGGTGACCGACTGGGCGGCCTTATCGTAGCAGGTCAGCCGCTCGCCATCGGCCTTGATCGCGCTACAGGCCTTCAGCGCCTTGATCACGTCGGGCTCGGGCGCCGTCTGAGCCAGGGCGCTGTTTGCCGTCAGGGCTAGGGCGAGTGCGCTCAGGAGGACGGGGCGGGTCATGATCGTGTTTCCCATCAGCCGACCTCCTTGCCGCCCAAGAGCCAGCCCGTCAGCGACAGTCGCTTGGCCTCGGCGTAGCTGGCGACCTGCGCCACCGAGTGGGCGGTCGGCACCTTGAACAAGGTCAGCACATTGAAGCCGGGCGCAAGACCGCGGGTGACGTTTCCTTCGGCGTCGTGGAACAGCAGCTGACCGCCCCAGTCCGGCCGCCAGCGTCGCGTGAAGCCCAGGGTGAAGGCGGCCAGGCGATGGTCCTTGCGGTGGCTGTCGTCATGCACGGTCAGGAAGTCGCCGGGACGATAGTAGGATGCTTGGACCCGAACGCCGGTCACTTCCCGTGCGCCGATCACGCGACCGCCCAAATCCAGGAATTCGCGGCTCTCCAGGAGCTCGGTCGCGCGATGGATCGGCGCTTCTGGGCCGCGAGGATATTCGTCCTGCAGCGCGTACGACATGTGCACGAAGGAGAATGTTTTGCCGGCGCGTCGGATGGCGCCTTGCAGGAACTGGCGAACCTGGGCCTCGCCGAATTTCTTGATGACGTCGGGGCTGATCACCAGGGTCTCGCCCGTCTCGTCCGGCGCGACGATGTTCCAGGTGAGCGGCTCCAGCAGTCCCGCCACGGCCTCGGCGTCATCCGGCGCGAGGAACACCGGAATCTGGACGTAACCCTCCTGCGCGAACCGCGCGGCGAACGTGTCGATCGGCAGATCGGAATTGATTCTCAGGGGTGGATGCAGGGCCATTCGAACTCGGACACGCGACGCAAGGACGGCATCAATCTGCCGACGCTATATTCAAGCGATGCTTCTTCTTCTAGCGCAACCGCTCGGTGTGCTTTTCAGCCTTAAATATGGGCGCTTAAAACAACCTCGGCCTAATCTTTAGGCTTTGCATTGTATTGCGACGCCCTGGTACCGATACCGCTGATCGCGCAACGGCGTTCTTGATGGAATTGTGTCGCTTTCCGGTTGCCCTATCAGAGTGTTAATTGCCCGAAAATCGATATCAAAGACATCGCTTTACTGGGAAGAGTTTTGATGAATATCAATAAATTCTAGCATGAACTTTGTGTAATGTTTCGATTTTGTAATGGAATCGTTGTGTCCATCTTGCTGAAATTGATGGGTTTTTATAGCCGCAAAGTCGCGCTGCGCGCGATAATGTGTCGCATTTGAGACACTGGCGTAGATTTCTTGCTTCAAGGGCGCGGGTCGCGGTTGACCCGACGCGGCGGACACCGCCTCCATGCCCCCAATGCCCGGTTCCTGGAGGGTCGGGGGGGAGCGCTCGCCATTGATCCGCGATGGCCGCGCAAGTTTTTGGAGGTGGAATTGCTAGGTATTGTTAGCCGTCGAAAGAGCCTGCTGGCGTCTTCGATCCTTTGCGGCGTCGTGCTGCCGGCCGTTGGCGCCTGGGCGCAACAGACGTCGACGGAAGAGCCGGCTCAGGTTGAGGAAATCGTCGTCACCGGTTCGCGCATCGCGCGTCCCGATCTGACGTCCTCGAGCCCGATCGCCCAAGTTGGCGCGGCTGAACTGAAGCAGTCGGGCGTCGTCAACACCGAAAACCTGCTGAACACCCTGCCGCAAGCGGTCCCGGGCATCACCTCGACCGTCAACAACGGCAGCAACGGCACCGCCACCGTCAACCTGCGCGGCCTGGGCTCGAACCGCACCCTGGTGCTGGTCGACGGCAAGCGCCAGACCCCGACCACCCAGACCGGCACCGTCGACCTGAACCTGATCCCGCCGGCGCTGATCAAGCGCATCGACGTCGTGTCCGGCGGCGGCTCGGCCGTCTACGGTTCGGACGCGATCTCGGGCGTCGTCAACTTCACGCTGAAGACCGACTTCGAAGGCCTGGAATTCTCGACCGGCTATTCGAAGACCGACAATGGCGAAGCGCCGATCTATTCGGCCGACCTGACGATGGGCGCCAACTTCGCCGATCGTAGGGGCAATGTCGTTCTGAGCCTGGGCTACAACAAGCGCGAAGCGCTGACCCAAGGCCAGCGTGGCGGCATGCTGAACACGGCCTGGGGCGACAACGCCACCAAGACCGGCTTTGTCCCCTCGGGTTCGGGCTCCAACGAGCCGGGCCGCGTCGATCCCTTCGTGTCGGGCAAGTTCATCACCCTGCCGGGCGTCACCAACAGCGCCGCCAACTCGGCCCTGTTCCTGACCGATGGCAATGTGCGCCTCTACAGCAGCGCCACCGACACCTACAACTTCGCCCCGGTCAACTACGTCCAGACGCCGCAAGAGCGCTTCTCGGTCACGTCGCTGGCGAACTATGAAATCAAGCCGGGCCTGCGCGCCTACGCCAAGGGCAACTTCGTCAACAGCCAGGTGACCACCCAGCTGGCCCCGACGCCCATCGGCAGCCGCACCTTCCGGTTCACGCTGGACAACAACCCGTTCCTGACGGCGGCCGCCAAGACCGCGCTGAACAGCCTCGGGTCATCGACGGCTTACACGATCCCGGCGTCGAGCTCCTGGACCGCGGGCACGTTCACCGACGTCGATACGGATGGCGATGGCCTGTACGACACCGTCACCGGCAGCTTCAACCGCCGCCTGACGGAAGTCGGTCCGCGCATCTCGAAGTTCAACTTCTACGGCTACCAGATGCAACTGGGCCTGAAGGGCGACATCGACGCGATCAACGGCGGCTTCGACGTTTACTACCAGTACGGCAACACCCACGGCACCAACACGCTGCTGGGCGACACCAGCCTGGCCCGCATCCAGCAGGCCCTGCTGCTGAACGCCGCCGGCACCGGCTGCGCCGACCCGTCGAACGGCTGCGTGCCGATCAACCTATTCGGCCAAGGCAATATTTCGAAGGCCGCCGCCGAGTTCATCAAGACCCGCATCACCGCGGCCCAGGACTACGAGCAACAGTACGGCGGCTTCACCATCAACGGCGACACGGAGAAACTCTTCTCGCTGCCGGCCGGCCCGATCGGCTTCGCCATCGGCGGCGAATACCGCGCTGAAGAGTTCGACTACAGCCCCAGCCAGGACCTGGCGGCGGGCAACGTCACCGGCTTCAACGCCAGCCCGCCCGTCAAGGGCCGTTTCGACGTCTATGAAGCCTACGGCGAACTGCTGGTTCCGATCCTGAAGGACCTGCCGTTCGTCAAGTCTCTGGACCTGGAACTGGCCGGCCGTACGTCGGACTACACCGGCCAGCCGCACCCGGCGAAGACCTACAAGGTCGCCGGTTCGTGGAAGGTCTATGACGACCTGATGCTGCGCGCTTCGTACAACAAGGCGATCCGCGCTCCGTCGATCGGCGATCTGTACGCGCCGCAATCGAACGGCTTCCCGACCGCCACCGACCCCTGCTCGTCGCGTGGCGCCCCGACCGCCGCCATCCGTCAGGCCTGTATCAATTCGGGCGTTGCGGCGAGCGTCGTCGGTCTGATCAACGCCAACCAGCAGACCCAGACCCTGTCGGGCGGCAACCCGAACCTGCGTCCGGAAGCGGGCAAGACGTTCACGGCCGGCTTCACCTACCAGCCCTCGTGGCTGTCGGGCTTCTCGCTGACCGCCGACTACTTCGACATCAAGATCACCGATGCGATCGCCAGCTTCGGCGGCAGCGCCTCGAACGTGATGAACGTCTGCTACGGCTCGCTGGTCAACGGCAACCCGAACTCGCCGTACTGCCAAGCCATCCGGCGCCTGCCCAATGGTTCGATCGACTACATCTCGCTGACCGCGCAGAACGTGGCCTCGATCAAGACCTCGGGCCTGGACATCAGCGTCACCTATCGCACCACGCTTGAAAAGCTTGGCCTGCCGGACTGGGGTTCGCTCGCGTTCCGTTCGCTCTACACCAACACGTGGGAGTGGACGAATACGCCGGACGAAATCTCGGCTCCGATCAAGTGCGCCGACAAGTTCGGCACGCGCTGCGGCAACCCGACCCCGCGCCACAAGCTGCGCAGCACGGTGAACTGGACCATGAACCAGTTCGGCGTGAACCTGGTCTGGAACCACCTGGACGACGTGCTGGATGACAACCCCGCCAGCACCTACACCGTCGAGCGCATCGGCGCGAAGAACTACATCGACCTGTCGGGCGACTGGAATGTCACCGACAGCCTGGCCTTCACGGCCGGTGTTCGTAACCTGACCCAGGAAGCCTATCCGATCCTGGGCGGCAACGCCTCGCCGTCGAACAGCGGTTACCCCGCGACCTACGACGTGCTGGGCCGGACGTTCTTCCTGAACGCCCGCCTGCGCTACTGATCGAGACTTGAGCGCCTCCCCATCGCCTTCGGCGACGGGGAGGTTGCTCGCGACTGGCTCGATAGGAAGCCCGCCTCGTTCATTCGGGGCGGGCTTTGCTTTTGCTGTTGCTCAGGGCGACTGGAGAGGCCTCAGCGGGGGATCACGTCGAAGGCGACCGTCAGCCGATGGCCTGTGTCCGAGAAGGGCCGCGTTCCATGCCATAGACATGAGGGGAACAGGGCCAGAGTCCCACGCTCCGGCCTGATGAAGTGCTCGGCCTCGAGCGCCGGCTCGGTCAGGCATCCGGGACGCCCGAACTGAAGCCATCCGGCCCGCGTGGTCTCGTCGTCGAAACGCCCGGGCAGATCCAGATAGAAGGCCGAGGAAATCCAGCCGCGCGGGTGGACGTGGTCCGCATGGAATCCGGCCGATTTCAGGCGCACCGACCAGCCGCCCGCGAAGGCGAAGTCCTGGGTTCGGCGGCGACGGATCGGATCCTGCCCCGCGCCCAGCGCCTCGACATAACGGCTCACGGCCTTGCGCGCGGACTCGAAAAACGCGCGCACCAAGGGATCCTGCGAGCGGTCCAGCGACGGGACCTGGGTGCCGCCCCGCAGCGATTGGTGCAGCGGATGGGTCGTCAGGTCGTGCAGCTCCAGGAGCCGATCGCGCAGGGCGTCCAGGAACGCATCCAGACTTGGCCAGCCGTCGGGCGTGTCCAGCCGGTCCGTGCGCACCAGGGCGCCGTAGTCTCGGAAAGGCGCGCCGCGCGGATCGTCCAGAATTCGCCAGGCGGTGTTGCGCAGCACCAGGGCGTACTGATCGTCCGGCGCGGCCGCGACCATCTCCTCGGCGACCCGCGCCGCGGTGTCGGCCCCGCCGTTGGCCAGCAGCGCCTCGCAGAGGACGGCGCGCGTCTCGCCGGCCTGCGGGGCGCGTCGGTGCGCTTCCTGGGCGTGGCGCAGCATCCGGGCGCGGTCTCCCCGGGCCCCGGCCGACCGCGCCGCGGCGATCCTGACCAGAAGATCGTCGGGCGCCCTGGCCAAGGCGTCCTCCAGCGTGGCGTCGGCGCCAGCGTGGTCGCCGGCGAAGGTCAGCACCGCGCCGCGGATCATGCGCAGGTTCGCGGCGGTCGGTTGGCGAGCGATGGTTTGATCCAGACGCGCCAGGGCGGCGTCTGTCCGACCGGTGCGCATCCAGCGCAGCTGGGCCAGCTCCAGGTGCGCGGTGGCGTCGGCGGGGCGGGCGGCGAGGGCGGCTTCGAAGGCCTGTTCCGCCTCGTCGTAGCGGTGCAAGCCTTGCAAGGCCTTGCCCAGCACCAACCGCACCTCGGGAACGTCGAGTCCCAAGGCGAGGGTTCTGCGCGCGGCGGCCTCGGCGTCGGCGTGCAAGGTCAGGTCGCCCAAGGTGGCCGCCAGGTTGTACCAGGCGAAGCGATCGCCGGGCGCGACGGTGGCGGCGCGGCGGTTGAAGGTCAGCGCCTCGTCCGTTCGCCCGACGGCCTTCAGCGCGGCGGCGTGGGCCATCAACAGGCTTGGCGGCGCGTGGTGCGCCTGGGCGTGATGGCTCGTCAGGCGCAGGGCGTCGGCGGCTCTGCCGCTGTCGATGAGCGTCCAGGCCTGGTTGGTCAGAGAATCTTTCATGACGCGCCGCTGCTGTGTCCGATGCTTGTTTGTCTCCGCCGGAAGCGAACCACAACAGCCAAGCCTTGGCCGCCTCCGTTGGGGACGACGACGGCCTCGACTCTTGTCACGATCATGTCGCGCATGGCGCCTAGACACATGGGTTCGATATCGGCGGTTGGGGAACGGACGATGGGGCTTCGAAACGCGGGCGTGGCGGCTTTGAGCCTATTGGCGCTGTCGAGCGCGGGCGTCGCGCAAGCCGCGTCGGCGGGCGGCCCGACCGAAGGCCTGAAGCTCGAGCGCGTGGCGATGATGATGCGTCATGGCATCCGCCCGTCGACCAAGGCCGCGGCGACGCCCGCGGGCACGACCGCTCAACCCTGGGTCGGCTGGAGCTCGCCCTATGGCGAATTGACGCCTCGGGGAGGGGAGGGCGCGCGGCTGATGGGCGTCTATTACCGCGCTTTCCTGAGCGGCCGCGGCCTGCTGCCGCGTGACGGCTGCGCGGCCGGGGGCGACGTGATCGCCTTGGCCAGCAGCAAGCAGCGGGCGATCAAGACCGCCGAACTGTTCGTCGAGGGTCTGCAGCCGGGGTGCGGCGTGAAGGTCGATCGTCCGGACAGCGAAGACAACGACCTGATCTTCCACCCGTCCGAAGGCATCGACGGCGATATCGCCCTGCAAGCCGCCCTGCGCCAGAAGCCGGGCCTCGCGGCCGAGCCGCGGCTGCGCGCCGCTGAGTTCGCCGTGTTGCAACGCGTGTTGGGCTGCGATCCGGTCACCAAGGCCGGCTGCGACATCGCCAAGAAGCCGTCGCATCTCGAAGCCGCCAAGAACGACACGCCCGAGCTGGAGGGCGCCCTGTCGGTCGCCTCGACGGGCGGCCAGACGGTTCTGCTCCAATATCTTGAGGGCAAGCCGATGAGCGAGGTCGGCTGGGGGCGCGCCTCCAAGGCCGATATTCAGGCGATGCTGCGGTTCCATACCTTGAAATTCCACTACGAACTCGGCGCGCCGTATGTCGCCGAGCGCTACGCCGCCCCGGTCGCCCAGAAGATTCTCGACGCCCTGAGCGGCGACCAAGGGCCGAAGGTGACGATGCTGGTCGGTCACGACTCCAATATCGCCGCCTTGCGCGGCTTCCTCGGCGTGGAGTTCACCGCGGCCGATTATCCGCGCAACGACCCGCCCCCCGGCGGCGCCATGGGCTTCGAGCTTCTGAAGGCCGCGAGCGGCGAACGCTACGTCCGGGCGTTCTATACGGCCCAAACCATGGACCAGCTGCGCGAGCTCCAGCCGCTCACCTTCAGCAATCCGCCGTCGTTCTCGTACATCCAAATTCCCGGGTGCCGCGTCGCGGGCGAGCCGACGCTCTGTCCGCTGGAAACCTTCCAGAAGATGGTCGGCGGGAAGCTAAAGAACCTGCCCACGCGCTGACCTTACCGAGCCTGCGAGAAGGACGGCGGCCTGCCCGCGGGTCGCCGAGCCTTCCGTGTGGGCGATCCAAAATTGGTCTTACCACTCTTTGGAAATTGACAGGCCAATCTGCATTGGCCATGGATGAAGCGGGGTGACAGCGACCGGCGCCGGCAAAGGCCCGTCGCCCAGAATAAGAATAAAAAAGGGTAGGACGAACAATGACCTGGCGCTCGGCGCGGTTGCGCATCCTCCTGCTGGTGATCGTCGGCACGATCATCAACTACATCGCGCGCAACTCCCTGGGCGTGCTGGCCCCGCAGTTGAAGCAAGACCTTCACATCACGACGGAGCAGTACAGCTACATCGTCGGCGCCTTCCAGCTGGCCTACACCGTCATGCAGCCGATCGCGGGCCTGCTGATCGACAAGATCGGGCTGACGGCGGGCTTTGCTTTGTTCGCCCTGGCCTGGAGCGTGTCCAACATGCTGCACGGCGCGGCCAAGGGCTGGTTCTCCCTGGCCGCTTTCCGCGGCCTGCTCGGCATGGCCGAAGCGGCCGCGATCCCCGCCGGCATGAAGTCGATCGGCGAGTGGTTCCCTGACCGCGAGCGTTCGGTCGCGGTGGGCTGGTTCAACGCCGGCACCTCGTTGGGCGCGGTGATCGCGCCGATCCTGGTCGCCCTGGTCGCCAAACATTGGGGCTGGCAAGCGGCGTTCTTTGTCACGGGCCTGATCGGCGTGGTCTTCGCCGGAGTCTGGTTCCGCTACTACCGCTCGCCCGCCAAGGCGGCCTACGTCTCTCCCGCCGAGCGCGCCGAGATCGAGCAGGGCCAGCGCCCGGTGGTCGCCAGCGCCACGACCCTGAAGGCGATCGCCGCCACGCCCCGCTTCTGGGCCATCGCCGTGCCGCGCTTCCTGGCCGAGCCGGCCTGGCAGACCTTCTCGTTCTGGATCCCGCTGTACCTCGCCAAGGAGCGAGGCATGGACCTGACCCACATCGCCCTGTTCGCCTGGATGCCGTTCCTGGCCGCCGACGCCGGCGGCATCCTGGGCGGCTACCTCGCGCCGTTCCTGCAGAAGTGGCGGGGCATGACCCTGGAGGGCTCGCGGATCGCCGGCGTCGCCCTGGGCGCGGTGCTGATGATCGCGCCGGGCTTCGTCGGCCTGGTCGGCCATCCGATGGCGGCGATCGCCCTCCTGGCCATCGGCGGTTTCGCCCACCAGGTGATCTCGGTGCTGATCAACACCCTGTCGGCGGACGTCTTCCCCAAGGGCGACATCGCCAAGGCCAACGGCCTGGTCGGCATGGCCGGCTGGACCGGCGGCCTGCTGTTCTCATTGGCGATCGGCCAACTGGCCGACAGGATCGGTTTCGCCCCGCTGTTCGCCTGCCTGGGCGTCTTCGACCTGATCGGCGCGATCTGGCTGTTCGCCATGCGCCGCCATCTCATCGTGAAGGAGGCCTGAGCCATGCGCAAAGCCACCCTGGCCCAGCCGCCGCTTTTCGCCCTGGCCGAGCGCGACGGTCCGCGCGTCACCCTGCGCGCCGATACCGGCGCCGTGGCGCATGTCTTCGTGCTGGAGGAGGACATCGTCCGCGTCCTGCTGCTGGCCGAAGGCGCGGTGACCTCGCCGCCCAGCTGGGCCGTGGCGCCCGGACAGGCGGACATCGCCGAACCAGGCCGTGACCGTCTGGACGTCTCGGGCTTTTCCGCGCCGGCCTTCACGCTGGAGGAGAGCGGCGAGGTCCTGACGCTGTCCACCGCGCGCCTGCGCCTGGAGATCACGCTGAACGGCTTCTTCTGCCGCTGGTCCCAGTCAACGCCGAGCGGCTGGCGCGTCATCGCCGAGGATCGCCCGACCCAGGCCTATAACTTCGGCTGGTGGGACGAAGGCGTCTATCACTACGTCAAGCGGGCGCCGGGCGAGCGCTATTACGGCCTAGGCGAGCGGGCCGGGGCGATGGACCGCGCCGGGCGGCGCTTCCGCCTGACCAATCTCGACCCGATGGGCTACGACGCCTCGGCCGACGATCCGCTGTACAAGTCTATCCCCTATGTCCTGGTTGTCGACGCCGAGGGCGCGGCGCACGGCGTGTTCTACGACACCACGGCCGACCCGGTGTTCGACTTCGGCCACGAGCACGACAACTACCATCCGCACTACCGCTACATGCGGGCGGCCAGCGGCGACCTCGACTACTACATGATCGCCGGCCCGGACGCCCGCGAGGTCACGCGGCGCTACACCTGGCTGACCGGGCGACCGGCGCTGATGCCGCGCTGGGCGGTCGGCTATTCCGGCTCGACCATGACCTATACCGACGCCCCGAACGCCCAGGAGCGGATGGGCGAGTTCATCGCGGGCGTCAGCCGTCACGACATCCCGTGCGAGTCCTTCCACCTGTCGTCCGGCTACACCTCGATCGGCGACCGGCGCTACGTCTTCCACTGGAACCGGGACAAGTTCCCGGACGTCGAGGGCTTCGTGCGCGGCTACGCCGAGGCCGGGGTCGAGCTGGTTCCGAACATCAAGCCGGCCCTGCTGGTCACCCATCCCCGCTACGCCGAGCTGGCGGCCAAGGGGTGGTTCGTCCGCGACACCGACGGCGATCCGATCGTCTGTCAGTTCTGGGACGAGGTCGGCAGCTATGTCGACTTCACCAACCCGGACGCGGCCGCCTGGTGGCGCGACCAGGTGACCGAGCAGCTGCTGGCCTATGGCATTCGCTCCACCTGGAACGACAACAACGAGTACGAGATCTGGGACCAGCGGGCGCGCATCGCCGGCTTCGGAAGCCCGCGCGCGGCGGCGGCCGAGCGCCCGGTCCAGACCCTCTTGATGATGCGCGCCAGCCGCGCGGCGCAGATCGCCTATCGTCCGGACGAGCGGCCCTATGTGGTCACCCGCAGCGGCATGGCCGGCATGCAGCGCTACGCCCAGACCTGGTCGGGCGACAACTACACGGCCTGGAAGACCCTGCGCTTCAATCAGAAGATGGGGCTGGGCATGGCGCTGTCGGGCGTCTCCAACACCGGCCACGACATCGGGGGGTTCGCCGGCCCCGCGCCCGAGCCCGAGCTGCTGCTGCGCTGGGTGCAGGCCGGGATCGTGATGCCGCGCTTCTCGATCCACAGCTGGAACACCGACGGCACCGTCAACGAGCCCTGGATGTATCCGGAGGTCACGCCCGCGATCGTCGGCATGATGAAGTTGCGGCGGGCCTTGCAGCCCCTTCTTCATGATCTGCTGTGGCGCCACCACGCTGACTACGAGCCCGTCACCCGGCCGCTGTGGCTGGACTTCCCGGAAGATCCCCGCGCTTGGGAGGACGGCGACGCCTATCTGCTGGGGCCGAACGTGCTGGTCGCGCCGGCGCTGGACCAGGGCGTCGATACGGTGCGCGCCTACCTGCCGGTTTACGCGACCTGGCGCGACCTGCGCGACGACAAGGCCTATGCGGGCGGGGTCGAGCACGACCTCGCCGCGCCGCTCAGCGGCCTGCCGCCGATGCTGGCGAAGGAGGGCTCGGGCGTGTTCGTCGATCTGGCGCCGGCTGGCTTCGCCGCGGCCAAGCCGCAGCCAGCGGTGTTGCTGTACCCGCCCGTCGCGGGCCGTATGACCTGGAGCGGTTTCGACGAGACCAACGCCGCGCCGCGCGATCCGGCGGAGCCGCAGGGGTGGACGCTGGAGGTCGAGGCCAGCGCCGAGCGCTTGGCGATCAACGCTGCCTGGACGGGGCCCACGCCTCCGCCCGCTGACGCTCTGCGGATCGTGTTGCCGCGCGACGAGACGCGGCGGATTTCGCTGAACGGCGCGATGGTCACCGCCGACCCTGGGTCGGTCCTTGGCGTCCAACGTCTCGTCGTCGGCTGGAAGCTCTAACCCCCACACCGCGTGTCATCCCGGCCGTAGCGAAGCGGAGAGCCGGGACCCAGGGGTAACCGCAGTGCGGCGGCCCCTGGGTCCCGGATAGCCTCTGCGAGGCTTCCGGGATGACACTGAAAAAGTAGCCTTACGGCGCGAACTTCATCGCCTTCAGCCACAGCGCGTACTGGTCGAACCAGGCGTCGCTGGTCGTGCCGTGGGGCTGCGAGGCGAAGCCGTGGCCGCCGGCGCTGTAGAGGTGCAGCTCCACCGACGCGCCCGAGGCGCGCCAGTTCTGGATCAGGCTGAAGTCCTGCGACCGGAAGAAGCGGTCGTCGGCCGCCAGGGCAGCGAACAGCGGCGGTGCGTTGGACGGAACGACGCTGGACTGTGTCGGGCCATAGATCATGCCCGCGAAGTCCGGGCGCGCGTCGGACGCGTTGGCCTGCAGCGCGCCCAGCACCGTCATCGCCCCGGCCGAGAAGCCGAGCACGCCGACGCGTTTCGGATCGACATGCCATTCGCCCGCGTGTTCGCGGACCGCGCGGATCGCCGCCTGGGCGTCGGCGACGGCGTAGGGCGCCTGCCGATCGCGCGCCTCGGCGCCTTCGCCGCGCTGGAAGGTTCCGGCCAGCGCGGCCTTGAAGCCGTCGAAGCTGTCGGGGAGGGGGATGGTCCGATACTTCAGGATGAAGACCCGCACGCCCAGCGGCGCCAGGCGCTTGGCGACGTCGTAGCCCTCGTTGTCCATCGCCAGGAACTGGAAGCCGCCGCCGGGGACCAGGATCACCGCCGGAGCATCCTTGTCTGCGGTCGGGCCGCCCGGCATCAGGGTCAGCGTCGGCTTGGAGACGTTGTAGACGAGGCGCTGCTTGGGATCCTGTCGGGCCCAGGCTTCGCGCGCCGGGTTCGCCAGCGGCGTCGCGACGGTCAGGGCGAAGGCCGGCGGCTCCTTCGGGGGCGCGATTGGCAAGACGCCGTTGACCCAGTCGCCCGGCGCGGCGTGGGCGCCCAGGGCCGCGAGACAGACCGACGCGCCGGCCATCAGGCCAAACAGGCGGCGGGAGAGGGCGTTATGCATACGGGGCTCCTGAAGCGCGGAGAAAAAAGGGGAGCAGGCCAAGCCCGCTCCCCATCGCAGAGGTTCGTCCGGGGAGGACGGCCTAGAACTTGGTTTCCACCTTGAGCCCGAAGTAGCGGTCGCTGTCGCGCGACAGCACCTGGGTCACGAAGTGGACGCCGTACGAGCCGAAGCCGTCGCCGATGCCGGTGACGAAGTGCTCGTTCAGCAGGTTGTTGACGAACAGGGTCGCCTTGACGTCGCCGCGCGCGACCGAGGCCGAGGCGTTGAGCACGCCATAGGCCTTCTGCTCGGCCAGCGGGTTGCCCAGCAGGTCGAAATTGACCTTGCTCTGGTACTGGTAGTTGACCGTGAAGACGCCCGTCAGATCGCTGGCCAGCTCACGCGTGACCGTGCCGCCCAGATTGACCTTGAACTTCGGGCTGTTGGGCAGCTGGGTGTTCGAGCGGTCCTGGACGTTGCCCAGGCCGACCGGATTGGTCGAGGGCGCGCAGCCCGTCCCCGTCTGGGCCTGGCCGGGATAGCAGGCCGCGTTCGGGAACGAGATCACCTTGGCGTCGGTATAGGCGGCCGAGGCGTCCAGGCGCAGCCACTCGACCGGCATGGCCTGGGCTTCGACCTCGAGGCCCTTGGTGCGCAGCTTGCCGACGTTGTTCAGCTTCTGCTGCAGGGCGCCGTTGATGTACTGCGACGACTGGGCCTGGAAGTTGTCGTAGTCGGTGTAGAAGGCCGCGACGTTCAGCTGGAGACGGTTGTCCAGGAAGCGGCTTTTCAGGCCCGCCTCGTAGGACTTCGACTTCTCGGGCTGCACCGGGTTCTGGGTGCGAAGCGGGGTGTAGCCGGACGAGATGTCGTAGGCGAAACCCTTATAGCCGGTGGCCGCGCTGGCGTAGACCGAGACGCGCGGCGCGAGCTCCTGGTTCAGCGACAGCTTCCAGGTGGCGACCGTGTCCTCGTTGCTGCCGGCGCAGAACTGGCTGCCCGCGCCGCAGGTGCCGATGCTGGTCGGCGAGACATAGACCGTCGCGTTGGAGAGCAGGTTGACGAAGCTGTCCTCGATCCGCTCGTTGTTGAGGCGCACCGCGCCGCTGACGGTGGTGTTGGTCGGGAACTTGTAGTCCACACCGGCGAAGGCCGCGACGCTGCGGGTGCTCTGCCAGCCGGTCCACTTGGCCAGGATCAGGGCCGGGCCGCGCTGGAAGTCGCGGGTAGTCTTGGCGTCGGCGTAGAAGGCGCCGACCACGTAGGACAGCGGGCCTTCGCCCTTGGACGTCAGGCGCACTTCCTGGGTGAACGAGGTCGAGTGATAGGGGCCGGAATTGCTCACCCCGAGACCCGGCGCGATCGGGGTGGTCACGTTCGGCGCGGTCCCGTTGACCGCCAGGTTGGTGCCGTCGACGTCGGCCGAGAAGTTATACTTCCAGTCCTGGTACGAGGTGACCGAGATCAGGTTCGCGAAGCCCAGGTCATAGGTCAGCTTGCCGCTGAAGCTGGCCTGCTTGTTCTCGGTGAAGCCGTCGTTGTCGACGCGAGTCTTGCGGTTGGCCGCGCCGGGCGTGATGCCGGCCAGGGCGGGCAGGATCGAGACGCCGTTGTACTTCGGAATGACCGGTGTGGTCGCGCCGGCCGGCAGGTAGTTCAGGTCAATGAAGCGCAGGGTGGCGGCCGTGCCGTCCGACTTGGACTTGGCGTAGGAGCCGTTTAGCGACAGCACCAGCTTGTCGGTCAGCTCGGTCCGCAGCTTGCCGCGCACGCCGTACGAGGTGTTGTCGTTCAGCTTGTGGCCGTTGGCCAGGTTGTCGACGTTGCCGTCCCAGTGATTGTAGTAGGCGCCCAGGCGGAAGCCGGTCTTGTCGCTGATCGGGCCCGAGATCGCGCCGTCGGCCTTGTAGCCGTTGTCGGTGGTCACCGTGGCCGAGGCCCGGCCGCTGAAGACGACCGACGGCTCCTGGGTGACGATATTGATCGCGCCGGCGCTGGCGTTCTTGCCAAACAGCGTGCCCTGCGGGCCGCGCAGCACTTCGATGCGCTCGACGTCGGTCAGGTTGTCGAAAGCCTGGGCCTGCTGGACGACCGGCACGTCGTCGATGATGACGGCCACCGAGGGCTCGACGCCGATCGAGAAGGCGTAAGTGCCGATGCCGCGCAGGATGATGGCGTTGTTCGGCGAGGCGGTGCTTTGGCTCAAGGTCAACGAGGCGGCCGCGCGGGTCAGGTCGGCGAACTCGTTGATGCGCTGGTTCTGAATCGTCTCGCCCGTCAGGGCGGTGACCGCCACCGGCACGCTCTGCAGGTTGGCCGAACGCTTGGTCGCCGTGACGACGATTTCCTCAAGGCCCGTGGTCTCGTTCTTGTCTTGCGCCGCCGCGAGGCTCGGCGCGGCCAGGACGCACGACGCCGCGCTCGCAAGCAGGATCAGCTTACGCATAATACCCTCCCTAAGTTGTTGATTTTTATTTTGTTGTGGACTGGCTAAACCGTTATTTCCGTCTGGTCAAGCCAATCTTGAGAAGTGGTCAAACAGCTCCCCGGGCGGCGCTTGCGGAGGTAGGCCTCCACGCGCGCGGCGCCATCGGGTGGCAGGTGCAGGCCCAGCTTGGTGCGTCGATAGAGGATGTCCTCGGCGGTGCGGGCCCACTCTATCGAGACGAGATAGTCGATCTCTGCGGCATAAAGTCCCGCGCCGAAGGCCTCGCCGAGATCGGCGAGGCTCCTGGCGTCGGCGGCGATCGCACGGGCCCGCGTCCCGTAGGATCGCGCCCAGCGTGCGGCCAGGTCTTCCGGAAGAAACGGGAACTCGGCGCGGAGCGCCCGGGCCAGGGCGGCGCGGTCGAGATCGGGCAGGTCGCCCCCCGGTAGGACGGCGCCTTGCGTCCAGGACGGACCCGCCTTGGGGAAAAACGACGCCAGGCGGCTCATCGCCTGATCCGCCAGGTGGCGATAGGTGGTGATCTTGCCGCCGAACACCGACAGCACCGGCGCCTCGCCGTTCGACGCATCGACCTCCAGGACATAGTCGCGGGTCACCGCCGAGGCGTTGTCGGCGTGGTCGTCGAACAGCGGGCGCACGCCCGCATAGCTCCAGACCACGTCGCTGGGCGCGATCGGGCGGGCGAAGTAGCGGTTGATGCTCGCGCAGAGATAATCGACCTCCTCGGCCGAGATCTTGGCCGGCCCGGGCGGCGCGTCCCACGCGACATCCGTCGTGCCGATCAGCGTGAACCGGTCCTCGTAGGGGATGGCGAAGACGATCCGGCGGTCCGGGTTCTGCAGCATGTAGGCCTGGTCGCCCTCGAACAGGCGCGGCACGACGATGTGGCTGCCCTTGATCAGGCGCGCGCCGCTTCCGGTCTTCACGTCCAAGGCGCCGGTCAGAACCTCCGAAACCCACGGGCCGGCGGCGTTGACGATCGCGCGGGCGCGGACCGTGCGCTCGGGGCCGTCGACGGGCTTCAGCCGCGCTTCCCAGGCCGCGCCCACCCTGCGGGCGGAGACCAGCTTGGTGCGGGTCTCGACCGTCGCGCCGCGCTCGTAGGCGTCCAGCGCGTTCAGGGTCACCAGCCGGGCGTCATCGACCCAGCAATCGGAATAGACGAAGGCCTTGCGATAGTCCGGTCGCAGCGACGCCCCTTCGGGCGCGCCTTTCAGGTTCAGGCCGCGCGAGCCCGGCAGCCGCTTGCGGCCGCCGAGGTGGTCGTAGAGGAACAGGCCCAGCCGCACCAGCCAGGCGGGACGGGTGGCGTGGGCGTGCGGCAGCACGAAACGCAGCGGCCAGATGATATGCGGCGCCATCGCCAGCAGCGTCTCGCGCTCCTCGAGCGCCTCGCGGACCAGCTTGAACTCATAATATTCGAGATAGCGCAGGCCGCCGTGCACCAGCTTGGTGCTGGCCGAAGACGTCGCGCTGGCCAGATCGTTCTGTTCGACCAGCAGCACCGACAGCCCGCGTCCCGCCGCGTCCCGGGCTATGCCCGCGCCGTTGACGCCCCCGCCGACCACCAGAAGGTCGAACTCCATCTCTGGCTCCTTATGCCTTTCGTGTGGTTAGCGTATTGCTTTCGAAGTCGCAATTTCGAAATTCAAAACGAAACCTAATGTGAAGAAGCGCGCGAGAAAGCGAAAGTTCCGAAAGGCGTGCTGGTCAAGGACGACGTCCACGCGCTAAGCGAGGATTGGAGGTGCGTTGATGGCTATCGAGGAGCGGCACGAGGCGATTCTCGCCCTCGCTCGGAAGAGCGGGCGGGTAACGGTCGAGGCTCTGTCCGACCAGCTTCAGGTCTCGCGCCAGACCATCCGCAAGGATCTCAACGACCTGTGCGACCAGGGCCTGCTGAACCGCGTGCACGGCGGCGCCGTCATCGGGGCGGGGGGAGTCGACAACCTGGAATACGAGGCGCGGCGCGTGCTGGCGCGCGAGGCCAAGGAGGCGATCGGCGCGGCCGCGGCGGCGCTGATCCCCGAGAAGGCTTCGCTGTTCATCAACATCGGCACGACGACCGAAGAGGTCGCCAAGGCGCTTCAAGGGCGCGCGGGCCTGCTGGTGATCACCAACAACCTCAACGTCGTCGATATCCTGGCGGCCTCGCCGGGGATCGAAGTCATCGTCGTCGGCGGGCGCGTGCGCAGCGCGGATCGCGCCTCTGTGGGCGCCTTCGCGGTCGACTTCATCCGCAACTTCAAGGTCGATTTCGCAATCATCGGCGCGTCGGCCATGGACGAGGATGGGTCGCTGCTCGACTTCGACATCAACGAGGTCCAGGTCTCGCAGACCATCATCCAGAGCTCGCGTCGCGTGATCCTGGTCGCCGACAGCCAGAAGCTGGGGCGTCCCGCGCCGGTGCGGATCGGTCACATCGGCGACGTCCACGTCTTCGTCACCGACCGGCTGGACAGCCCAGAGCTGGCGGCGAAGTGCGAGGTCGAGGGCGTGCGGGTGATCGAGGCGTCGCCCCGCTAAACAGCGCGTCCTAGAGCTTGACGAACGGCGCCAGCCACCGACCCAGGCGCCCGGGCAGCACGATCTGGCCGTCCAGCGCCGCGACGCACAGGCAAGGCTCGGGCGAGACCACGCGGGGCTGGTGCGTCACCTTCGGATCGGCTTCCTCGAAGTCGCCCTCGGCGAAGACGCCGTCCTCGGTGGCGTAGGCGCCGCTGATCACGCAGGTCAGCTCGACGCCGCCATGGGTGTGACGCGGCGCGCATTGGCCCGGCGCGATCCGCAGCAGGATCACGCGGCAGTCGCCATCGCGCGGTCCGATCACATTGCGCACATGCACGCCAGGGCCGACCCAGCGCCAGGGGCCCAGCGGCAGGTCGCGCAGGGGCGCGGGCAGGGACGGGTCAGCGGATTTCGGCGAAACCGGTGTCTCGATCTCGACCGGCGCGTCTAGCAGAGCCAGCGCCGCATCACGGGCGCCGGCGCCAAGCGCGATCGGTTCGGCGTCCTCGAGCAGGGCCCCGCCGACGGCGCGGCCCAGATCGGCCCAGGGACGCGTCTCGGGCTTCAGCGCCAGGTGCGTGGCGACGACCACGGCCTCGGGCGCGCTGAGGGTGCCGGCGGCGTAGGCCAGCAGCCGTTCTTCGCTGGGTTGGCGACGCAGGCTCATGCGGCGCCTCCGCCGTCGCGCTCGATGAAGGCGCGCAGTTTCATCATGCCGAAGCGGATCCGCGCCTTGACGGTTCCGAGGGGGACGCCCAGGGCCTGGGAGATCTGGGTGTGGGTTTGCTCGTGGAAGAAGGCCATCTCGATTGCTCGGGCTTGGTCCGGATTCAGGGTCCGCATCGCGGCCCTGACCAGTTCGGCGTCCTGGGCGCCGCTGAGGATTGCATCGGGCTGTTCGGGTTCGTCCGCGGCCAGCGCCAAGTCGGCGGCGTAGACGCTGGCGTCGCCGCGCCGCAGGCTGTCGATGCGCAGGTTGCGCGCGATGGTGAAGATCCAGGCGGCCGAGGAGGCGCGCTCCGGGTTGAACAGGTGCGCCTTCCGCCAGACGCTAAGCAGGGTCTCCTGCGCCAGTTCCTCGGCGGCGGCGGCTGGAGAGCCGCTGCGCATCAGCAGCGCCTTCACGCGCGGCGCGTAGTGGTCGAACAGCGTCGCGAAGGCCTCGCGGTCGCGATCGGTCGCGATCCGCAGCACGCAGTCGTCAAAGTCGCGCGACGTGGTCGTCACGGCGCGATGTCGAGAGCTGGGTTGGGCGGCCTGAGTCGCATGCATGTCCATGATACGCCGAATGGCTCTGTTTGGATGACTCTAGCTTTGGGGCGCGGCGCCGAGAGTGACGGGCTCGGGCGGCAGGGGCGGGCGGGGGCGCAGCCAGATGCCGCGTGCGACGATCCGGATCGCCTCCCAATGGATGCCCACGATGACCTTGAAACTGAGCAGCGGATGCTTCAGCCACGCCTTCAGCAGATTGGCGTCGGTGAGGCCGCGGCGCTCTCCGCCGAATCGCGCGGTCAGGACCGCGTCGTCGCCGCGACGGGCCGAGACGTTGACCACGACGGCCTCGCCTGGCGGGAGGATGTCGAAGTCGTAGGTCAGGTCCATGTCCATGAACGGCGAGACGAAGAAGCGCTTGGGCGCGCTCTGCCGCACCGGCGCGACGCCGGGCTCGGGCGCGGCGGCCAGATAGCTGTGGCGCTGGCCGAAGGTGTTGCGCACCTCGTAGAGGATCGCGGCCAACTCGCCGTCGGCCCGGTGGCAGAAGTACAGGCTCAGCGGATTGAAGCCGTAGCCCAGGATACGCGGCATGCAGAGCAGGCGCACGGGCCCGTCGGCTTCGATGCCCGCTTCGGCCAGGCGCGCGCGAGCATAGGCCTTCAGGTCGCCGCCCGAGCGGTCGCCGTGATCGGCGGCGCGGAACGACATCAGCCCGAACGGACCGAACTTCAGCACCCGCAGCCTGGCCGCCAGGCAGGACAGCTCGTCCAGGTCCAGCAGCAGCATGAAGATGCGATAGCGCAGGCGATGCGAGGCGGGCGAGAACCGCCGGTGCGTCACGACCCCCTCGTAGATCGCCGAGGCGCTCATCGTCACGCGGCCTGTTCCAGCCGTTGCGGCGCGCGCAGCGGGATGCGGCCGTTCTCGTCGGCCACGGTCCAGGGGCGGCGGACGCCACCCAGCTGCTCGGCCACGGCAAGGCCCGACTGCAAGCCGTCCTCGTGGAAGCCCGCGCCGAAATAGGCGCCGCAGAACCAGGTCCGACGCACGCCCTGCAGGCTCCAAAGATCGTTCTGCGCCGTCAGGGCGCCGGCGTCGAAGTGCGGATGTTCGAAGCTGCGGACCTGGCGGACCAGTTCCTCGCGCGGCGCGATATGCGGGTTCAGAGTCACGAACAGCGGCGGCGCGCCCTTCAGGCTCTGCAGGTGGTTCATCCAGTAGCTGACGCAGCCGCTGGCCGGATCGTCGCGCCGGCCCAGGTGGTTCCAGCTGGCCCAGGCCAGACGCCGGCGCGGCATCAGGCGCTTGTCCTGGTGCAGCACGACCTCGTTGGTCGTGTAGCGGAACGCGCTCAGCACCGAACGCTCGCGCGCGTCGGCGTCGGCCAGCAGCGACAGGGTGGTGGGCGCGTGGGTGGCGAACACCACGTGGTCGAAGGTGCTCTCGCCCCCATCGGCCTCGACGATCTTCACGCCGGCGTCGGAGCGCGTCACGGCCTTGATCCGCGCCGACAGGCGAACCTTTCCATTGAAGGCCGCGCCCAGGGCGTCGACATAGGCGCGGCTGCCGCCGTCCACCGTCCGCCAGGTGCGGCGGCCGACGAAGCGCAGCAGGTCGTGGTTCTCGAAGAAGCGGATGAAGGCCGCGGCGGGGTGCTCGCCGGCGCCCTCGATGGTCGCCGACCAGATCGCCGCCGCCATCGGCAGCAGGTGGTCCTGGCTGAGCGCCGCGCCGTAACCGTTGTCGCGCAGGTACTGGCTCAGGGAGACGACCGGGTCGAGCGTCGCCAGGTGTCCGGGCGCGGTGCGGTAGAAGCGGTTCAGGTCGCGCAGCATCGACCAAAAGCGCGGGCGCAGCAGCGCGCTGGGCTGGGCGAACAGCGAGGCCAGGCTCTTGCTGCCATACTCCAGGTCGCCGTCGTCCAGCGAGATGGCCAGCGACATGTCGGCGTGCTTGGTCGGCGTGCCCAGATGCCGGAACAGCGCCGTCAGGTTCGGATAGTTGAACTCGTTGTAGACGATGAAGCCCATGTCCACCGGGACGGGCCCCTTGGCAGTCTGGACCTCGACCGTGTGGGCGTGGCCGCCCAGGCGGTCGGCGGATTCGAACAGGGTGACGTCGTGACGTTGGCTCAGAAGCCAGGCGTTGGAGAGGCCCGAAATCCCGGCGCCGATCACGGCGATTCGCAGGGGAACGCCTTCAGGATTCGCCGGAAACTCTCCGTGCAAGGGCCTCATCGACGGTCTCCTGGAGTTCGGCGCAAAACGCGCGCTTGCTCCTAGCTACGGTGGAGGGCTCCGAGCGGATGCGTGTCCCCGGTGAAGTTTTTCGAGGCGGCGCCGCTACTGGGATGGCGGGGCCATAGCGTGGAGGGACGAGGCGCCGTCCCAGATCGTTCGGCCAACCCTGTCGCGGACGCGGATGCGCACCTCGATGTCGCCCTTGGCCACCAGCGCGTGGTCGCGCAGAATTTCGGAAAGCAGAAGAACCGCCTGGCGAACGGCGGTCGCATCGTCGTCCGCGATCAGGACCTCTTGGGTCTCGGCCGCGCCGCTCTTGATGTCGAAGTGGTAGGTCTTCATCCGCGCACCACGCACACTGTCGCCGGGCGACCATCTCACGCCAGATCAAGGACCGGTTCGGAGCCGGTGTTCCGAGCGCGCGTGGGCAATGCGCGATGAAGGCGTCTTTCAGCGCCGGAGGGCGCTTTCCCGTGGCCCTGTTTCCGATCAATTGATCGAGGGCGCGGATCAGGCGCTGGCGGGTCTCGAGGCGATGTCCGACGGGTCCTGCTGCGGACGCAGCCGCTCGGGGTCAAAGCCGCCAAGTCGGGCCAGCGCGTCCCAGTCACTGATTTTGAGCACCCCGTTGCGCAGGGTCGCCAAGCCGTCGTCGCGCAGGGTGCGGAGCACGCGATGCACATGCACCACCGACAGGCCCAGGGCGTCGGCGATATCGGCCTGGACGGCGGGGAAGTCGCACTTGCCGTCGCCGGCCAAGCGCAGCGCCGTTTGCCGCCAATAGACCTCGCAGAACAGATTGGCCGCCCGCGCCAGCGCCGTGCGGCGGCCCAGGCCGACCATCCAGTTGCGCTGATGCTGGGCCTCGGTCAGCACCGCGCGGCACAGCGCCGCCAGGAGGTTGGGATGGGCGCGCAACATCGTACGGAGTTCGTGCGCGGTGGTCATCCGCACCTCGCAGGCGCCCAGGGCGCGGACTTCATGGTCGAGACCCACATAGAGACCGCCCAGGTCGACGACGTCACCGGGGGTGGCGACGCCGAAGATCTGCCGGCCGCCGTCGGACAGCACCTGTTGTTTCACGGCGAGACCCCGCGCCAGCAGGCTCAGGCGCGAGCGCGCGCCAGCGGGGACGATGACCTGGCCGGGCTCGAACCGCGCCGCCTCCTGCGAGCACGTCATGAGATCGTCCCGCACGCTGTCGCGCAGCGGGCCGAACCGGTCGAGGCTGGCGATCAGCAGCCGGTTCATGCCGATGCTCCGGAGCGTGGCGTGACAGCGGCGACAACGAAATGGCGGTCTCGTTCGTTGAGGCGGGGAGCGGTGGAACTCGGCAATACAAAATCTCCGCGAGAGCGCCATGCCTTAGGCGCGCCCGCGAAGTCCCACCCTAACCTAGGTTAGCCGCGGCCATCTTTTGATCGGTCGCGGGCTCCAGTCGAACTCGAAAGGAGCTGCCGCGTCCGCCATGCCCTCATCGCAAAACATCGCTCCCCTGGTGACCAAGCTGGCGCGGCGCGACGCGCTGTCCGCCGTCGAGCGGGACGTGCTCAGCGGCCTTCTAGGTCCCGAGCGCGCGGTCAAGGCGGGCGGTGTCCTGATCGCGCCGGGCGACCGGCCCAGCTACAGCACCTTCCTGGTCAGCGGCTTCTGCGCGCGCTTCAACCTGACGGCGGCGGGTGGGCGACAGCTGACCGAGATCAACGTCGCCGGCGACTTCGTCGACCTGCACAGCCTGCTCATGCGCCAGATGGATCACGGAGTCGTGGCCCTGGCCGACTGCGTCATCGCTCCGGCTTCTCATGCCGACTTGCGCCGCCTGACCGAGCAGCATCCGCACCTGGGGCGGCTGCTGTGGCTGGAGACCGTGATCGACGGCGCGATCCATCGCCAGTGGCTGGTGACCATGGGCCAGCAGGACGCCGCCAGCCGTCTGGCGCACCTGGTCTGCGAGCTCTACCGGCGGCTGGAGGCCGCGGGCCTGGCCAGCGACGGGCAGCTGAAGATCCCGATGACCCAGACCGATCTCGGCGACGTGCTGGGCCTGACGCCCATCCATGTGAACCGGGTTCTGATGGAGCTGCGCCGCGAGGGGCTGATCGAGTGGAAGGGCGTCCAGGTGACCATTCCCGACTGGGACCGGTTGGCCGACTTCGCCCTGTTCGATCCGACCTATCTGCGCCTGCAGAGCGACGCGGTCTGAGACTGCGTCCCTAGTTCTCTCGCGGCGGCGTCGGGTGGCCGTGCGGCCGCCGGGTCCTGAGGTTGAAGCCGTCGCCGTGGGCCAGGACGTGCATGCGGACGTCGAAGATCGACAAGGCTCGCTCGGCCCGCGCCTCGGCGATGTTCGAGGCGCTGACGCCCTCGGCGTCCACCACATAGACCGCGCCGCTGCCGATCACGTCGAAGTCGTCGCCCTCCAGGATGATGGCGGTGTCCTCGTCGATGCCCAGGCCCAGGACGCGCGGGCTCTGGGCGACCGCGCCCAGCAGGCGGCCGATGCGGCCGCGCTCGGCGAAGTGCTGGTCGATGATCGCGTCGCGGACCAGGCCAAGCCCGGGCGCCATCTGCAGGTCGCCGATCCGGTGGCTCTCGCTGCTGGCGCCGCGCACCATCATGGTGTCGCTCATCACCGAGGCGCCGGCCGAGGTGCCGGCCAGCACGCCGCCGGCGCGCCAGATCTCGCGAATGCGGGCCTCGATCGGCGTGTCGCCGATCTGGCTGCTGATCCGCAGCTGGTCGCCGCCCGAGAAGAACACGCCGGCCGCATCGTCCAGCAGGGCCAGCTTTTCCGGATCGTGCGCCTCGGCGCGATCCTCCACATAGAGCTCGACCAGCTCCTTGATCCCCAGGGGCTCGAACGCCTTCTGGTAGGTCTCGAAATAGCCTTCCGGATTGTGCGAGGCGACGGTGGCGATGACGAGCCGCCCGCCCTTGAGGCGCTCGGCCACGGCCTTCAGGATCACCTTGTCGCCATCCTTGTTCTCGTGGCCGCCGATGATGATCAACGGGCCTTCGGCATTGGCGTGGGCGAGGGTCATTCGGCGTCCTTGGCGGTGTCTTCGGCCCGGCTGACGAAAGCCTGAGGCGGGCGGTGCGAGGTGGCGTGGGCGACGGCGAACTGGGCGCTGTTGTGCCCCCAGTCGACGCGCCCTTCGGCGTCGATGACGATCAGGCCCGCCTCGCCCCCGACGCGGGCGAGGGCGGGGAGGGCCGTCTCGATCGCCGGGCCGGGCGGCAGGCTTTCCAGCGCGCGCATCAGGCGCGAGGCCAGCGTCACGCGGATCAGGCTTTCGCCCTCGCCGGACAGCGAAACGCCGCCGATGGCGTTGTCGGCATAGAGGCCGCAGCCGGGCAGGGGGGAGTCACCGACCCGCCCAGCGCGCGCGCCCTTCAAGCCGCCAGTCGAGGTGCCGGCGACGATGTCGCCGTGGATATCGAGCGCCACGCAGCCGACGGTGTCGCAGCCGGGATCGTAGGCTTCCGGATGCTCGACGATCAGATCGCGAGGATCGCAGAGCTCGGCGTCGATCTCGCGGGCGAAGCACTCCGCGCCCTCGCCGACGAGCAGGACGGGACGCTCCGGCAGCATGGCCGTGGCGACCGAGATCGGATGGCGCAGCGTCTTCACGGCCGCCACTCCGCCGACGGCCAGGGTCCGCCCATCCATGATCGCCGCGTCGCACTCGACCTCGCCCTTGGCGTTCAGCACCGAGCCATAGCCTGCGTTGAAAGTCGGATCGTCCTCCAGCGTGCGCACCGACGCCTCGACGGCGTCCAGCGCCGAGCCGCCGGCCTCCAGGATCGCTTGGCCGGCCGCGAGGGCGACGAGGCAGCCGTCGCGGTGGATCTGCCAGCGCTCGGGAGGAATGTCCTTGGCTCCGCCATGGACGATGATCGCCCAGCGTCGATCAGACATAGGCGTCCTTTCCCGGCTCAATCGATGCGGTGGCGGCGGGCTTGAAATCCACCACCTGCTTCCAGACGGCGTCCACCGAGGTCGGGAAGACCATCACCAGATCGCCCGGCCGGGCCATGCGCAGTCCCGTCTCCACGGCGCGGGCTTCGCTTAGGATCCGGTGCACCCGATCGCTGGGGAAGCCGGCGCTCAGGGCGCCCTCGGTCAGCAGCGACACCACCGAGCCGGCCGGGCGGCCGCGACCATCCGGGCGTTCGCGGAAGATGAGCTCGTCGAACATCTCGGCCGATAGCGCGCCCATCTCCAGGATGTCCTCATCGCGGCGGTCGCCCGGAATGCTGACCACGCCGATCACGCGACCGACGTCCGAGCGCAGGCGGCCGATCAGTTCGCCGATCGCTCGCATCGCGCCGGGATTGTGGGCGTAGTCGACAATCACCCGGAATCCATGGGCGTCGTGGACGTTGAAGCGTCCGGGGTTCTCGGCGTGCGACGAGGTGAAGGCCCGCAGGGCCCGCGCCATGACCTCGGGGCTTGCCCCCAGGCCGTGCCCCGCCGCGATCGCCGCCAGGGCGTTGGCGATGTTGAAGCCGGCGAGGCCGCGCAGGGTCGCGGGGATCTCGTCCGCCTCGATCACCGACCAGCGCCGGCCCCGATCGTAGAGCGCCAGCTCGCCGCCGTGGATCGACGGCTCCCGGGCGACCAGCAGGCCGCCTTGCGCCGCGTGCTTCTGCAGGAAGGGGCTCATCTCCGGGCCGCCGCTCAGGGTGAAATAGGCGACGCGGCCGCCGGCGTGGCGCGCCATGCGCAGGGTCAGCGGGTCATCGCCGTTCAGCACCGCGACGCCGCGCCGCGAGACGGACTCGGCCACGATCGATTTCACGGCCGCCAGGTCCTCCAGGGTGTCGACGCCCTTCAGGCCCAGGTGGTCGGCGGTGACGTTCAGCACGATGCCGACGTCGCAGCGGTCGAAGGCGAGGCCCTCGCGCAGCATGCCGCCGCGAGCGGTCTCCAGCACGGCGACGTCGACCGTCGGATCGCGCAGCACCATGCGGGCGCTCTTGGGGCCGCTGGCGTCCGCGGCCAGGACCCGCTCGTCGTTGATGTAGACCCCGCTGGTGTTGGTGAGGCCGACGGTCTTGCCCATTTCGCGCGCGATGCGGGCCACCATCCTGACCACGGTCGTCTTGCCGTTGGTGCCGGTGACGGCGACGATCGGGATGCGGCTGCGGGTCCCCGGCGGGAAGAGGTCGGCGACCACGGCCTTGGCGACGTCGCGCGACGCGCCTTCCGAGGGCTCCAGGTGCATACGGAAGCCGGGGGCGGCGTTGACCTCGACGATGCCGCCTCCGGTCTCGCGGACCGACCGGCTGATGTCCGGCGCGATGAAGTCGATGCCGGCGACGTCCAGGCCCACGGTCAGCGCCGCGCGCCGGGCGATGCTGGCGTTGTCGGGATGGATCACGTCCGTGCGGTCGATCGCCGAGCCGCCGGTCGAAAGGTTGGCCGTGGCCCGCAGGACGACGACCGCGCCGGGAAGCGGGACATCGTCCAGGGTCAGACCCGCGCGGGCCAGCATGTCGCGCGTCTGGTCGTCGATGGCGATGCGGGTCATGACCTTCTCGTGACCGACGCCGCGACGCGGATCGCGGTTCACAGCCTCGATGAGCTCTTTGACTGTGCTCTCGCCGTTACCGACCACGCGCGCGGGAACCCGTTCGGCCACGGCGGCGACTTGGCCGCCGACCACCAGGATCCGGTAATCGCGACCGACGAACTGCTCTTCGACGATCACGCGTCGGCCGTGCTGGATCGCCTGCTCGAAGGCCCAGCGAACCTGTTCGGGCGTGCGCAGGTCAAGGCTGACGCCTCGGCCGTGGTTGCCGTCGAGCGGCTTTAGCACCACCGGCCCGTTGATGCGGCTGGCCTGCGTGAGCGCGTCCTCCACCGCCCGCACGACCGCGCCGCGCGGGACCGGCAGGCCGACCTCGGACAGCAGCGCCTTGGTCAGGGCCTTGTCGCCGGCGGTCTCGACGGCGATGTGGCTGGTCTGGCCAGTGATGCTGGCGCGGATCAGCTTGCGCCGCGCCCCCCAGCCCAGCTGGATCAGGCTGTGCTCGTCCAGCCGCTGGACGGGAATGCCGCGCCGCCGCGCCTCCAGAACGAGAGAGCGGGTGGTCGGACCCAGAGCCTCGCGACGGGCGATGGCGCTCAGACGCTCCAGGGTTCGGGGCAGGTCGAATAGCGGCGGCGCAAGATCAAGCAGCGGCTCGGCGATGCGCTCCAGGCCGTCGACGCCCTGCAGCTCGCGCGGCAACAGGCTGTGAACCAGCTCGACCGCCGCGCGACCGGCGGCCCGGCCCAGACCGGCTCCGTCATAGGCGTAGAGGATGTTGTAGACGCCCGGCCGCCCTTTGACGGACCGTGTCTTGCCCCGCGTCACCGGCGTCCCGGCCAGCTTCTGAAGCTCCAGCGCGACGTGCTCGATCACATGGCCCAGCCAGGTGCCCTCCCGCATCCGCAGCACCAGGCCGCCATGAGTCTGGTAGGAGCAGCCGTGATCCTCGAGGCCGGGCAGGGCGGCCAGCAGTCGGTCGGTAAAGCCCCCGATCCGATTGGTCGGCCAATGCTCCAGCTGCTCCAGGTCCAGCTGGATGCGGACCATCGGCCGCGAGGCGTAGAGGTGGGGCCCCTTGTAAACAGCGGTCTCTGTGACGCGCATCATGCCGCCTTTGCGGGGAGAGGGGCGGCGAGGTGCTCCGGCTGGTCCAGCCGCGCCGCGATGATGTCTTGGACGACCAGGGCGGCCGCCAGTTTCCTGCTGGGCGCGATGCCCTGGGCGCGGATGCGACCGTCGCGCTCGATCGTTCGCCAGAGCCAGACGCCGCCCGTCGTCGGTGCGATAGCGAACCGGAGCAGCTTGTCCTCACCCATGACGCGCGCTCACTCGGCCGCGTAGACGAGCGGGTGGGTGTGGGCCCACAGGTGCGCGCGGTAGGTGTCGAAACACTGCTCGCCGCAGATCAGGCGCATGACAGCGCCTTCGGCGATGAAGCGGGCGCGCGACGGGTCCTCGGCCACCAGCGGGATCAGCGCCTCGGCGTTCCAGGCCTTGGAGTGCTCGATGTCGATCTGGGCGTGTAGGGCGAAGTACTTGCGGGCCTCGGGCGAGACGCCGACGCGCTTGAGGCCGGCGTCCACGCACGACACCCGGGTCGGGGCGGTCAGCTCGACGACGCCCAAGGCGCCGATCGAATGCCACACGTAGCGACGCGTGGTGGCGAAGGCCGTCATGGTGTTAGCCAGGCAGAGCGACTGCCACAGCGTGGTGTCAATGGTCGGCGTCAGGCCGAGCGTGGCGGTGGTCCGCTCCAGCATCGGGCCGTGCATGCCGTGGGCGTTGCCGCGTCCCATCTCGTCCCAGTAGTTGCGGGCCAGCTCCAGCTTGGCGCGGTCGGGGATCTTCACCTGGGTCATGGCCACGAGATCGTCGAAGCCCGCTTCGCCGGCGGCCTCCTGGGTCAGGAACCACTTGATGTCCTCCAGCGAGGCCTCGCCTTCGAGCCAGTCGAACAGCGGGTCCCACTGGCCTGGGCCGTGGTCCTTCAGCGCCTCGAACCAGGCGACGAAGCCTTCCGGATCCTCCGGGAGCTTGTCGACCAGCGAGGCGACATGGGCGCGAAATGCTTCGATGAATTCGCCCTCCAGGCGCTTCATCAGGCGCTCGCGGTCGAGATCTTCGCGCCAGTCGTCGACGGGCGCGGTCGGCGCGAGGCGGGCGTGGTTCCAGTGCGCCAGACCCTTGTGCAGGGCTTCGGCGTCGGGGAACTGCGGGCTGAAGTGACCCAGGCGCGAAAGGCGATCGCCACCAAACATGCGTACTGCTCCGAGCGTGGACGGGGAGGGGCGGGCGGGTCGTAGCGGGACCATGATCGCCTCTCCCGGAAAGGGGGATGGGCCGCGGGATGGCGGCGAGCACCTCAAACGAGGGCGCTCCCTTCGCCGTTCCATGCCGGTCGGTGAAGGTTTCTCGAAGGCGCCGAGAACGCGTGGAAATTCATGCGCGCGGGCCAAATCGCGGCGATCCGCCTTCTTCATTTGATAGCGCGCGCCCGGCCGGCTTGGCCGCGCCATGGCTCAGGCGGAAGACGATCCGCCTTGCATCCAAATTATACGATAAATAATATTCTAAGCTGTGCGGCCGTCGAGTGGCCGCGACGGAGGAAACATGTCTGTCTCGAACCTGCGCCGCGCCGCCCTCGTTTCAACGCTGGCCCTGTCCTTCGCCGCGCCGTTCGGCTCGGCCTGGGCGGCGCCGAAAACCTATCTGGGCGTCGACATCTCGTACGCCAACGAGATGGAGGACTGCGGCGCGGTCTATCGCGCGGGCGGCAGGACCGTCGAGCCCTACGCCTTCTTCAAGCAGTCCGGCGCCAACCTCGCCCGCATCCGGATCTGGAACAATCCGGACTGGACGCCCTATTCGAACCTGAAGGACGTCAAGCGCAGCATCGCCAAGGCCAAGAAGGCTGGGATGCAGGTGCTGCTGGACTTCCACTATTCCGACGACTGGGCCGACGGCGACAAGCAGATCGCGCCCAAGGCCTGGGCCAAGCTGTCGACGCCCGACCAGGCCAAGGCGCTGTACGCCTTCACCCGCGACACCCTGGCTGAGCTCGATCGCGAGGGCCTGGCGCCCGACATGGTCCAGGTCGGCAACGAGACCAATGGCGAGATCGTCTCCAGCCTGGAAAAGGCCAAGGAGCCGATCAACTGGGAGCGCAACGCCCTGCTTTTCAACGCGGGCATCAAGGCGGTGCGCGACGCCAGCGCGGCCTCGACGACCAAGCCCAGGATCATGCTGCACATCGCCCAGCCCGAGAACGTCGAGCCCTGGTTCGCAGCGGCCGCCAAGGCGGGCGTGACCGACTTCGACCTGATCGGGATCAGCTACTACAGCAAGTGGTCCAAGCGCTCGATGGCGGAGCTGGGCCAGACCATCAATCGCTTGCGCCATACCTATTCGGCCGACGTCGTCGTGGTCGAGACCGCCTATCCGTTCACCAACGACGGCGCCGACGGCTCGCCCAACCTGCTGGGCGAGGACTCGCTCATCGCCGGCTATCCGGCCACGCCCGCGGGTCAGAAGAAGTACCTGACCGATCTGACCCAGCTGGTCTTCGCCAATGGCGGCGTTGGCGTCGTCTATTGGGAGCCGGCGTGGCTCTCGACCCAGTGCAAGACCCGTTGGGGCGTCGGCTCCAACTGGGAAAACGCGGCGCTGTTCGACTTCAAGGGCCAGGCGCTGGAAAGCGTCGACTGGCTGAAGACCCCGTACGTCATGCCGGTGGACGTGATGTTCCAGGTGACGGCCCACGGGGAGGCGACGCGCTTCATCGACGGCGACTTCCTCGGCGGCGTCGGACCTCGACCGATGACGCTGGAGGGCGGCGCGTGGGTCTACCGCACGCGACTGATGCCGGGCGCCTCGGTGACGGCCGCCACCGCGACCGAGGTCTCGGCGGTGGCGGACGCTAAGGCCAAGAGCGCGGTGGTCGGCAAGCGCGCCTCGGTCATTCCGCTCGACTGATGGAACCAAGCCGGTTGTCATGTCAGATTGATATGATAATTAGCCGCTCAAACTCGTTCTGATCCCGAGGGCAGTCCCGCCGAACGAAGCGTGGCGCCGCTCCTCCAGGGGGGAAACCATGACTCGTCATCCCATGCTCTTCGCCGCCGCCAGCGGTTTCGCCATGCTCGTGGCCGCCGGCGCGCACGCTCAAACCGCTCCCGCTCCGGCGACGGACTCCGCCCAGGTCGAGGAGGTCGTGGTCACCGGCGTCCGCAAGAGCCTGCGCGACGCCCTGGCCGTGAAGCAGGGCTCCGACAAGGTCGTCGAAGCGATCTCGGCCAAGGACATCGGCGTCCTGCCCGACGTGACCATCGCCGAGTCGATCGCCCGCCTGCCAGGCGTCAACGCCACCCGCGACCGCGGCAACGACAGCCAGGCGGTGGTCCGCGGCCTGGGCGCCCGTCTGGTGCTCGGCACGATCAACAACCGCGAAGTCGCCTCGACCGAGCCGGACCGCAACGTCCGCTGGGAAATCTACCCCTCGGAGGTCGTCTCGGGCGTCGAGGTCTACAAGTCGCAGTCGGCCGACCTGATCGCCGGCGGCGTGGCCGCGACGATCAACATCAACACGATCGCCCCGCTGGACTACCGCGGTCCGGCCTTCGTGCTGCGCGCCGGTCCCGTGTTCTATGACGGCGGCAAGGATATCCCGAACTACGGCACGACCGGCTATCGCGGCTCGGGCTCGTTCGTCCACAAGATCAATGACGACCTCGCCATCGTCCTGGGCGCGACCGCCCAGCGCCAGAAGAACGGCTACGGCTCGTTCACGGGCTGGGGCTACAACGACTCCAACGCGCGTCCTCCCGTGGGGGCGAGCGACTACTCAAGCGACCTGAACCGCGACGGCAAGCTGGACGCCACGCCCTGGGGCGCCCAGATGTCGGCCAGCCGCATCGATCAGAAGCGCAAGGGGATCTCGGGCGGCCTGCAGTACAAGCCCACCGATCACTTCGAGCTGAAGGCCGACGCCCTCTATTCGAAGATCAAGATCACCGAGGTCCAGGACCAGACGGTCTGGGGCGACGGCAAGTGGGGCAACTGGAACACCGGTACGAACAACGTCGGCTGGAACGACGACGTCTACAACGCTCCGGGCGCGTCCTACACGCTGATCAACAACACGGTGGTCGCCGCCTCGCGCCTGCCGTTCAGCCCGGTCAAGACGGTGCTGGCCAAGTACAGCGAAGACAAGGACCTGTTCGCCAGCGGCCTGAACGGCAAATGGACCGGCGACCTGTGGACCGTCGCGGGCGACCTGTCCTATTCGAAGGCCAAGCGCACCAATGCCTGGAAGGCCGTTCGCTTCGAGGCCTGGCCGACCTGGACCAGCTTCGACTGGCGCGCCGGCGTCACCCCGACCATCACCACGGGTCAGGACAACACCACGCTTAGCCAGACGGCCGACCTCGCCGGTTCGTATGACGGCCCCGAGCACCTGAACGACGAGCTGAAGGCCGCCGCTCTAGACTTCACCCGCGACTTCTCCGGCGGCGTCTTCAAGAGCGTCCAGTTCGGCGCGCGCGCCTCGGACCGCATGAAGAGCCACAGCAACTTCAGCTTCGCTCCGACACCCACCGGCGCGACGGTCCCGGCCAGCCTGCTGACCAGCTACAAGCTGAGCGACGGCGCGAACGTCCCGGCCATCCTGACCGGCGACATCGACAAGATCGCCGCGATCGCCTACGGCGCGAACGCCTTCGACGTCTCCAAGGCGACCGAAAAGCTGGCCGAGCGCTGGACCGTCCAGGAGAAGGTCTACGAAGGCTACGGCAAGCTGAACTTCGCCGCCGACGGCCCGGCCGGCGCCTGGGTCACCGGCAACATCGGCGCCCGCGTCGTCCACACCGAGACCAGCAGCGAAGGTCTGCAGCAGGACACCGCCAGCGCCTTCATCCCGGCGAACGTCGACAACGACTACACCGACTTCCTGCCCTCGGCGAACGCCAAGCTGGACTTCGGCGGCGGCAAGGTCGTGCGCCTGGGCCTGGCCAAGGTCATCGCGCGTCCGCCGCTGGACGAACTGCGCGCCAGCCGCAGCCTGTCCAACTGGGCGCCGTGGACCGGCAGCGCCGGCAACCCGAAGCTGAAGCCGTTCGAGGCCACCCAGTTCGACGCCTCGGCCGAATACTACTTCCGGCCGGAAGCCCTGGTGGCGGTGTCCTACTACTATAAGGACGTCGACTCCTACATCGGCTGGAAGCAGACCCCGGTCGCGTTCGGCGGCCAGACCTACACGGTCGCCAGCCCCGCCAACGGCGGCAGCGGCCACATCCAGGGCGTCGAGCTGACCTTCCAGACGCCGTTCTTCTTCCTGCCGGGTCCGTTCGACAAGTTCGGGATCTACTCGAACTACGCCTATGTGGAATCGAACCTGAAGGAGTTCTCGCCGGCCAACAATCCGCTGCGGATGACCGGCCTCGCCAAGAACACCGCCACGGTCGACCTGTGGTACGCCAACGGTCCGGTCGAGGCGCGCCTGGGCTGGAAGTACCACTCGCCGATGACGGTCATCTACGGCTGGAACGGTTCGGACCTGCAGACGCTGGAAAGCGAGAAGACCCTCGACTTCAGCTCGTCCTACAAGATCAACGAGACCGTCAGCGTCCGCTTCCAGGTCAACAACCTGACCAACGAAGCGCTGCGGATGTATCGCGACAACGACCCGAACCGGATCGGTCGCTACGACTCCTACGGTCGCCGCTACCTGATGGACGTCACTTTCAAGTTCTAGAGCGTCGATCCTCCCCGACGTTCCCTGCGCTGGGGAGGAGGCCGCATGCCTCCTCCCCATTTTTTTGACTTATCGAGAGGCTTGTCCCATGGCCCAGATCAACCGACGCCAGGCCCTGGCCGCCGCCGGAGGCGCCGCCCTCCTGGCCAATGCGTCCCACGCCGTCGCGGCGGCCGCCGCGCCCGCGGCGAGCATCGACCTGGGTCCGCGCGAGCGTTCTTCTCTGGACTTCGGTTGGCGTTTCGCCCTGGGCCACGCCTCGGATCCGAACAAGGACTTCGGCTTCGGCGCCAACCAGCGCACCTACGCCAAGGCCGGCGCTGACGCCCCCAACTGGTGGGTGGCCGCCGCGGCGCAGAAGGGCTTCGACGACAGCGCCTGGAAGCCGGTGACCCTGCCGCACGACTGGGCCGTCGAGCTGCCGTTCGCCAACAATCCCGACTACAAGCCGTCGGGCAAGCCGGACGACGAGGACCTGCGCGCCGCCCACGGCTACAAGGCGCTGGGCCGCGAGTTCCCCGAGAACAGCGTCGGCTGGTACCGCAAGACCTTCGCCCTGCCGGCCGGCGACGCGGGCAAGCGCCTGTCGATCGAGTTCGATGGCGTCTTCCGCGACGCCCTGGTGATGGTCAATGGCTACATCCTCGAGCGCGAGGACAGCGGCTATTCGCCGTTCCGTGTCGACATCACCGACATCGCCAATGTCGGCGGCGACAACCTGATCACCGTGCGCGTCGACGCCAGCCTGGGCGAGGGCTGGTTCTATGAGGGCGCGGGGCTCTACCGCCACGTCTGGCTGGTCAAGACCGCGCCGGTGCACGTGCCGCAATGGGGCGTCTTCGTCCGCGCCAAGGTCGACGGGACCGTCCAGATCGACACCGACCTGATCAACGAGTCCGACGCGGCTCAAGCCTTCGAGGTCTCGCACGCGGTGCTGGACGCCGCCGGTAAGCCCGTCCTGGCTGTCGCGCCCGCCGCGGGCCGCCTGCCGGCCTGGGAGCGCCAGAGCCTGTCCCAGACCGTGACCCTGGCCAATCCTGTGCTGTGGTCGCTCGAGAACCCGCACCTCTACACCCTGGTCACCGAGACCAAGGTCGGCGGCGCGGTCGTGGACCGTTTCGTCACGCGCTTTGGCGTTCGCTCGATCCGCTTCGACCCGGCCAACGGCTTCTTCCTGAACGACAAGCCGGTGAAGCTGAAGGGCAGCTGCAACCACCAGGACCACGCCGGCGTCGGCGCGGCGATCCCGGACGCGCTGCAGGTCTGGCGGCTGGAGCAGCTGAAATCGATGGGCTGCAACGCCTATCGCGCCGCGCACAATCCGCCGACGCCGGAGCTGCTGGACGCCTGCGACCGCCTGGGGATGCTGGTCATCGACGAGACCCGCCGCATGTCCAGCGACCCGACCTCGCTGGACGAGCTGGAGCGCCTGGTCCGCCGCGACCGCAACCACCCGTCGGTGATCCTCTGGTCGATCGGCAACGAGGAGCCGCAGCAGGCCACCGCGCGCGGCGTCAAGGTCGCCACGACCATGAAGCGCCTGGTCAACCGCCTCGATCCGACCCGCCTCGTGACGGCGGCCATGGACAGCGGCTTCGGCGAGGGCATCAGCGCGGTCATCGACGTCCAGGGCTTCAACTACCGCCACGAGAAGATGGACGACTTCCACGCCCGCTTCCCCAACGTGCCGATCATCGGCACCGAGAGCGCCAGCGTGGTGACGACGCGCGGCGAGTACGTTCGCGACGACGCCAAGTCCTACGTTCCGGCCTACGACACCGACCACCCCTGGTGGGCGACGACCGCCGAGAAATGGTGGAGCCACGCGGCCGATCGGCCGTGGATGGCGGGCGGCTTCATCTGGACGGGTTTCGATTATCGGGGCGAGCCGACGCCGTTCAATCGCTGGCCCAGCATCAGCTCGCACTTCGGGGCCTTGGATGCGTGCGGCTTCCCGAAGGACAACTACTATTACTACCGCGCCTGGTGGCGGTCCGAGCCGCTGCTGCACCTCTTGCCGCACTGGAACTGGGAAGGCCGCGAGGGCCAGCCGATCGCGGTCTGGGCGCACAGCAACTGTGACAAGGTCGAGCTGTTCCTGAACGGCAAGAGCCAGGGCGTGCGGGCGGTGAAGGCCAACCACCACGTCGAATGGTCCGTGCTCTACGCCCCGGGCGTGCTGGAGGCCCACGGCTACAAGAACGGCAAGGTCGTCCTGCGCCAGCGCCGTGAGACCGCGGGTCCCGCCGCCGCCCTCCGCCTGACCGCCGATCGGGTCCGTCTGAGCGCCGACGGTCAGGACGTCGCGGTGCTGAAGGTCGAGGTCCTGGACGCCAAGGGCCGCCCCGTTCCGCGCGCCGACGATCTGGTCCGTTTCGAGCTTTCGGGTCCGATCGACCTGATCGGCGTCGGCAACGGGAACCCCACCAGCCATGAGCCGGATGTCGCGTTCCAGCGCAAAGCGTTCAACGGTCTCGCCCAGGCGATCATCCGAACCCGGCAGAATCAGCCAGGGCGCGGACGCGTGGTGATCAGCGCTGACGGCCTCCGGAGCGCGGGCTTGGAGCTTACGCTGGCATAACGCCGCAACGCGAAAATTTACTACGCCCTTGCGAGACGAGCGTCGAACACGACGCTCGTCTCAATACGTTTCTACGCACGGAAACCGGTTTCCGTGCTGAAATAGTCATCCTGTTGGCGAACGCCGAGGCATGGGCTTGTTCGGCGGCGCCGAACAACGCGTCAAAGTGGCGTTATTTGTCGTAACAATGGCCCCAAAAACTGCTTGAAAAAAGATTGCTAGCGCTGTCATTTTGCCATTGCGGCAGTGATGGACCGATGTTACCGCTAACTCGTCTCTCGTGCCCTGGTTGTCCATCAGGCTGCTAGAACGAGAAGAGCGGCCGGGAAATGCTTCCGGATCGTAACAATAACATCGCCCCAGAGAGGGCATTATTAGGGGGAACGGCTATGAAGCGGCTTCGTCGCTTGAACGCGTCTGCCTCTTGTGTCGCCATCACGGCGGCCATGTTCGCCAGCCCGGTTCTGGCTCAGCAGACTTCCAACACCACCGTCGATGAAATCGTCATCACGGGCATCCGCGCCTCGCTCGAGCGTTCGATCGAGATCAAGCGCACCAACAGCGGCGTGGTCGACGCCATCTCCGCCGAAGACATCGGCAAGTTCCCGGACACCAACCTGGCTGAATCGCTGCAGCGGATCACCGGCGTGTCCATCGACCGCACCAACGGCGAAGGTTCGCAGGTCACGGTCCGCGGCTTCGGCGGCGGCTTCAACCTGGTCACCCTGAACGGCCGCACCATGCCGACGGCCAACGTCGCCACGGTCGGCGGCGACCAGTCTTCGGACACCGCGGGCGGCACCAGCCGTTCGTTCGACTTCTCGAACCTCGCGTCGGAAGGCGTGACCACGCTGGAGGTCTACAAGACCGGCCGCGCGGCCATTCCGTCGGGCGGCATCGGCGCCACGATCAACGTCAAGACCCGCCACCCGCTGGACGCTCGCGAGAGCGGCCTGAGCGGCAGCATCGGCGTCAAGGGCGTCTACGACCAAGGCATGGACAAGAAGGTCGATGACTTCGGCCACAAGATCACGCCGGAAGTCTCGGGCCTGCTGAACTGGACCGACGACGACAAGAAGTTCGGCGTCGCCCTGTTCGGCGCCTACCAGAAGCGCGACTTCACCAGCCGCAGCGTCACGTCGAACGACTGGAACATCCGCACCTACGCGGATTTCATCAATCCGGCCAACGGCTTCGTCCGCAACGGCGGCGCGACCCAGATCACCAACGCGCCGTCCAGCGGCTCGACCCTGGTGGCCATCCCGAACGACAGCCGCTACCACTTCTCGCAAGGCGAGCGTGAGCGGATCAACGGCCAGCTGACGGCGCAGTTCCGCCCGACCGACAGCCTGACCATCACGGGCGATGTGCTGTACGCGCAGAACAAGTCGTTCGAGCGCCGCAACGACAGCACCAACTGGTTCAACCGTCCGTTCGACAAGGTCACCTTCGACAACAACCCCACCGTCGCCACCGCGGTCCTGCTGTCGGAAACGCTGAGCGGCACCAAGGACATGGGCTTCGAGCAGCAGTATCGCAGCAACGATGACCTGCTCCTGAAAAACTGGACCGGTTTGAGCTAGAATTTTCTCGTTTTGCGGCATGGGCCACGGAGCGAGGAGCGACCATGAAGAGGTCGAAGTTCAGTGAGGCGCAGGTAGCGTTTATCCTGCGTCAGGCAGACGAGGGCGCCACGGTTGGCGAGGTCTGCCGCAAGGCGGGAATTTCCGAGGCGACGTTCTACGTCTGGCGCAAGAAATACGCTGGCCTGATGCCGTCGGAGATGAAGCGGCTGCGCCAACTCGAGGATGAAAACGCCCGGCTCAAACGGATCGTGGCGGACCTGTCGCTCGACAAGGAGATGCTGCAGGACGTCATCAAGCGAAAGCTTTAGGACCTGCCCGGCGCCGCCAGCTCGTGGATTATCTGCGAGCGGCCTGGCAGGTCAGCATCCGACGCGCCTGC
>NZ_CALCDX010000216.1 GCF_937900395.1 uncultured Caulobacter sp.
AGTCCATGCCAACCTCGTCGGCCTTCACGGCCGCCGCGCGGTTCTGGGCATAGAGGCCGTCCAAGGTCGGCGCGGTCTTGGAAATGATCCAGCCGCCGTTGGCGACCGGCAGGAACACCCCGAACTGCTTGCGTTGCGAAGGACGGTGGAACATGGCGCGCGTCTTTTTTGGGTCCTTCAGATTCAGGCCTCGTCCCCTAGGGCGCACAGACAGATCGGCCCGCGCCGCCATCATGCCTCGGACCTCGGTCGGCAGCCAGTGCGATCCATTCACCTGGCCTCAGCGCGTCCATTCAAAGACGCAAACAAGGCCCGGCCCTTGCGGGGCCGAGCCTTGCATCGCGCGTCGCCGGCGAACCGGCGATGCTGACTGTCCGTCTTAGAACTTGCGGCTGAAGCCGATCGACGAGACCAGCGGATCCAGGTCGACCTTCGACTTCAGGGCGCCGCCGTTGATCTTGGCGTCGGTGCTGAAATAGACCTTCTTGATGTCGGCGTTCAGCATCCAGTTGTTCTTCATCTTGACGTTGACGCCGGCCTGCAGAGCATAGCCGAAGCCGTCGTCGAGCTTCACGGTGAAGCCGTTCTTGTTCTTGCCGCTGTAGAACAGCATGTAGTTGATGCCAGCGCCGACATAGGGGCTGACGCGAGCGGCGGGCAGCGGGTGATACTGCAGGGTCACGACCGGCGGCAGCACCCAGGTCTTGTGGACCAGGACGTCCGTCGTACCGCCTTGAGCGCGGATGTCGTGCTCGGTGGTGCCCAGGATGGCTTCGACGGCGACCTTGTCGGTCAGGAAGTAGGTGAAGCCCAGGGTCGGCTTGATGTCGTCCTTGACGTGGGCCTTCAGGCCCGTGGCCGCGCCGGCGGCGGTCAGGATGGCGGCATCCTTGTCCGGAGCGACTTGGGTGATACGCGCATGGACGATGAAATCGCCCTTGGCGTTCGGCGAGAAGTCCTCAGCGTGCGCCACGCCGCCAGCCAGAGCCGTCGCCGCGATGGCCGAAAGAATAAGCGTCTTCATCATCTATCCCCAGAAGTGGCGACTCTCTAATTTTCGTCGCGATGTTTGTTTGAAGGATTACGGAGCACTCGACCTTGACCTCGATCAGTTTCTGAAAACTAGATCGCCCGGGAGAAGCCCTCACGCGTATCGGAGCGGTGATCGAAGGCCTGGGCGGCCAGGCGAACGAAGGGACGCCCGGTCTCCGTCACGCTGACGATGTCTCGGTCGACATTGACCAGACCGTCGTCATGCAGATCCGCCAGCTTGGCGATGTCGGCACTGAACACCATCGGCGAGACGCCGTGCCGCGCGGCCACCGCGGCCAGATCCACTTGGAAGTCGCACATCAGCCGCTCGATCGCGTCGGCGCGCAGGCGGTCGTCGTCCGTCAGTTTAACCCCGCGCGCGACCGGCAGGCGTCCCTGAAGGATGGCGTCGCGCCACGCGACCTCGGCGGGCAGGTTCTGGACGTAACCGCCCGGCATGCGGCCGATCGACGAGGCGCCCAGGCCGATCAGCGTCGGGTGCTGGTCGGTCGTATAGCCTTGGAAATTCCGACGCAGCGTGCCGGTGGCGACGCCGAGGGCTAGGTCGTCGTTCGGCAAGGCGAAGTGGTCGAGGCCGATCGCGACATAGCCCGCCTTCACGAGCCGCTCGGCGGCGGCCTGGCTCTGCTCGAAGCGACCGTTGGCGTCGGCCAGGTCTTCCTCGCGAATCAGCTTCTGGTGCGATCGCGCCCACGGCACGTGGGCATAGCCGAACAGGGCGATGCGTTCGGGGCGCAGGGTCAGCACCTTGTCCAGTGTGGCGACCACGTCGGCGGTCGTCTGCTTGGGCAGGCCGTACATCAGGTCGAGATTGATCGAGGCGACGCCCGCCTGGCGCAGCCAATGCGCCGCGCGCGCGACGACGTCGAACGGCTCGATCCGGTTGACCGCTTCCTGCACGTGGGGCGCCAGATCCTGGACGCCCAGGCTGGCCCGCGTCAGGCCGTGGAAAGCCGCGGCCTTGACCCAGCTCTCCGTCAGGACGGCCGGATCGAGTTCGGCGGAGATCTCAACGCCCGGCGCGAACGGGAAGACGTGGCGCAGGGCGCCGAACAGGCGGACGAGGTCGTCGCGCGACAGCATGTTGGGCGTGCCGCCGCCCAGGTGCACCGCGCCGGCCTTGATCCGGCCAGGCAGTCGCGCCTCGACCAGGGCCAACTCATCCACCAGGCGCTCGACATACTCGCTGATCAGCGCCTGCTTCTTCACCACCCGGGTGTTGCAGCCGCAGTACCAGCACAGTCGATCGCAGAACGGGATATGGGCGTAGAGCGAAACCGGCTCGCGCGGATCGAGGCTCCCGAGCCAGTCGCCGTAAACTTCCGAGTCGACCTCTTTGGAGAACTGCAGCGCGGTCGGATAGCTGGTGTAGCGCGGCGCGCGGCTGTCGTAGCGCGCCAGAAGCGCGTGGTGGTCGTTGGCGGGAATCGTGGCGGCGGCTGCGGTCATGCGTGTCTCCTGACGCGCGCAACTTGATCCGCCCCAGCCGTCCTCGCCGTGATTTGGATCAATCCTGGGGCGGCTTGTCCTCGAGGTGGTCATAGAGGATCCGGGCGGCGTCGCCCTTGGGGTCCTCGTACTGCCCCGACCGCATGGTCCAGAAGAAGGCGAGGAGCCCCATCGCGCCGAGGCCGATCGAGAACGGGGCCAGGAACAGGACGATATTCATCGACGCCTCCAGGCGATGCGCGGGCGCGCGGCGTTCAGCAGCACGACCATCGACGAGCCCGACATCGCCAGGGCGGCGATGAACGGATTGATAAGACCGAACATGGCGGCCGGCGTGGCCACGATGTTATACAGCGCCGAAAAGCCGAAGTTCTCAAGCGCGCGACGACGCGCCTCGCGGGCGGTGTCGATCGCCTCGACCACGGCGCCGAGTCCTTCGCCCGTGAAGACGAGATCGGCGGCGTTCTGGGCCGCATCGACGGCCGCGCCGGGCGCCATCGAGGCATGGGCCTTGGACAGGGCGGCGGCGTCGTTGAGGCCGTCACCGACCATCAGCACCTTGCGACCGTCAGTCTTAAACTGGTCCACGATCGCGGCCTTGTCGAACGGGGTCAGGCCGGCGCGCCATTCGGCGACGCCCACCTCGCGGGCGATGTCGCCCACGGGACCGGCCAGGTCGCCGGACAGGATCTCGACCGACAGGCCCATGCGGCGCAGGCGGGCGATGGTCTCGGCCGCGTCGGCGCGCGGCTGGTCCTCGAACACGAAACGGATCTTGATGTCGTTCTCGAAGCCGAACCACAGCTCGGTTTCGCGAGCGTCGCCGCCGGTGACGCCCACAAAGGCGGCGCGGCCCAAGCGGGCGCGGCGGCCATCGATCAGGCCTTCAACGCCCTGCCCGGCCGTCTCCACGCAATCGACGGCGACCGGGCCCAGCCCCGCTTCAGCGGCCAGGGCCTTGGCCAGTGGATGGCGCGAGGCGCGGGCCAACGGCGCGGCCATGGCCACCAGATGCCCGGGCGCATCGATCAAGCGGGGGCGACCTTCGGTCAGGACGCCGGTCTTATCGAACACGACGTGATCGACTTCGGCGAGGCGTTCGAGCGCGGCGCCGGACTTGACCAGCACGCCTTTGCGGAACAGGCGGCTGCTGGCGGCGATCTGCACGGCGGGCACGGCAAGGCCCAGGGCGCACGGACAGGTGACGATCAGCACCGCGGCGGCGCGCAGCAGCGCCTCCCGCGGGCCTAGACCCAGCGCCCAGCCGCCGACGAAGGTTAGGGCCGCGGCGGTGTGCACCACCGGGACGTAGAGCGCGGCGGCCTTGTCGGCCAGGCGCACATAGGCCGAGCGGGTCTGGGCGCCGGCCTCCATCAGGCGAGCGATGGCGGCGACGGTGGAATCCTCGCTGCGCGCCGTGGCGGTCATGACCAGACGGCCCGACAGATTCAGAGCGCCCGCATGCAGACGCGCGCCCGCGCCGACCGGCGCCAGGGCGGTCTCGCCGGTGATCAAGGCGTTGTCGAGTTCCGACTGGCCGCTTTCGACCAGGCCATCCACCGGGACGCGGTCGCCCGGCGCGACGACGAGACGATCGCCGATTTTCACCTCGGCGACGGGGATCCCCTGCTCGACGCCGTCGATCAGGCGCATGGCGACCGGGGTCTGCAGGGCCAGCAGGTCCCGCGCGGCCGAGCGGGCGTTGGCGCGTAGACGATGATCCAGATAGCGGCCGATCAGCAGCAGGAACAGCAGCGTCACCGCCGCGTCGAAATAGGCGTGCTTTCCACGCAGGATCGTCTCGGAGAAGCTGACGATCAGGGTCAGGATCACGCCAATCGAGATCGGCACGTCCATGTTGGCCTTGCCCCGCTTCAGCGAAGCCCAGGCGGAGCGGAAGAACGGACGGCCGGCGAACAGCGCGCACGGCGTCGCGACGATCGCGGCCATCCAATACATCAGCGTCAGGGTGGAGCTGTTCAGCTCCTGCCCGAACAGGCCGGCCCAGGCGGGCACGGTGAACATCATGACGTTGCCCGCGCCGAAGCCCGCGACGCCAAGCGCGACAGCCAGTTCGCGCCCTTCCCGGTCCTGCGCCGCGGCGGCTTCGCCGGGATCGAACAGGCAGGCGCGATAGCCGAGAGCCTCGACGGTCTCGACCACGCGTTCCGGATCGGCCTGCTTGCCCTCGAGCTGAACGGCCAGCTTGCCCGTGGTCAGGTTCAAGCGCACGGCGTCAACGCCGGGCAGTTCGCGAACCGCTTTCTCGATCTTGTTGATGCAGCCGGCGCAGCGCGCGCCGCTGACCAGCAGTTCGAGACGGCCCTTCCCTTCCTCGTCCCGTCGGACGAACGCCTCGAGGTCACGATGCAGGGTCAGGCTCTGGCTCATCGCGCGGGCTCCACCAGACGCGTTTCGATCTCGAACATGTCCTTGGCGTTGCGGGCCGTGGCGCGCAGGTCCCAGGCGCCGTCCAGCTGAGCGGTCGCCGCGTAGCGGCCGCCGCCCAGCGAGCGGAAGTTGAGGGTCTGGCGACCGGTTTCCGTCGCCGGACGCTCCAAAACGCCGGTCAGCGACAGACCATCCATCGGCTTGTTCGCGCGATCGACGACGGTGACGACGACGGTCTTGCCGGCCGGCGTCTCGACGCTGGCGGTCCAGCCCAGAGCCGCTTCCTTCTGGCGCTGGGCCAGGGTGCGGTTGAACGCCAGACCCGCTTCATAGGGATTGGAGGCCACCTCGCCCGAGAAGGTCCGATAGGCCTGCACCATGAAGACGATGTCGACCGCAATGACCGTCGCGAAGAACAGCACCACGCCGATCAGGACGTGCCAGCCGGTGATACGGCCCTTTTCCGACGGGACCTTGGCGATCGAGGACGTTGCGCTGGTCATTGCGGGTTCGCGGCTCCAGAGAGGAAGACGGTCTTGGCCTCGGCCTGCACGTCACCCGATCGGATAACGAAGCGCGCTGGGACGCTGGCGTCCAGTTCGGCGTTCGGCGGGGCGGTGACGAAGACGCGCAGCGGCACGACCTGGTCGGCGGGAACGACAATGCTGACGTGCTGGCCTTCGCCGCCGGGATGGCTGAGCCGCGCGCCGGGGACGCCTTCGAACGAGACATCGAAGCGTTGCTCGACGAAGGTGCGATTGCCGATCTTCAGCGTATAGCCGTCTCGCACCGCGCCATCGTGCATGCGCACGAAGACAGGGTTGCGATCCCGGATCACGTGAAGGTCCGCGTCGGGCCGCGAGAACAGCGACCAGAGCGTCAGGCCGCCAACGATCGTCATCGCGAGGGCGTAGTAGATCGTGCGGCTACGAACGGGCTTGTATTGCGGCTTGCAGCCCGAGCCGCGATGCGAGACGGCGGCTTCGGAGTCGTAGGCGATCAGGCCGGTCGGGCGACCCATCTTGGTCATGATGTCGTCGCAGGCGTCGACGCAGAGACCGCAGTTGATGCACTCCAGCTGCGCGCCGTCACGGATGTCGATGCCCATCGGACAGACGACCACGCACTGGCGGCAGTCGACGCAATCGCCGCGGCCTTCCCAGCTCTGGCCCTTCTTGTGCGGGCCGCGCGGCTCGCCGCGATAGCCCAGATAGGTCACCTGCAGCGAGTGGTGGTCCAGCATGGCGCCCTGGATGCGGGGCCACGGGCACATGTAGGTGCAGACCTGCTCGCGCATCCAGCCGGCGAAAATGTAGGTCGTGCAGGTCAGCAGGAAGCACGAGACATAGGCCGTGATCGGCGCGTCGCCGGTCCAGAAGGTCCGGATCAGGGTCGGAGCGTCGTGGAAGTAGAAGATCCAGGCGCCGCCGGTGCCGAAGGCGATGGCCAGCCAAGTCAGGTGCTTGCCGGTCTTGCGCCAGATCTTGTCGAACGACAGCGGCGCGGCGTCGAGGCGCATCCGGGCGTTGCGATCGCCCTCGAACAGGCGCTCCACGACGATGTAGAGGTCGGTCCAGACGGTCTGCGGGCAAGCGTAGCCGCACCACAAACGACCAAAAAGCGCCGTCACCAGAAACAGCGCCAGGGCGGACATCACCAGCAGGCCCGTGAAGATATAGACTTCCTGGGGCCACAGCTGGATGTCGAAGAAATAGAACCGCCGGCCAGTGAAATCGACCAGCGCCGCCTGTTGCGGAAAGCCGTCCGGCCGGTGCCAGCGGATCCAGGGCGTGATGTAGTAGATCCCAAGCGTGATGATGAGCAGCGCCCACTTCACGTTCCGCCACTTGCCGTGGACCAGCTTGGGATAGATCGGCTCGCGGGGCTTGTAGAGCCCGCCCTTGGCGTCACCCTTGCCCTTGGCCCGGGCGGCGGCCGAGACCGCCGTCCGGGTTTCAGGTTCAGGAGGCCTGTTGTCGATAAGCGTGGGCATAGCCCTTACTGACCACCGGCGTTGGAGTGAATGTAGACCGCGAGAGCCTTGATCGTCTCAGGGCTCAGGCGACCGCCCCAGGTGGGCATGACGCCGCCGTTGCCGGCGTAGATCTGGCCGCGGATCGAGGCCCGGTCAGAGCCGTACAGCCAGTCGGCGTCCGTCAGGTTCGGCGCGCCGAGCTCCTGGTTCCCCTTGCCGTCCACGCCATGGCAGGCCGAGCATTGGGTTTCGAAGATCGGAGCGGCGCGGGCCACGGAACCGGCGTCGGCGGGACGGTTCGACAGCTTGACCACGTATTCGGTCAGGTCGTCGATCTGCTCGGGCTTGAGCAGTTCGTCGCGGCCGTAGGCGGGCATCTGCGACATGCGAGCCCCTTCGGCGCCCGTGCGGATGCCGTGGGTGATGGTGTACTGGATGTCCTCCAGCTTGCCGCCCCACAGCCACACGTCGTCGCGGAGGTTGGCGTAGCCCTTGCCGCCGGTGCCGCCGATGCCGTGGCAGGTGGCGCAGTTGTCACCGAAGACCGACTGACCGACCTGCTGGGCGTAGGCCTGCAGCTTGGGATCCTTTTCGATCTGCTCCAGGCTGGCGGTGCGAAGCATCGCCGCGCCCTGGCCGCGCTGGAGTTCAAGCGCGGACAACTCCTTGCCGACATTCGCCCGGTCCGACTGACCCAGCATGCCCTTGGTGTAGCTATGCAGGCCCGGCCAGGCCGGCATGGCCACCCAGTAGGCGATCGAGAAGGCGATCGTCGCGTACCACACCCACAGCCACCAGCGGGGCAGCGGGTTGTCCAGTTCCTTGATGCCGTCCCACTCGTGGCCGGTCGTCTCGACGCCGGTGGCGTGGTCGGTCTCGCGTTCGTGAGCCATCAGGAGAGCTCCTCGTCATCCAGCGGCATATGCGCGGCGTGTTGGAATTCGGCCTTGCGGGAAGGCCACAGGGCGTAGGCGACGCCGGCGAGGAAGATCAGGCCGAAGTAGACCAGCCCACCCTGCTGCGCGAAGCGCGCGACGGTTTCGTAGGTCAGACCGCTCATCGTTGGTTCTCCGGCGCCTGGGCCTTGTAGGACTTGAAGTCCACCAGCGTGCCCAGCATCTGCAGGTAGGCGACCAGCGCATCCATTTCGGAGATCTTGTTGGGATCGCCGTCGAAGTCGCGGTTGACGACCTTGGCGTCGTAGCGGGTGCGAAGGGCCGCAGCGTCGGTCGAGAACGGATCGGCCTGGGCCTCGAGATCCTTCTTGGCGTTGGCGATCTGATCGGCCGTATAAGGCACGCCGACGGTCCGCTGGGTCTTCAGGCGATCGACGATGTCGCTGTAGTCTAGGTCCTTTTCAGCCAGGAACTTGTACGGCGGCATCACCGACTCCGGCACGACCGAGCGCGGGTCGATCAGGTGGTCGCGGTGCCAGGTGTCCGAGTACTTGCCGCCCACGCGCGCCAGGTCGGGACCGGTCCGCTTGGACCCCCACTGGAACGGGTGGTCGTACATGCTCTCGGCCGCCAGGCTGTAGTGACCGTAGCGCTCGACCTCGTCGCGCAGCGGGCGAACCATCTGCGAGTGGCAGAGGTAGCAGCCCTCACGGACGTAGATGTCGCGGCCGGCCAGCTCGAGCGGGGTGTAGGGACGCATGCCCTGCACCTTCTCGATCGTGCTCTGCAGCCAGAACAGCGGGGCGATCTCGACCAGGCCGCCGATAGAGACGACCAGGAGGATGCCGACGACGAGCAGCAGCGAATGCCGCTCAAGCTTGGAGTGTTGCTTCCAGAGAGACATCGGAACCTCAGGCGATCGCGGTGACGGGAGCGGCCGAAGCGTCGGCCTTCTCGGCGGAGGGCATCTGAACCGTCTTCCAGAGGTTGACGATCATGATCAGGGCGCCGGCGAGGTACATCAGGCCGCCAACGGTGCGGATGACGTTCTCGATGTGCTTGGCCGAGACGGTCTCGATGAAGCTGTAGGCCAGGAAGCCTTGGGGGGTGTATTCCCGCCACATCAGGCCTTCCATGATGCCCGACACCCACATCGCGGCGATGTAGAGCAGGATCCCGGTGGTCGCGATCCAGAAGTGCCACTCAACCATCTTGTTCGAGTACAGGCCCGGCTTCTTCCACAGCCACGGCACCAGGCAGTAGACCGCGCCGAAGCTGATGAAGCCGACCCAGCCCAGGGCGCCAGAGTGCACGTGGCCGATGGTCCAGTCGGTGTAGTGCGACAGCGCGTTGACGGCGCGGATCGACATCACCGGACCTTCGAAGGTCGACATGCCGTAGAAGGCGATCGAGACGACCATCATGCGGACGACGGGGTCGGTGCGCAGCTTGTCCCACGCGCCCGACAGGGTCATCAGGCCGTTGATCATGCCGCCCCAGGAGGGCATCCACAGCATGATCGAGAAGGTCATGCCCAGGGTCTGCGCCCACTGCGGCAGGGCCGTGTAGTGCAGGTGGTGGGGACCAGCCCAGATGTAGATGAAGATCAGGGCCCAGAAGTGCACGATCGACAGACGGTAGCTGTAGACCGGGCGCTCAACGCGCTTGGGCACGAAGTAGTACATCATGGCCAGGAAGCCGGCGGTCAGGAAGAAGCCCACCGCGTTGTGGCCGTACCACCACTGGGTCAGGGCGTCCTGCACGCCGGACATCACGCCGTACGACTTGTGGTTCAGCAGGCCGACCGGAACGGCGGCGTTGTTGACCAGGTGCAGCAGGGCGATCGTGACGATGAAGGCCAGATAGAACCAGTTGGCCACATAGATATGCGGCTCCTTGCGCTTCCAGATCGTGCCCAGGAAGACCAGCAGATAGGCCACCCAGACGATCGTCAGCCACAGGTCGGTGTACCATTCGGGCTCGGCGTATTCCTTGCTCTGGGTCGCGCCCATCAGATAGCCGGTCGCGGCCATCACGATGAAGAGCTGGTAGCCCCAGAAGACGAACCAGGGCGCGATGCCGCCGGCCAGGCGAGCCTTGCAGGTGCGTTGGACAACCCAGAAGGACGTCGCGATCAGGGCGTTGCCGCCGAACGCGAAGATCACCGCCGAGGTGTGCAGAGGCCGCAGCCGCCCGAAGTTCAGGAACCCGAACTCAGGGAAGTAGAAGATGCGCGGCCACGACAGCTGGGCGGCGATGAGCACCCCCACCAGCAGACCGGCGGCGGCCCAGAACATGGTGGCGATGACGCCGGCCTTCACGACGTTGTCGGAATACTGGTCGGGATGATCGCGCAGGGTCCCGCCGGCGAGACCGCCGTTCAGGACGAAGGCGGCGATCACGCCGGCCAGGGCGAGGGTTCCGGCCTGAAGACGGAAAATGGGGTCATGGGTTAGACCCGCCCCCAAAATCGCCAAAAAGGCGCCGATAACCGAGATAATTAGAAGGAGGCTGGAGCCCGCGGGCGGACCAGCACTGGTGTTAGATGGGGCGGACATGCGGACTCCATGAGTCGAACCTGGAACCCAGGGGTGTCACACCGGCTCATCCCGTGCTTTGATCTGTCTCAAAGCCAAGTCCGCGAACCTGTTGGACCCTGTGGGCCAATTCGGAGTCCGCCATGCTCAAAGAGTTCTCTCGTCATCTCCCTTCGGCCACCGGCGTGGCGGCCCTTGTCGCCTGGGCGATCGCCCTGCAGCAATCGCTGCCGCGTATGCTCGCCGGCCCCATTTGCAGCGCGCGCGGCGACTCCTTCGTGTTCGCGGGCCACTGCCCCGCTTGCTACGTGGCGGCCGCGCTCTCGATCGCATTCGTGGCGTCGCTGTTCCTTGCTGGCCGACAAACTCGGCGTGAAGCGCGCGCGATTCTGACGGTCGAAGCCGCGCTCTAAGCCTGACTGCGACGTTCCGCCGCGCCCAAAGGGCGCGGCGTGTCTTCAGCGGTTCGCGGTCGCCGCTTCTTCCAGACTGTCGCCGATCAGGGCCAGGTTCTGGATGGCCGCCAGCCCCCATTGCGCGACTCCGTTCGTCGACAGGATCGGATCCTCGTCGAGCGGGCGCAGCACCGCCGTCCCGCCAACGCGACGGCTTTGGCTGGACATCAGGTCGCCCCCTTCCCGCCCCGCCTTGCCAAGGAATTCCGACCAGGCCCGCAGCGCCAGGGCGTGATCGTTCTCATGCCTGGCGGCGTAGGCGGTGAGACGCGAATGGGCGTCGGTCAGGCTGCGCCCGCCCGGGACCTGGCCTAGCAGCGCCTTCAACTCGGCGGGCGGCGCATTGTAGTAGCGGCAGTATTCCAGCCAGGCCTTGCGATAGGCGGGGACGTCCAGCAGATCGAGCAGCTCGGACGTCATCTCGACCACCCCGAACACCGCGTTCAGGTGCGAGACGCTGACGTAGTCGCCGTCGCCCAAAAACTTGCCCGTCTTGAGGTCGTACGGCGCCTCGCCCGCGAACCAGCGCCGCTTCATCGCCGCGATCGTGTTCATGCCGTTCAGGATCCGGTCACGCCAGCGCGGATCGCGCGTGCGTTCCCACTCGGTGAGCCAAGCCCCCAGGAAGGCGCCCCACGACGTGCCAAACCCCGAGGCGACGACGCCCTTGGGATGCTCGCGCCCCGGCGACGGCGGCAGCTTGCGCGAGATGTCGACGACCTCGAGCGCCGAGTCGGAGGTGACCAGCTCGCGCATCAGGTCCCCGACCCGCTCGTCGGCCGTCAGGTAGTAGTAGATGCGGCGGTAGGCGACGTTCGAGACCCGCGGCTGCTTGGACGAGTCGGACCAGTGCTGCACGCCGTGTCGCGTGCCAAAACCCTTGAAGCGGCCCAGGTGATAGACGTCGACCTCGCCGGTGTGGCGGGTCATCGCCTCGGCGAACTTGAAGACATCCGCCCGCCCGGTGCGCAGGTAGCTGTACCAGACCCAAAGGTCGGTCGAGAGCTCGGAATTGTCCCAGGCGTAGCCGCCGACGTCGTAGCGCCACATGTGGCGGTCCGGGTCGTAGGTGTGCATGACGTCGCCATAGGACCAGAAGCCGTACCAGCGCCGCTGGTCCGTCTCCTTCATGTAGTAGTCGATCAGGTAGGTGAGCCGGTCCTCGATCCGCTTGCGGGTCGGCGTGGAGGCGTCGACGACGCTCCAGTCTCCGAACACGCCCGCCGCCTTCAGCCGCTGGGGCGACACGGTCAATCGCGGAGGATCGGCGACCCGGCCCGCCATGTCCGAGAACACGTCGTGAGACGGCGTCGCGCCCAGGACCCACAGGGTCAGCTCGGAGGTCCGCGCGATCCCGCGTGCGTCGTCCCAGCCGGCCTCGTAGTCCTCATAGGTGATGTCCAGGCCCTCAAGCTCCTCGGCGTGAGTGTCCATGCCGTTGGCGCTGCGATAGGGCCGCACGTCCATGGCTGGCGCCTCGGGCGACCACATCCAGGCGGTCAACTCGGCGAGGTCGGTGTGGGCGTTGCGGATGTCGAGCCCGGTTGGCGCGCGCTGCCAGAAATCCTTGAGGCCCAAGGCCACACCGCCGGAGACGCCGCCGACATAGGCCAGCCCCTTGGTCCTGCGCCCAGCGTTGGAGTCGATCCAGGCATGGCCGGCGCTGGTCCGTTTGCGCAGCGTGAAGCCGTCGGGCGTCAGCTGCGACAGCGAAAAGTCGCCCCACTCCGGGATCCACTTCAGGCCGTCGCGCAGCTTGGGCGGAAGGCTGTCTGTGCGCACCGCGCGGCCAGCGACCTGCGCCTCGCGGGCGGCGGGTCCCGGATCGCCGCGTGAGCGAAGGCCCGTCAGGGTCCGCACCGCTTCGCCGAAAACGCCGACTTCCTCGCCCGACAAGCGGACGTGGCGGTTATGGGTCTCGTCGCTCATCGGCACGCGCGCCGTGACCCCCAGCCCTCGGATGAAGTCCTTGGCCGGGTCGGCGTCGAGGATGAAGCTGTGGACGATACGCACGGCCTCGGAGCCGGCGTGAAAGTAGAGGCGCACGGTGACGGGCAGCCACTCGCGCTCCCCGCCGCGGTGGACGCCATCGAAGCGGACAACGGCCCGCACAGGCCCCGATTGCTCCACGGTGACCGTCGAGAACCGCGACTCGTATCGCGCGGAATGGACGACGCCGTCGGGCTCCAGGGTCGGCTGATCCTGGGCTATGGCGACCAAGCGCAGGTCCTTCAGCGTAATCCGTCCGCCGCGCAGCGCCTCCGACACAAGGTCGGGACCAGATGTCGGGAGACGCCAGACCAGATCGCCGGAAGTCACGGTGATCAGCGCTGCGGTCTGGGTCACGGTCACGGGCGAAGCCGGCGCTTTGGGCTTCCCGGGGACGAGCGACAGCCCCTCGCGGCCCTCCCCGCCCGCGACCGCGTGAGCGGACCATTTCAGCGAGCCGTCCGGCCAGTAGGCGATCGGCCACGACTGGACCGCGAAATCCTCGCCCGTCCTGCTGGCGATCCTAAACGCTTGAGAGGGCTTGAGCGCGCCCCGAGGCCAGGGGACGCCGAAGGTGGCGCCATCCAGAACCCTGGGCGGCTCCTCGTCGAGCCAGCGGAGCTCCGTGACCGGCGTCGAGGGCGAGGCGTCCGCAAGGGCGGTCGACCCGAAGCCGAATGCGGCGGCGGCCGCCGAGAGAACCAGAAGATCGCGGCGTGACAGAGCCGTGGCGTGGGCTTGCTGCAAGATGTCCTCCCAGACCTTCGCCGCCCGCACGGTTACGCCCCGCGGATCGCTGGTCCCAGAGCCCAAGCGTTAGTTCCATATTATGGATGGTCAAGTCACATTTTGAGAGCTCAACGATGCAACCGCCGCTACATCGCTCAACCGGCTCTAAAGACCCTTGAGCGCCAGGCTCAAGGCCTCGGCGCTGACCTGTTTCAAGACCCCCTGCGGGTTCTCGAACACGGCGGCGTTGGCGCCGTGCTCACGGCACTCGACCGAGGCCACCCAGCAGCGCCCCTTGGTCGCCGCGTTCACCAGCCCTTGCGCGTGCTCGAATACGTGCGCGGCCAAGGCCTCTGCGCTGACGCCCGGCACGATCCTGACCTGCGCCAGCCCCAAGCGCTGGAGCCGCTCGAACTCCAGCCGCGACGGATCGTCGGCCGCCACCAGCAAGGTGTGGTCGAACATGTGGTGAAGCCACTCGCGGATCGGACCAAAGCCAGCCTTGCCGAAGTCCACCACCCAGCCGCGCGCGTCCAGCTGTTCGGCCGCGAAGTCGAAAACGAAGCCCAGCGAATAGCCGTGCAGCAGCTGGCAATGGCTCTCGGCCGCCCACTGGCGGTAGGCGCATGACAGACCCCGCTCAGCCCCGTAGGTCTTCACCGACCTGTAGGCCATCAGGCGTGGCCCTCGACGTGGGCGGCGCGCTCGCGTCCGGCCTGGCCCATTAGCGCGCCAGCAACCGGCAGAGGGTTGTCGATCAGCGGATCAGGCTTGGCCAAGCGCGCCAGGACCGCGGGACGGGTGATCGTGACCAGCGGCCCATCGACCTTGACGCCATGCTCCGCCAAGGCGGCGAACGACCGAGAGAGGTTCTCGGGCGTCATGCCCAGCAGCGACGCCAGCATCCTCTTCTGCAGCGGCAGACGCAGCACGCCGCCGCCGCCCTGGCGACGCTGCTGCACGAGCAGGTAGTTGGCCAGCCGGACGAGCGGCGCGCGCAACTTGTGGCTCTTGATCGTGCGGACCAGGCCGCTGTAGCAGCCCGACAGCTCCTCGATCACCGCCATGGAGACGCCCTGGTCCTCACGGATCACGCGCCGAAAGAGCTCGCCGGGAATCATCAACAACTGGCTGCGGGCGAGGGCGCGCGCCGTCATCAGCGCCGGCGCCTCAAGAACCACCGAGGCCAGAACAAAACTGGATAGCGGTCGCAGCACGGCGAGGGTCGAATCGCGGTCGCCCCACGTGCCCTCCAGCTCCACGGAGCCGTCGAGCAGGATGTAGAGGAAATCGTTGACCTCCCCCTCGGCGACCAGCTCAGCGCCCTTCGGCGTCCATTGCAGGAAACCGCCCTGCCCGATCAGGGACAGAGACTCCTCGCTGGCGGAAGCCAGCAGCGGCAGGTCACGCACACGGCTTAGGTCAATGGGCTTGATCGACATGAGTCATCTCGAACATCAGGATGGTTCGTCGGCTTTACGGCCGGCGAACGCGCCCGACGTTGCGGTTAGTCAATCTTGGCCATGATTTGAGTCGCCCGAACGCCCGCGCCGGGGCTTAAGCTAACTGGACGCCAGGATCTGTTCGGCGGCGGTGAGACTGGCGGGCACGCCGATATCGACGAACGCGCCATCGAAGACCTGGCCGCCCAGGTCTTGCGCCTTGCAAAGCGCGGGCAGCAATTCCGCCTCAAGGGAGAAGGCGCGATTGGTCTTCGGCACGGCCATCTTGGTGAGGCGGCAGACGCCGCCATTGATCAGGCCTTTGCGCAGACTGGCGTCGCGAGGTCGGATCTCGTCGACAAGATCGCCGTTCAAAACCACGGTCTCGTAGCGGTCAGCAGGCTCGACCAAGCGTAGCGCCATCAGGCCGCCATACCCGCCAAGGTCGGCGAAGGCGCGCCAGTCGAAGTCGAACCAGGTGTCGCCATTCAGCAGCAGGAAGGCGTCGTCCAGCCGATCGCGGGCGTGGCTCAACGCGCCGCCGGTTCCCAGGGGCTCAGGCTCGACCGACACCGCGATCTCCATGCCAAGGCGATCGGTCAGCGCCTCCGCCTCGATATGCCCGGTGATCACCTCGGCCCGATGTCCGGCCAGCAAGAGCGCGCGGTCGAAGCCGCTGCGCGCCGCCTTGACGAGCAGATGCTCGAGGAAGGGCCGTCCGGCTACCGGCAGCATCGGCTTGGGCGTGTCGCGAGCGATGTCGCCGAGACGCGTGCCCAGTCCGCCGACGAGGATCACGCACTGACGCACCCTCACCGAGGCACGCTCCAGGCTTCCGCGCCGTCGAACGTGACCTTGACCGAGCTCGCCTGGCCGCCCGCCGCATTCAGCGTGGTGATCAGGTGGTGGCGGTTCTCAGGATCGGTGAAGAACATCAGAAAGCCGCCGCCGCCGGCGCCGGACACCTTGCCGCCCCAAGCGCCCTCGCCGATCGCGAGATCGAACAGGCGATCGACGGTGTCCGTCGCCACGCCGCTGGCCGTGCGCTTCTTGGCGGTCCAGGACTGCATCAGGATGGCGGCCATGTCGCGCATGTCGCCGCGCAGCAGCGCCTCGCGCATCAGGGCCGCATCGGCCTTGAGTTGGTGCATGCTCTCGAGGGTCTCGGCGTTCATGCCGACCAGCCCGTCGATCTGCTCCTTGATGATCGTCTCGGAGCGTCGCGATTGGCCGGTGAAGCAGATGACCAGCGAGGACTCGAATTCATTGAGATAGGCGCGCGGCACCCGCAGGGGACTGACCAGCACCTTGTCGTCGGGCAGGAACTCGATGAAGTTCACCCCACCGAACGCGGCCGCGTATTGATCTTGACGGCCGCCAGCCAGGCCGAGCTTGCGCCGCTCGATCAGGAAAGCCAGGCGCGCGACGTCAGCGGGTCCCAACGGCAGGTCCAGCGCGAGGCGAAACGCCTCCACCAGCGCCACGACCAGGGCCGAGGACGAGCCCAGGCCAGACCCGGCGGGCGCGTCGATATTCGTCGAAACGCTGAGCGCGGGCGCATCGCCGTCCAGATAGGTCTCGACCATATGCTCGTAGACCGCGCGATGCAGGCTCAGCCCCTCGTCGATCCGCGGACGCGCGCCCAGCTCATGCCGCTCCTGAACGCCGAGGTCGTTGGCGCGGAACGAGACCGCGCCGTCCCTGCTGGGGGCGATATGCGCGAAGGCGAAGCGGTCGATCGTGACATTCAGGACCGCGCCGCCGAACTGGTCGCAATAGGGGGAAAGGTCGGTGCCGCCACCCGCCAGCCCCAACCGCAGCGGCGCGCGGGCGCGGACGTCGAACCCGCTGGTCGCTCGAACTTGGCGAACGCCGCCGAGGACCTCCGCGCGCCAGGCGTTCATGCGACCTGGCTCAGCAGGACCTGCGTCCCGCCGCGATCGACGCCATAGCGCAGGCGCGGCATGTTCTGAGACGCCATGTAGGCTTCCAGGGCCTGGCCGTCGTTCGGCGTGAACAGCATCAGGAAGCCGCCGCCGCCGGCGCCGATGACCTTGCCGCCCGTAACGCCCAGATTGGCGCGAACGTGGTCATACAGCTGGTCGATATGCGGCCAGCTGATCTTCGACGAGAGCTGCTTCTTGCTGACCCAGTGCTCGTGCAGCATGCGACCCCAGCCGTCGAGGTCGCCGGCGACCCAGGCGTCACGGATGCGGTAGCCGAGGTCCTTGATCGCGCCCAGGCTTTGGGCGGCCTGCCGTTGGCGTTCGCCGTCGCTGAGCATGGCGCTGTTCTGGTCGTCCAGGATCACCGCCGCGTCGCGCCGAAGACCCGTATAGTAGATGTGGGTATGGGCGATGAAGGCCGCCTCGACCTCGGGATCCAGAGCGACCGAACCGACCCGAACCTCGCCGTTCGGCGCGATGTCCAGCGTCGTCAGGCCGCCGAACGCGGCCATGTACTGGTCCTGCTTGCCGATGCCCTTGGCCAGGACATTGATCTCCAGGTCGCAAGCCTCTTCGGCCAGCGCCTGACGATCGGGTTCATGGCCCTTCAGCGCGTGCAGGGCGCGCAGGAAGCCGACCAGGAAGCAGCTGGAAGAGCCCAGACCCGTGCCGCCGACGATGTCGCCGATGGAGGCCGCCTCGAAGCCGGTCTCGATCCCATGACGCAGAAGCGAGGCCCGGACCAGTTCGTGCTTGAGGTCTTCGGTGCGGGCGACGTTTTCGGGATCGGGCCCCATCAGGGCCACATGGTCATGGAAGGCCGGGCGATGCGCGCTGATATGGATGTACTTGTCCAGCGCCATGGCGAAGATGAATCCGCCATCGCGCCGGTAATAGCTCTCCAGATCCGTGCCCCCGCCTCCGAGGGTCACGCGCAGCGGCGTGCGGGTGGAGATCATCGGTTACTCGGCGGCGACCGCGACGGCGGGCGCGGGAGCGATCTGCTCCCAGTGCCCCTTCGACCGCGACAGCGCAGGGTGAGAAACCAGCAGGTGCCACACGACCGCGGCCAGGCCTTCGACGATAGGCGTGATCAGCTGCGGATCGACGGTGGGCACGACCACGCAGGCGTCGGCGATCTTGGCCGTGAAGCCGCCGTCGCGACCGACGATGCCGGTCACGGCCGCGCCCTTGTCCTTGGCATACTGCATGGCGCGGACGAGGTTGGCGCTGACGGGCGGCTCAAGGCTGCCGCCGCCGACCGAGAAGATCAGCAGGCCATCCTTGGCGGTCAAGCGGCTGCTCTCCAGCCAGGTCGAAAAGACGCCTTCCCAGCCCTCATCGTTGATGCGGGCCGTCAGTTCCGAGACGTTGTCAGTCGGGCAATAGGCCTCGAAGCCGCAGATCTTGCGGAAGTCGTTGGTCGCGTGGCTGGCGTGGCCCGCGCTGCCGCCGACGCCGAGCAAAAACAGACGGCCGCCGCCGTCGCGGACCTTGGCTAGCGTCTTCGCGACGGTTTCCACGGCGCCGCGATCAATCGCGGCCACGGCGCGCGTCGTGGCGTCCAAGAAGTGATCGGAAAACATAGTAAACTCTCGAGAAACGATATTATGTCGTTTCCAAAATATAGGAAAGCGATTGCGAGAGTCTTTCCACGACCTGGTCGGCAACGGCAACTGTACCCGAATTGTAGTCGCGCCGAAGTAGTATTGTCTTGCAACTAGCGGCCTGGCCGCAAGCTATATCCCGATCTTGATCACCGATCAGCCAAGACTGACGAAGGTCGATGTCATAGCGCTCCGCCAAATCCAAAACCAAGCCAGGCTTGGGTTTCCGGCAAGCGCAGGCGTCGATATTGTCGTGCAGGCACGCCGCGATCTCGTCCACGGGAAGCGCTTGCGCCAGGCGGGCATGGATCGCCTCGAGCGTCTCCGCGCTCATCAGTCCGCGACGAACGTCCGGCTGGTTAGTGACGACGAACAGCAAATAGCCCGCCGCCTTCAACGCCTGGAGCGTCGCGGGAGCGTCGGGCTCGATCTGCAGTTCATCCACGGCGCGCGGAGACGCCGCCTTGCCATCCCGCATGACGACGCGGTTCAGAACGCCGTCGCGATCCAGGAAGATCGCGCGGCGCCGCTGTTGAACGTTCAAAGCTTGAAGCCGGCCGCGCTGGCGTCGTCGTAGAACATGGCGACCGTCTCTTGCGACAGGTCCGCCAGATCCTTGCCGGCCATCGATAGCTTCTTCAGCACGTCGGGCGTCGAGGTGACGATGTGGCAGCCGCAATCGCGGGCCTGGTAGACGTTCAGCACCTCGCGCACGCTGGCCCACAGCACCTCGGCCTTGGGCTTGCGGGCGGCCATGGCGACGGCCGCGCGCATGACCGGCATGGGATCCACGCCCGTATCGGCGATGCGGCCGGCGAACACCGAGACCACCGCCGGGACGTCGGCGTGCAGCGCATCGACCGTCTCGGCCACCTGCTCCAGGGTCAGGATCGCGGTGACGTTCACCTTCACGCCTTCATCGGCCAGCGCGCGGACCATCGGCAGGCTGCTCTCGCGCTTGGTGTTGGTGATCGGCACCTTGACGTAGACGTTGGAGCCCCAGGCCGCGATCTTGCGCGCCTGGCGCGCCATGTCGTCGAACTCGTCCGAAAAGACCTCGAAGGAAATCGGCGCGTCGGGAATGCGCTCCAGCAGCGCCTTGGCGAAGCCCTCGTAGTCGGTGACGCCGGCCTTGCGCATCAGCGTCGGATTGGTGGTGAAGCCCGCCACCTGACCGCTCTGATGCAGGCGGGTGAAGTCCTCGAGGCTGGCGCCGTCGGCGAAGAGCTTGATCTGCGTCGTAAGATCCGCGGACAGGGTGTCGTGGGTGGAAAGACGATGCAGCATACTCTTCAGAGGCCCCCAAAAGGTTCGGAATTGGACGGCGCGCGCCCTGCGCCGTCGCGGGTACTAGCGGACTTGCGGTGAAGTTGGTTGAGATCAGGTTGCTCTATTGAGCGACGGCTCGGCGATGTAGCCGACGGCCCGCTTCCAAAGGAGCTTGCCGATACCGTGCTCCATCAGCGCGCGCCCGCGCAGACGGCGTTCAGAGCCGAACTCGAAGGTCAACGCCGATAGCACAAAGCCGACAATGACTTGCGCCAACCCCTTGGCCATCAGCGTCGCCCAGGTCAGCCGCGGATGCGGCGTGACGTCCAGGTAGATCGAGACATAGTGCTGCGCCTCTCGGCGCGCGCGAATGAGACGATATGTCACAGCCGTCCGATGCGGCGCGACCGTCTCGGTGACGACCGCGCGAGCCGCCCAGACAATCCTGCAGCCCTCTCGATAGAGACGAATGAAGAGCTCCGCGTCTTCGCCGCCAGCGTCGCCGAACGCCTCGCGCATGGCTGGCTCGCCGTTTGGAAAGCAACGCGACAGGTCGAAAAGCGAGTTGCCCGTGCCCATGCCGAAGCGCGGCTTGCCGGAGGGCGCCGTCAGCGGAATGATCGCGCCGTCGGGCAGATCGAAGATCCGGACAAATTGGGAGCCCTTCGGATCGTAAGGCGGCGGCTCACCGGCGAAGATGGCGTGCCTTGGCCCCACCGCCATGTCGGCGTTGGCGTCGCGCAAGGCGCCGACCAACTGGTCCAGCCAATCGGGTTCGGCGACCTCGTCGTCGTCGATCAAGGAGGCCAAGCGTCCCCTCGCCTCGGCGAAGCCCCGATTGCGCAGGGTCGACATGTTGCGCGTCAGCTCGGTCACGTAGCGCATTGGCCATCGCGCGCCTTGCGCGAGGCTTTCAACAACCGTTCTCGCGCTGCCGCTCGGATGGTTGTCGACGACCACGATCTCGATCGAAAGGCCGAGCGCGTTGGTCTGGGCGAGGCACGACTTCAGCGTCGCTTCAAGCGAAGCGGGGCGGTCATAGGTGCAAATGACGATCGACAGGTCCGTCATGCGGCCTTCTCGTCGATGAACCCGATCGGGGCGCGATAGGTGAGCTTGCCAAGCCCCTTGGCCATGCCGATGCGGTTGTCGTAGCGCGGCCCGCCCAGCCACTCGCCCGAGATCAGATAGAGCCCGGCGTGCACGGCGATCTGCGCCAGACCCAGGAGCGTCACCTTCACCCGCGTTAGACCGGGATGATCGCTGGTGGCGATGCGCGAGGCCGCATAGTGCTGCGATCCGCGCTTCATCCGGGTGATCATGTAACTGGGCTTGGTGCGGTCGGTCTCGATGAACTCGCGCACAATTGCGGTTGGACACCAGACGAAGCGCTTGCCGGCCAGCGCCAGACGGAACAGCAGGTGGGTGTCCTCGCCGTTGGCGTCGCCGAAGGCCACCGCGAAGGGCTCGGGCGTGTCGAAACAGGTCGCGACCCGGAACGCGGCGTTGCCGCTGCCCAGCCCTTTGCCCTTCTTGCGCAAGCGGCCAAACAAATGGATCGGGGTATCGGCGGGTTCGCGATAGTCGAGCGTATAACGCCAGCCCTCGGGATCCCAGGCTGGCGGCTCCACCGCCTCGAACACAGGATACTTGGGTCCGAACGCGGCGTCCGCGCCGGTGCGCTCAAGGCAGGCGTGCAACTCGGAAAGCCAGCCGGCGTCCGGCGCCTCATCGTCGTCGATGAAGGCGACATAGCGCCCGACCGCCGCCTTGATGCCGACATTGCGGACGATCGAGACGTTGCGGCGGGCGTCCGCGAAGTAGCGGATGGGCGCGCCCCCGGCGGCCAGGCGGGACACCAGCGCCTCGGCCAACCGATCAGGATGGTTGTCGACCACAATGATCTCGAACGGAACGCCGTTCGAAACCTCTAGTCTCAGGCAATTGACAAGCGTGCGCTCAAGCAGGTGGACACGGTCGTAGCTGAGAACCACGACGCTGACGGCGATCGGCGCGTCGATCATCAGGCGCCCGTTCCCCGGAAGACGACCACGGCCGTCCGCGCCAGGATCTGGATGTCCAGCCACAACGACCAGCGGCGAATGTAGTCGAGATCGCGCTCCACCCAGTCGTCGTAGTCGTTGATCCGGTGGCGCCCCTCGACCTGCCAGAGACAGGTGATGCCCGGTTTCACCGCCAGCTTCTGCTTCTGGAACTCCGTGAACCGCGCGTACTCATGCGCGCGCGGCGGTCGCGGCCCCACGAGGCTGAGGTCCCCGATCAGCACGCTCCAGAGCTGAGGCAGTTCGTCCAGGCTGTACTTGCGCAGCACCTTGCCCACCGCCGTGACGCGCGGATCGTTGGTCAGCTTGAAGGCCGGGCCGCGCATCTCGTTGCGGTCCTGAAGCTCGGCCTCCATGGCCTCGGCGTTGGAGACCATGGTGCGGAACTTGTAGCCGGTGAACGGCCGCTCGCCCTGCCCCACCCAGTGGCAAGCGTAGAAGACAGGCCCCTTTGACGTCAGCTTGACGAGGGCGGCGATCAGCAGCAGCAGCGGGGCCAGCAGCACCAGCAGCGCGGCGGAGACGCCGATGTCCATCAATCGCTTTATGGCGTGCGCGGAATCCAAGACTGCCTCGAAACGGGAACCGAACGTAAAGGTGGAGCCCGTACACTCAAGTATGGCGCCAATCGGCGTCGTTCTCTAACGCCCCTCTGCGGCAGGCTCTCTTAATGTCTGGTTCCCAAAGCGTCACAGAGGTCTCCAACGCTTCCGAACGTTGGCCCGAGGTGCGCTTCGCCGGACTTCGCTTCACGCCGATGACGGTGGAGCAGACGGTCGACGCCCTGGCGGAACGCTCCCCCCAGGCGCCGTTCGCGACGTTCGTCACGCCCAACGCCGAACATGCCTATCTGCGCCAGCGCGATCCGAAATTCCGCGCGATCAGCGACGCGGCCTGGATCAGCACCAATGACAGCCGCGTCGTGGGGCGAACGGCCCTGCTCGGCGGACTGCGCCTGCGTTTCGCGCCCGGCGCCTATGTTGTCCGTGAACTGTTCGAGCGGGTCATCGAGCCTGACACGCCGCTGTCCGTCATTGGCGGCACGCCCGCTCTGGCTGAAAAGCTTCGCCAGCAATATGGCCTCAGGAACCTCATCCAACACGTGCCCCCGATGGGCATGATCGACAACCCGGCGGCCGTCGCCCAGGCGGTGGCCTTCGTCGCCGCGCACCCGGCGCGCTTCGTCTTCGTCGCCATGGGCCCGCCACAGTCCGAACTGCTTTGCGGCTACATCATCGAGGACGGACGAAGCACCGGCCTGGGCCTCTGCATCGGCAGCTCGCTGCAGGTGCTGACTGGAGATTCAGACCCCGCGCCGGCGGTTCTGGAGCATTCGGGCTTCGTCTGGCTGTATCGCCTGACCAGAGAGCCCCGCAGGCTTTGGCGGCGCTATATGCGCGGCTTCTACGGCCTCGGACTTGGCCTGCGGGACGTGCTGTTCCGCTGGCTGGGTTTGCGAGGAGCGTATTCCCGTGAGTGACGGGCCGCCCCCTCGCTCCCCGCGCGAAGCTTGGCGCGTCGCGCGTTGGGAAGAGCGCGCGGCCGCTTCGGCGCGACTGGACGATCGGTTGTCGCTCTGGTCGGGCTTCGTCCTCGTCGCGATGCTGCTCTACATGATGATCGGCGCGGCCCCGTATACCCACGAGGTGACGGTCGACGCCCTGTCGGGCGCTTCGCCGACGTCGCCGCTCAACCGCGCGATCTGGCTCGCCATACTGGGACTGACGCTGCCGATCCTATGGTTTCGGCGCGTGGAGGTGATGAGCCTCGCGATGCGGGTCTGGCCTCTGCTGCTGCTGTTCGTCTGGTTTGGCGCAACGACACGCTGGGCTATCGATCCGATCGTCTCGAGCCGTCGCTTCATCCTCTATCTGATCAATGTGGTGGTGAGCATCGCTTTGGTTGCGGGCCTTCGCGATCCCCGGCGGATGCACGCCGCCCTGGCGGCCGCTTGCGCCATCATGATCACCATCGACGTGGCGTCATGGATTGCTCTGCCAGGCCTTTCCATGACCGACATCGGGCTGGCCGCGATCCATAATCACAAGAATACGCTCGGCTCGGTGATGCTGCTGAGCTCGCTGGTCATCACGCCATATCTCCTGTTCAGCAAGACGGTGAAGGCGCGCCTGTTCTGGGGGGTGATGTTCGCGGGATGCATGGCGCTGCTCGTCGCCAGCAAGTCAAAGACCAGCCTGGCGATCGCGCTGGCCGCCCTGGCCGCGACGCCTCTCCTGCTTGCGTGCCTGCGCCTGCGCGCCGGCGCCTTATGGGCGGCGGCCGTATTCGGCGTCACGGCGCTCTTCGCGGCTGGCTTCGGCTGGCTCGCCTGGAATTACGTTAGCGGCCAAGATCCTCTAGCCCCCCTGCGCGGCGTGAACTTCACCCGCCGCACCGAGGTCTGGATGTTCGCCCTGAACCAGTTCTCGCAACATCCTCTGAGGGGGCAGGGTTTCGGCTCCTTCTGGGACGTGAACCCCGCGGTCCAACCCAGCCTGCAGACGGGCCTTTGGTTCGCGGCCGAGACCCATACCAATCAGTCACACAACGGCTACATCGACCTTCTCGTCACCGTGGGCGCGCCAGGACTGGCGGGGGCGCTGCTGCTGCTTCTGCGCTGGATGACCCGAGGTCTTGGCCTTCTTCGCGACGGCCTCACGGACCCGACTCCCAAGAGCCGCGAGGCCTTGCCTCACGCGCTGTTCCTGGGCGTTTTCCCGCTGATCTTCTTCCTGCACAATTTCATGGAGAGCAGCTACTTTTCGGCCAACGCCATGCTGGGGATATTGATCCTGCTCTTCGGCGTCGACATCGACATGCGCCATGCGCCTTCTCAGAAAGGCAGGGTCGTTAGCCCTCGTTTGCGCGTGGCGCGGATCGCCGCCTCGCCGCGGTGACCGACAGGAGAATGGCGGCCATGGCCGCAAGCTCCAACAACTGGCCGGCCGCTGTGCCGATGATGGCGCCGGCGGGGCCCAGGCCCCGCATCGTCAGCAGGATGCAGGCCGCGGCGACCAGCGAGGCCGCGCCATTCGCCAGCGCCAACGGCTTGAAGGCGCGCAGCACCTGAAGGCCGGTGCTGACCACTGTCTGCCCCAAGGTGATGGCGGCGCTGAGCCCCCAGAGGACGACCATCCAGCCATCGGCCAGATACTTGCCGCCGAAAAGATGCGTTGCGATCGTCGGCCAGGCCATATGAAGGATCACGGTCCAGGCCGCCGCGAACAGCATCCCCACGCCCGCCGCAAGCGCCAGCAGCCTCCGAAAGCCGTTCCAAGCCTGGCGATCGCGTCGCCGGGCCAGATCGTTGCGGGCCACCATGCTCCAGGACATCGCGAGCAGCGGAACGGGCCGCAACAGCTGCTGGGTCGCCGAGAGGGATGCCAGCGTCGCGGCGCCAAACCAACCGGCGACCACGAATACGTAAAAGCGCGTCAGCAGCTCTGTGCTCGATACGCCCAGGAAAACCCAGCCCGACTGTCGGACGTAGTCGCCATAGGCCTTCATTTCATGGCGGCGAAGCCAGCCGCCCTGCCCTCGCAGAGCCCAAACCGCGCCCACGGCGCCCGTCACCGTATAGGCAAGGCCCAATCGCCAGAGGACGACATTCGCGTCCGGACGACTTCCCTCGAGCAGGACCTGGCCCAGCAGCAGCGCCACCAGACAAAAGACCGCCGCGGTTTGCGCGGTCGCTACGCCTGGGCGTCCGCGCGAGAAGGCCAGCGCCCTCAGGTACTGTTGCGCCAGGAACGCCGGCACGAACAAGGCCGCCGCCGGAGCGCCGTAAGGGCTCCCCACGCCACGCCACGCGAGCGCCGCGCCCAGACATGCAAGAGCCGTCATCACGAGAAACACGGCGTTGACGCCGTGCATCAGGCGTTCGACCGGCAGGCGCTTGGGATCGTTCCCGGCGCCGGGCGTCAACGCCTGCAGATGGCAGACGGTCAGGGCGTTCTGCAGACTGGACAGTACGAAGCCGCAGGACGCCCAGAGCATGAACGCCCCGTATTCGTCCGGCGCCACGAAGCGGATCAGCAGCAGATTGACGCCGAAATTGAGCAGGGACCAGATGGCCTGCTCGACAGCGGAGATCAGATAGCGGGACATCCGTCTCCTCGGGTAGCCCTCTGGCTAGTAACGCGTGCCGCGGTTGATGTTGTAGTTGAAATTGAACGGCAAGACCCCGGTCACGTACTGTCGAACGAAACGGTTGACCTCGGTGATGGCGCTGCGCGGCACAAAGATCAGATCGCCGGGCAGAACGGCGAAGTCGTCGCCGCCCTTGCCGTTCAGACTATCCCGCACATCGATCGTTCTCATCAGCAGCCGAGGATCACCCGGCCGCTGGCGGATGACCACCACATGCCCCGTTCGGGCCGTGTCTTGAAATCCGCCGGCCGACATGACGGCCTGGGCCACGGTCAGGCGGCCCTGGATCGTCTTCACGCCCGGATCGCGCACTTCGCCGCCGATATAGATTTGAGACGCGCCATAGCCCGCCACCAGCGTCTCGACCTCGGGCGCGCGCAGAACGGCCGCATAGGCGCGGCTCAGCAGGGCGTTGGCCTCTTCAGCTGTCAGGCCGGCGACATCCTGAGCGCTGATCAACGGAAAGATTCCTCGGCCGTCAGGGCCGACGACGACGGTGGCGTTGAGGTCGGGATTGACCACAAACCGGACCGACAGTTCGTCGCCAGGACCGATGCGATAGCGATAGTCCTCGCTGGTCCAGGGCGCGAAGGTCGCCTCTCCGCGCGCCGCGTTACGCGAGCTCGGCGCCGGATCCGAGGCGCAGCCGGCGACCGCCAGAACAACGAAGAGCGATAAAGCGCGCAGCCAGGCTGACAAACCAGTCTCCCTCGCCACGAGACAGCGCGGCATTGGTAAACGTAAGTGGCGCAAGGGCGTTAGGATTTGGTTGCCGCTCCTATCTGCGCATGCGGCAAATGGTTGCGCCCCATGTATTGGAAGCCTTTGCATAACAATGATTTTGCTCAAAACGGGTCGTTTCAAGCGATGTGGGCTTAACGGCGCGCGAGGACGTCAGTGTTTGTTAAGTCCTGCACCGCTATCGACCAGAGTTACGTCGCGCTTACGCGGTCGCAGAGTCGAAGTCCTCCGCACAGATGAACACCGCGGTGATAGAGCAAGGCGCTTACGTCAAAGGAGGGCAAGGACGCACGCGCTCGCCTTTGACGGTGCGCGAGTTGCTGACGCCGGTGTTCTACTACCGCGCCGAAGCCCTGCTCGGCTTTCTGATCCCTGTCGCGCTGGCGGTGATCGCCATCTTCCTGGCGCACCCTATCTACACCGCCCAATCGCGCCTGCTGATCCTGCTCGGCGACGACTATGTGTTCCGCAGCGATGTGGATGGAGGGGCTCAAGGCCTCAGCTTTGACCGCGCCCAGATCGTCCAGGCCGAAATTCAGATCCTGTCGGCCAAGGAACTGCGCATTCAGGCCATCCGAAAAGTCGGCCTGGCCCGCGCCTATCCCGGCCTGGCGAACCAACCCAAGGGGCTGGAGAAGGCGGCCGAGCAGTTCTCCAAGGACCTCGACATCGTCAACATCCCGCAGTCGAACGTCATCGAGCTCAACCTGCAGAGCGATGACCCCAAGGTCGCCGCCGACCTCCTGAACACCTTGGTGAAGCTCTATATCGAGCGTCGACGGCTGATCTTCGAGCAGGCCGATCCGTCTCTGGTGAACGCCCAGCGCGACCAGCTGAACAAGCGCCTGACCGAGGTCGAGGCCAAGCTGCTTCGCTTCTCGGTCGATCACGGCTTCGGCGACTATCCGACGGAGCTGACGACGGTTCAGAATCAGCAGGCCTCGCTTGTCAGCCAGATCCAGGTGCTGGATCAGCAGCTCGCCGCGCGAAGCGGCCGGGTCTCGGTGCTGTCCGGCTGGCTGAAGTCCGCGCCGGCGGAAGTGGAGATCTCCAACGATAAGGGGCGCTCGCAGCAGCTGGACGACCTGACTCGCACGCTGCTGGACCTGCAGAACCAGCGACGCCAAGCCGCAGCGCGCTATGTCGAAGGGTACCCGCTGATCGTCGATCTCGACCGCAAGATCGCCGAGGTTCAGGCGCAGATTCACGCGGCCCCGCAACAGCAGGTCATGGCGGTTCGCCGCGGCGCCAACCCGGTGCGTCAACAGCTCGACACCGAACTCGCCGACAGCGTCGGCGATCTCACGGGCCTGCGCCTGGCGCGTGTTCAAGCGGCGCGTGACCTCAAGACCGTCAATGCGCGCCTCGCGGAGCTGGTTCTGATTGGCCCGGAGTATCGCGAGCTGATACGGCAGCGCGGCACGCTGGAAGGCAGTTTCGCCGAAGTGGCGAAGCGCGCTCAGGACACCGGACTGGCCAGCACGCTCTCCAAGGCCAAGGCCAACGTCCGCATTGTCCAGGCCGCGGACCCGCCCGTGAAGGGTTCGAGCGGCCGCCTAGTTCTACTGCTGGCCGGTCTGGGGCTGGGTTTGACCACGGCGGTGGCGGTGATCGTGGTGTCGTCCGCCTTCTCGGACGTGATGATCACGCCGCGAGACGTGGAACAGAAGCTGGACTTGCCGGTCGTGCTGACCGTTTCGGCCGACGACAAGATCGCTGCGCGACGTCATGGCCGGCCTGGCTCGGTCGGCCGCGCCTCGTTCCTGGGCTATGACGACGCCAAGCTCGTCTTAAGGCTCCTTACCAGCGTCGCGCCGGGGCCCGGCCGCGTCATGCAACTTGTCGCCGCCAACGGCGGAGAAGGCGTTTCCAGCCTGCTGATGGACCTGGCCATGATGGCCGCCACGGCCAACGCCAAGCGCGTGCTGATCGTCGATATCGAACCGGCCGTCGAGGGGTCCGTCATCCAGGCTTTCGCGGAGAGCGGCGCCAAGCTGACGCGCGTCTCTCCGGATCGGATCGGCGTCAAGGGCACGTCGCTGCATATCACCCTGCCGATGGGCGCGGGCTCTCACGTACTGAGCGAGACCGAGTGGGAGACCTTCTTCCGCGAGGCGCGCCGGAACTATGACGTGGTGCTGGTCGACTGTCCTGCCCTGGAACGCTCGTCAGCCTGCCTGATCTTCGCGCCGCTGGTCGACATGAACCTGGTCGTCATCGAAGCCGAAGCGACGCGAGCCGCCGTGGCTCGAAACATGATCGAGCGCATCGAAGGCGCCGCCGGCGAGGTCGCGGGCGCGATCTTGAATAAGCGCGGCTTCTACATTCCTCGCGCGATCTATTCCTGGCTCTAGGACGCCGACGGCAGGGGCTGGGCGTAGGCGTTGCGGGCCCGCCCTGATCGCACAAAGACGCGGGTGATGCGCGGATCGACCGCGCGGATTTCCCTGGCGAAATCGTCGGCGGCGTCCTCGATCTCGCGGGCCGTCAGGCTGTCCAGAAAATCGAGGGTGACGCCGAGGAGGATTTCACGCGGCCCCAGGTGCATGGATAACACCTCGGCGACCGTGTCGATCCTGGGATCGGCGGAGAGCACCTGCTTGACAGCCGCCACGATCCGCGGGGATGCGGCCTCGCCGGTCAGGAGGCTGCGCGTCTCGTTGGCCAGGAAGATCGCCACCGCCACCAGCAAGACGCCGATCGCGATCGACGCCGCTCCGTCCGCCCACGCGAGCCCCAGCAAGGACGCGCCCGCGACGCCCAAGCCGGCGATCAGAAGACCGATCAAGGCCGCGCCGTCCTCCAGCAGTACGGCGAACACAGAGGGATCCTTGCTGCGTCTCAGAGCGGTCAGAAAGGGCGTCTCGCCGCGCGTGGTCTTGAACTCTTTCCAGGCGACGAGGAAAGACGCCCCTTCGAACAGGGCGGCGAGGCCAATGACCAGGAAGTTGATCCAGGCGCGATCGATCGACTCCGGCTCGACGATCTTGCGCCAGCCTTCGTAGATCGAGAACGCCCCGCCCAGCGCGAAGATCAGCAACGCGACGACAAAAGCCCAGAAGTAGAGTTCCATGCCGTAGCCGAAGGGATGGGTCTCGCTGGGCGGCCTGGCCGCGCGCTTCAGGCCCAGCAGCAGCAGGCCCTGGTTGCCGGTGTCGACGGCGGAGTGGATCGCCTCGGTCAGCATCGCCGACGAGCCAGTCAGCAGGAACGCGACCAGCTTGGTGACGGCGATCGCGAGATTGCCCGCCAGGGCCGCATAGACGACAATCGCGGAGCTGTTGCGGGGTCCGGTGGCGGCCATGCACGCCCAACGTCAACCGGGAAAGGGCGTTCCGCCTTATCGCGCGAACGGCCAGAAGAACGCGATCAGCGCCGGCGCCAGCAGCAGGATCAGCAGGGTCAGCGGCGCGCCAAGACGCGCATAGTCGCCAAACCTATAGCCCCCAGGCGCCAGGACCAGCGTGTTGCACTGGTGCCCGATCGGCGTCAGGAAATCGCAGCCCGCGCCGACGGCGACCGCCATCAGGAACGGGTCGGGGCTCAGGCCCAGCCGCTCCGCTAGGCCCATACCGATCGGAGCCACGATCAGAACCGTGGCGGCGTTGTTCAGGAACGGCGTCGCGGCCATCGCGACCGCCATCATCGCCGTTAGGGTGACCAGGGGCGGAAGGCCGTGGAACGCGCCCGAGAGCCAGCTTGCGATCAGGTCCGCACCGCCGGTGGACTGCACTGTGTCGCTGACGGGGATCATCGCCGCGACGAGCACCAGCACCGGCCCTTCGAGAGACGCATAGGCCTCGCGCATGCGCAGGGCGCCCGTCGCGACCACCAGCACCGCCGCTCCGAAGAACCCCGCCGCCGCGGGCAGCACGCCGAACGCGACCAGCAGCATCGCCCCGACCAGGATCGCCGTCGGCAGCAGCACGTGACGGGCGCCGCCCAGACGCACCTCCCGCTCCGCCAAGGGCAGGCACCCCAGGGCGGACAGGGCCAGGGGAAGCTGCTGCTCGGCGCCCTGCAACACCAAGATGTCGCCGGCGCGCAGGCGGACCGTCGCCAGACGACCGGCCATGCGATACCCGCTTCGGCTGACGCCGAGCAGATTGACCCCGTGCGCCTCGTTCAGCTTCAGGCCGCGCGCTGTCTGGCCGATCAGATCGGATTCCGCGCCGATGACGGCCTCCACCACCCTCACCTCTTCCGTGGGCTCGTTCATCACCACGGGGCGGTCGGCGTCGGTCAGCTTCAGGCCTGTCTTGACGATCAGTTCGTTGAGCGCCTGCTGCTCGCCCTCCAACAGCAGTTGATCGCCCGGGAGGATGCGGCGATTGGCGTGGGGCGAGGCGATGCGTTTTCGACCGCGCAGGATCGCCACGACACTGACCGCGCCATCGGCGGCCGTGCGGAGATCGGCCACGCGGCCTTCCGCGAAGCGCCAGCCCTCCGGCGCCTCGACCTCGGTGACATAGGCGTTCGCGGCCAAGGCGGCGTCAACGTCGATCGCCGCCGTCCTGTGCTTGGGCAGCAGGCGATAGGCGACGGACAGATAGACGATCGTGATCAGGGCCAGGCTTCCACCCACGGGCATGAAGTCGAACATCCGAAACGGCTCGCCCAGCGCCTTTCCGCGCACTTCGGACACGATGATGTTGGGCGACGTGCCGACCAGCACGGCCAGGCCCCCGACCAGCGAACCGAACGACATCGGCATCAAGAGACGCCCCGGCGAGACTCCCGTTCGCTTGGCGATCTGCAGCGCCGACGGCATCATCAGCGCCAGCGCGCCGACGTTCTTGGTCATCATCGACAGAAACGTGGTCACCGTCACCAGGACGGGAACCTGGCTGCGCTCGCTTCCAAGCCGGGGCAGCAGCGGCGCCATCAGGCGGTCGACCAACCCAGATCGAGAAACCGCCGCGCTGAGCACCAGCGCGCTGGCGATAATCACAACGATATCGTTGGCAAAGCCGTCGAACGCGGACTTCACCGGGATCAGCCCGATGGCGATCCCGACCGCCAGGGCCCCCAGCGCGATAAGGTCGTAGCGCCAGCGCCCCCAAAGGAAGCAGAGCACCGTGGCGCCGATCAACCCAAACGAAAGACCCTGCTGAAGCGTCACGCGTCCGTCCCCTTTTCCGGGCGACAGGCCCGGGCGGCTCCTACAACGAAGCGGAGCCTTGAACGGTTCACGCGGGTTGGCCGCTTTAGCCGCCGCCCGCCAAGAGGAAGCTGGGCCAAACAAAATCCAGAGCAAACAACAATATGCATCAACAAATACAGCGGCGTTTACATATTTTAATTTTGCACGTCGACACCGATATTCTGATGTAGCATTATAAATTCCGGGACGGGGCTCGCAAATAGGGAGCGAGCTATGAGTAAAATTCAAGCGAACATCTTGCGCAGAGATTGGACGTGGTCGCGATGCTAGCGATCGCGGCCCTGCGGCCGCCAAGAGAGATGCTCGGCGACCGAAGCTACATCCGACGGCTCCGACGATATGGCTTGCTCCGCGAGGAAGATTGGCTCGAGCTGGAAGCTCTTCTGGCGGGAACAGAAGCCTACTCAGCCAACCAGTCGATAGAGACGGACGCCCCAGCCTTCTTCCTGACATCGGGCTGGGCCTGCCTCGCCCGCAGGTTGGGCGACGGCCGTCGGCAGCTCCTATCATTCATCCTGCCGGGTGACGGCGTGGGCTTCGATCTGCTGACCCGCGCCCAACCCTCGGTCGAGGTCTTGGCGCTAACCCCGTTGAAGGTGCGGCAAGCCAAACCCGCCTTGCCGCCGCTCTCCGAACGCCTGGGTAGGGTGTTCGCCGGCGCGGCCGCGGCGCAGCAGGGCCGCCTCCTGGACCAGGTCGTACGCCTGGGCCGGCAGACCGCCTACGAACGCATGGCGCATCTGCTTCTGGAGCTCCATGGTCGCCTCATGGAAGTCGGCGAAGCACGTCCTGACGGGTTCCACATGCCGGTCAAACAGGAGGTGCTGGCCGACGCCTTGGGCCTCAGCCTGGTTCATGTGAACCGCACGCTGCAGCATTTGCGCAGGGATGGCCTCATCGAAGTGCGAGGCGCCCAGGTCACCCTGCTGGATCGCTCCGCACTCGAAGCGGCGGCGAACCAGCGCCCCTGACCGGCCCGCGCTTCCAAGCTTGGTCGCCATCAAAAGAGGCCGTTCGCAACGGACGTCGCGACGGAGGGTTGAGCCCAGAGCAACCCTCCCTCGCAAGGACTTCAAATGCCCAAGGTGATCGGCAAGGACACCGGCGCGACCTCGCACGCCGCTGAATTCGAAACTCGCCTTGGCGAGGCTGGTGAGCTCCATCAGATCGCCCCGGAGAATGGCGATGAAGGCGCGGTCCTGACCAACCAGCAAGGCGTACCCGTCGCGGATGACCAGAACACCTTGCGTGTCGGCGCGAGAGGTCCGGCCTTGCTGGAGGACTTCCACTTCCGGGAGAAGATCTTCCATTTCGATCATGAGCGCATTCCCGAGCGGGTGGTCCACGCTCGGGGTTACGGCGTCCACGGAACCTTCACGTTGAAGGAGTCTCTGGCCGAGTTCACGCGGGCCAAAATCCTGACGGAGGTCGGCGAGACAACGCCGATGTTCGTCCGGTTCTCGACCGTGATCGGCAACAAGGGCTCGTTTGACTTGGCGCGCGATGTCCGGGGCTTCGCGGTCAAGTTCTACACCAAGGAGGGCAACTGGGACATCGTGGGCAACAACATCCCGGTGTTCTTTATCCAGGACGCGATCAAGTTCCCGGACATGGTCCACGCGGCCAAGCCCGCGCCCGATCGCGAATTCCCGCAAGCCCAGACCGCCCACGACAACTTCTGGGACTTCATCACCCTGACGCCCGAGTCCATGCACATGATCATGTGGACCATGTCCGATCGGGCGATCCCCCGCTCCTACCGGTTCATGGAAGGCTTCGGGGTCCACACCTTCCGCCTGATCGACGCCAACGGCAAAGGGACCTACGTGAAGTTCCACTTCAAGCCGCGCCTGGGCCTGCAGTCGGTTCTCTGGAACGAGGCGCTGAAGATCAACGGCGCCGATCCCGACTTCCACCGCCGCGACCTCTGGGACGCCATCGACCTGGGCGCGCCGCCGATCTGGGATCTAGGGGTTCAGCTGTTCGATGACGACTTCGCCGACCAGTTCGAGTTCGACGTTCTGGACGCCACCAAAATCATCCCGGAAGAGCAGATCCCGGTCAGGATCATCGGCGAATTCGTGCTGGACGGCCTCGTCGACAACTTCTTTGCCGAGACAGAACAGGTCGCCTTCTGCACTCAGAACGTCGTGCCCGGCGTCGGCTTCACCAACGACCCGCTGCTGCAGGGGCGGAACTTCTCGTATCTAGACACCCAGCTGAAGCGCTTGGGCGGCCCGAACTTTACGCACATCCCGATCAACGCGCCGCGCTGTCCAGTCCACAACTTCCAGCAAGACGGGCACATGAACATGCGCAACCCCAAAGGGCGCGTGAACTATGAACCCAACAGCTGGGGCGGCCCCCGCGAAAGTCCCACGACCGGCTATCGCCACTTCGAAGCGGCCGAGAATGGTCGCAAGGTTCAGGAACGTCCCGGGACCTTCTCGGACCACTACAGCCAGGCCCGGCAGTTCTTCATCAGCCAGACCGCGATCGAACAGAAGCACATCGGCGACGCCCTGGTCTTTGAACTGTCCAAATGCGAGCGGATCGACATCCGCGAACGCATGGTGGCCCACCTGCGCAATATCGATGAGCGTCTAGCCCTAGTGGTCGCGACGGGCCTTGGCCTGCCGACCCTGCCCGCTCCCGCCCCGGCGGCTTCGCCGCCGCTGACCACCCTGCCGCCGTCGGACGCCCTCTCGATCGTCAAGCGCGCCCCCGGCAGCTTCGCCGGCCGCAAGCTCGGCATCCTGGTCAGCGATGGCGCGCCGGCGGCGCTGGTGGAGGCCCTGGTCGAGGCCGTCAAAAGCCTGCCGGCGGTCTATGAAATCATCACCCCCAAGACGGCCGGGGCGGTGCTCGACGACGGGACGGTCGCGCAGGCCAAGCAGAAGATCGATGGCGGTCCCTCGGTCCTGTACGACGCCGTCGTGCTGGCGCTGTCGCCGGAGGGGGCGGCCATGCTGGCCAAGGACAAGACCGCCAAGGACTTCGTCAGCGACGCCTTCGCCCACTGCAAATTCATCGGCTACACGAGCGCCGCCGAGCTGCTGCTCACCAAGGCGGGGATCGCGCCCGAGGACTTCGACGAGGGCATGATCGCACTCGAAGGGCCGCAGGACGTTCCAGCCTTCCTGGCGCAGTGCGGTCAACTGCGGTTCTGGACACGAGAAATGGCGATCGATCTGGATGCGGCGGTCTTCCTCGAAAACGCCGGGCTCGACTGATTTCCTTGGGACCGCTGGGAAGCCGGCGGCCCCTTCCAGTCTCGAAACGAAGAAAGCGTGGCGGTCGACCGCCACGCTTTCTTTTGGTGTTTCGCGAAGGCTAGTGCGCGCCGTCGCCTCCGGCCTTTAGCTGTTGCACGTGATCGAGGTGAGCCTGAATCTTCGGAACGGCCTTCGAGGCCGCGTCGCGCAGGCCGGCGTCGTCGCCGCGCTCGGCGTAGCCCTGCATCAGCGTCAGCGCCTCGTTGTGAGCGGCGTCTTGCTGGTCGAGATAGACCTTGTCAAAGTCGGCTGGCGCGGCCGCGTTCAGATTGTCGATCATGCCTTTGCGACGCTCGTCCAATCCAGGCGGAGCGGTCTTACCGGCGGCGGCGATCAGTGGCTTCATGGCGCTGGACAAGGCCGTGTGGTCGGCGACCATCATCTTTCCGAAGTCCTTCACGCCCTGGGCCTTGCCCTTCTGCTGGGCGATCTTGCCGGCCTCGATTTCGTACATGTCGCTGATCACGGCGTTGGTGACGAAGGCGTCCGTGGACATCGGTCCCGCCGTCGCGGCGGAGGTCGCCCCAACGGCGGCCGAGGTGGCGTCTTGGGCGGCGTTGACGGCCTCATTGCTCGTGCCCGGATCGTTCGGATTCGGCGTGGAGTCCTTTTGCTGGCAAGCCGCCAAGGAAAGGGCCGCCACGGATGCGGCGGCCGCTAAAGTCATTCGAGCTATGTTCGTCTCCCAGAAGTGGTCGAAGCTCAACGACAGGGGAGACCAAAGTGTTCGGCCGCTAAGCAAAAGACATGGCGTCAGGGCTTGAGCACCACCTTGACGCAACCGTCCTTCTTGTCGCGGAAAGTCTTGTAGAGTTCGGGCCCCTTGGAGAGCGGCGCGGTGTGAGTGATCACGAAGGTCGGGTCGATCTCGCCTTCGCCAATGCGACGCAGCAAATCGTCGGACCAGCGCTTCACGTGAGTCTGGCCAGTGCGGATCGTCAGTCCCTTGTTCATCACCGCGCCCATCGGGATCATGTTGGACATGCCCCCATAGACGCCGGGAATTGAGACGACGCCCGCCGCCTTACAGGCCATGATCGCCTCGCGCAGGGCCACGGGCCGTTCAGTCTCCAGCTTCATCGCCGCCTGAGCCCTGTCGATGAGGCCTAGCATCGGCGTCGGCCCATGCGCTTCCAGGCCGACGGCGTCGATGCAGCGCTCTGGGCCATGACCGCCGGTCATGTCCTTCAGCGCGTGCAGAACGTTCACCTGGCTGCGGTCCAGGATCTCCGCGCCCAATCCTTGGGCCATGGCGAGCCGCTCGGGCACATCGTCGATCGCGATTACCCGCTTGGCGCCCATGATCAGGGCTGACTGGATGGTGAAGAGGCCCACCGGACCGCAGCCCCACACTGCGACAGTGTCTGTCGGCCGGATGTCGGCGAAAGCCGCCGCCTGCCAGCCGGTCGGCAGGATGTCGCTGAGAAACAGGTACTTTTCGTCCTCGCCCGACTCCGGGACCTTGATGACCGTGGTCGCCGCGTAGGGCACGCGCATGTACTGGGCCTGGCCGCCGGCATAGCCGCCCGTGATGTGGGAATAGCCGAACAGGCCCGCCGTCGTATCGCCGAAGAAGGCCTTGGCCAGGTCCGCGTTGCGGTTGGTCGTCTGGCAGACTGAGTAGTTGCCCTGCCGGCACTGTTCGCACTCGCCGCAGATCATCTGGAACGGCACGACGACGCGGTCGCCGACCTTCAATCCTTTCGCCTTCGCTTCCGGGCCGACCTCGACGACCTCGCCCATGGGTTCATGGCCCATCACGTCGCCCGCGCACATGGTCGGCACGAAGCCGTTCATCAGGTGTAGGTCGGACCCGCATATACAGGTCGAGGTCACGCGGATGATGGCATCCTTGGGATCCTCGATGATCGGATCGGGCACCTCCTCGCAGCGGAGGTCCTTCTTGCCTTGCCAGCAGATCGCCTTCATCGCCGCCTCCTATGCGCAATCGCGCTTGACGTTGGTCATTCGCACCGCGGCCACGACATCGAGGGCGGTGATCGCCAGCACCACGCCCATCGCCAGGCGCGCGTTGCCGCGTTTCGGATTGTCTCGGCGCGCCAGCCGACGCAGCACGAGGATGTCGAAGACATCGCCCGCCACCCGGGCCCACAGGGCGCTGGACTTGGTCGGGTCCGAAGCCAGCACCATACCGGTGGCGAGCTCGCGCGCGCCAAACAGAGCGCGCGTCGTCGTCGCCGACGCGCGGATGCCGAGAAAGCGATTGACGCTATGGGGCGCGAGCAGCCCCCACAGCCCGAGGCCGAGCGCGTTCTGACCCAGCACCATCGATATCTGCGGCGTTACGGCCGGCGCGGCGCGCACCCTGTCGGTGGACAAGGTCATCTGCTTGCCGCCCGGAAGGCGGAAGGTCCTGGTCGGGGCGGTCGCGGGAACGGCCTTCGCGCGCGTCCCCGGACTCCAGGAGCGAGGTTCGTGGCCTTGGGCGCGGTCGGCGTCGGACTGCGGCCGGCGTCGCGGCGATGATGTCGGGGGGGCGTCGAGCGACATGCAGACCTCCAGATTAAAAGTGGTCAAAGGGGATCGCGGAGGGGGCCGTCCCGTTCCCGGCGCCAGCAATTGACGCCCGCCCCGTCACAGCCGTCGCGACGGCTTCGCGCGCGGCTTGATCGGCGCGGATTGGCGCGAAATGGCGACCTTGTGGACGCCGCCCAGGCCATCGGCTGTCTTCGGATCCTTGCCCTTGGGCATGGCCGGCTCCTTCGCGAGTTGAGCCGGGCTAACAGCGCGGTGAAGACGGAGGTTCCAGCTTCATCGGGCAGGACTAGCTTTGGATATTCCTGAGCGGCTTTGACCGAAAATGCCCGACAAGGTCCGTGCGGTCGCGCAAAGTTGGGAAGTCGACATCGGCTTTTGGCGCCTTTGGGCCGCTCGCGCATTTCCACGACATCCCAGCTTCGCGGAAAGGTGCGTCACGATGGAGACCAGGCCTGCTTACGGCGCGGCGCCGGCTTGGCCGGCCCGCGCGCTTGGCGTCATCCTTCTGCTCATCGGCCTGGTCCTGGCCGCCGGCGGCGTGCAGCTGCTCGTCCTGGGCGGATCCCCCTACTACCTGCTCGCCGGGCTGGGCCTGATCGTGGCCGGCGTCCTGATGATCCGGCGGAGCATCGCCGGCGTCTGGATCTACGTCGCGGTGTTTCTGGCCACGGTCGTTTGGGCGCTTTGGGAAGTCGGGCTGGACGGTTGGGCCTTGATCCCGCGCCTGGTCGGCCCCTCCGTTCTGCTGGTTCTGGCGCTGCTCTGCGCGCCGCTGCTCACCGAGGATCGGCGCCCTCGGCGCTTTGCCTGGCGGACACTGCTCGTTTGCATAGCGGGCCTGATCATCCTGACCTTCGCTTCGGTCATCGCCGGCCAACCCGTCAGACCTGGGCAGCCCTCTGGTTCGGAACTGGCCGCTGGTCCGTCAGCCGGTTCGGACTGGGCCGCTTATGGCGGCACGTATGGCGCGCAGCGCTACTCGGCCCTCGCCCAGATCACTCCGGAGAACGCAGGCAAGCTTCAACGCGTCTGGATGATTCACACCGGCGACCTGCCCGCCTCCGAGACGGCTCGGAAGATGTACGGCGCCGAGACCACGCCGCTGAAGGTCGGCGACACCCTCTATCTCTGCACGCCGAAGAACATTTTGATGGCTCTGGACCCGGCGACCGGCGCCACCCGGTGGCGGTTCGATCCCAAGGTCCCGGACGCCAATATCCCCTACACGGCCGCCTGCCGAGGCGTCTCCTACTACGCCGTCCCTGGCGCCGCGTCGGGATCGGCCTGCGCCACGCGGATCATCGAGGGCACGCTGGACGCCCGCTTGATCGCGGTGGACGCCAAGACCGGCCGTCCTTGCGCGGACTTCGGCTTCGGCGGCCAGGTCAACACCGCCGAAGGCGTCGGCGAGGCCGCGCCGGGCATGTTCTCGATCACCTCGGCGCCAACGATCGTTCGCGGCGTCATCGTCACCGGCCACCAGGTGTTGGATGGCCAGAAGCGCTACGCGCCCTCAGGCGTGATCCAAGGCTATGACGCCGTCACCGGCCAGCTTCGCTGGGCTTGGGACATGGTTCGCCCCGACCGGACCGGTGCTCCGCCCGCCGGCGAGACCTATACGCGCGGCACCCCGAACATGTGGACGACCGCCAGCGGCGACGAGGCGCTAGGTCTGGTGTACCTGCCGCTGGGCAACAGCGCGGTCGACTATTGGAGCGGCATGCGCTCGCCGCTGGAGAACGCGCACTCGACCTCGCTGGTCGCGCTCAACGTCGCCGACGGGCGCGAGGTCTGGAAGTTCCAGACCGTGCGCAAGGACGTCTGGGACTATGACCTCGGTTCGCAGGCGACCCTGGTGGACTACCCGACGCCGGCGGGCGTCGTTCCGGCCCTGGTGCTGCCGAGCAAGCAAGGCGACCTCTATGTCCTGGACCGGCGCACTGGCCAACCCCTGACGGGCGTCGAGGAACGCAAGGTTCCGCAAGGCGGGGTCGAACCGGGCCAACGCTCGCCGACCCAGCCATTCTCGCTTTTCCACACCCTGCGCAAGGCGGACCTGACGGAGCGGACGATGTGGGGCATGTCGCCGCTCGACCAGATGATCTGCCGCATCCAGTTCCGCAAAGCCAAGTACGACGGCTTCTACACGCCGCCGGTCTCGGACCGCCGCTATGTCGAGTATCCGGGCTACAACGGCGGCTCGGATTGGGGCGGGATCGCCGTCGATCCGCGCAAGGGCGTAATCGTCGCCAACTACAACGACATGCCCAACTACAATCGCCTGATCCCCCGCGCCGAAGCCGATAAGAAGGGTTGGGCGCCGCGCGGCGAGGAGCGGGGCGGCTCGATGAAGGGCGGCGCGGAAGGCGCGGGCGATCCTCAGGCCGGCGCGCCCTACGCCATCTCGGTCAACGCCGGCTGGCGCTTGCCGCTGACGGGCCTGCTGTGCAAGCAACCTCCGTATGGCGGCTTGCGGGCGATCGACCTGCGCACCGGGAAGACCCTGTGGGATCGCCCCCTCGGCTCGGCGCGCCGCAATGGCCCGTTCGGCATCCCATCGCACCTGCCGCTTGAGATCGGCACGCCCAATAATGGCGGCGCCGTGGTCACGGCCGGCGGCGTGATCTTCATCGCGGCGACCACAGACAACCTCATCCGCGCCATCGACCTGAAGACCGGCAAGACCCTGTGGCAGGACACACTGCCCGCCGGCGGTCAGGCGACGCCCATGACCTACGAGGTCGGCGGCCGGCAGTACGTGGTGATCATGGCCGGCGGCCATCACTTCATGGAGACGCCGATCGGCGACGCCCTGGTCGCCTACGCCCTGCCCCGATAGCGCCAAAGAAAACGCCCGGGTCTTGCCGAGACAAGACCCGGGCGGCTGCCGCCCAGGGGGGAGGTGAAAAGCGGCTGCGGAAGGCCTAGAAGCTGTAGCGGAGACCGACGTGGTAGAAGCGGCCCAGCAGGTCGTAGAGCGCCGGGTTCGCGTCCAGACCGGTGTTTGTCTGCGGCGACGGGGTCGGATCGCGGTTCAGCAGGTTGTCGACCTTGCCGTAGAGCTGCAGACCGTTGCCGAACTTGTACGACGCGCTGACGTCGACATAGGTGGCGCCCTTCATGTGGTTGTAGTCGATGGTCGGCCGGCTGCCGGTCGAGACCGGGCAGCTGCCCGGCTTGCATTCGACATACTCGGTGGTGGTGCCGCCGAACCGGCCATCGCTGAACCAACGCTCCTGCACGCTGATAGCGAAGCGGTCGTTCTCCCAGGACTGGACAGCCAGGACCTTCCAGTCCGGGGTGGCGCCGGAGTTCTGGCCGGCCGAGTCCACGGCCACCGCTCCAGGGATGCCCGGGTTGGTGACGAACTTGTGGACGTTGGTGGCCAGGCCGCGGACCGTGAAGCGGCCCGGAACGCTGGGCAGCTCGAAGCGATAGCTGCTTTCGATGTCGAAGCCGCTGGTCTTGATCGAGGCCAGGTTGAACGTCTGCGAGTTCACGAAGGCCGACGGCGGGTTGAGATTGAAGGCGCCGCAGAACTGGGTCAGGCCCGCATAGCAGAAGTTGACGATCTGCTGAGCGCCCAGGCTGGAAATGCCGCCATTGAGGACGATGTTGTACCAGTCGACCGAGATGCTGAAGCCCGGCAGCCATTGCGGGTTCGAGAGCACCGCGCCGATCGTCACGTTCTTGGCGATTTCCGGCTTCAGGTCCGGGTTGCCGACGACGTTCTGCAGAACGGTCAGCGATCCGCCGGCGGGCTGGCCCGCGGGGGGCTTGCCGTTCGAGGGAACAGTGAAGTTCGGCAGCGTGGTCGTCACCGGCGCGGCGAACAGCTCCGACAGGTTCGGCGCGCGGACGTCACGCGACGTGACGGCCCGCAGGCGAACGCCGTCGACCGGGGTGTCCCAGGTGGCGCCGATCTTCCAGGTGTAGACGGTGCCGGACGTGCTGTAGTCGGTCCAGCGGCCCGCCAGGTTGAGGTTGGCCTTGCCCGCCGCGTCGGAATTGACCAGCGGAATGTTCACTTCGGCATAGGCCTCCTTCACCGAGTACTTGCCGGCGCCGGAGTGATAGTTGCCCGCGAACCAGTTGGCCCCCGAGGCGTTTAGGATCGGATCGGCGGGGTAGTCAGCCGTGTTGGGCGAGTCGGTGTTGCCGTCGCCGTAGGGGTCGCCTTTGACGTGATATTGTTCCTTGCGCCACTCGCCGCCGATGGCCAATGAGATCGGCCCCGCCCAACCGTTGATCGGCTCGCCGCTGAAGTTGATGCTGGCAACGTCCTGCTTCTGCACCGAGTGCTGATACGGGCCGTTCTTGGGCGTGATGTAGGCCAGGGCGGCGTCGCTGGGGCGCTGGCCGCCGAAGATGTTGATCGGCACGCAGCCGTTGGCGCGCGCGATCGGATCGGCGCAGACGATCTGGCCGTTCACGAGCGTGGCCTGGACCGCCGCCCGATAGCGCGGCGTCAGCAGGATGTCGCGAACATGGATGTTCGTCGTGTTCTCGCCGTGCTGGTAATAGGCGTCGTAGCGCCATTCCGTGCCCAAGGCGTTGAACTTGCCATCAGCGCCGATCACGCCGCGATACTGGGTCCGCGTCGGGTGCACCGAGATATTGCGCGGCAGCAGCGCGTTGCTGGTCCCGAAGGTGAAGGTCGTGATGCCGTTCGCGGCGCAGGCCGCGACGATCGACGCCGGCAGATAGGGATTCGAGCACGACATCGTCAGGCCCGTGGTGGCCGCGCCGGGGTTCGGCTGGTTGCTGCTCTCCACGCGGGCGGCGTTGAAGGTGGCGTAAATCTCGTTGTTGGCGTCGAGATCAAAGCCCACGCGGCTGTAGCTGTTCAGCCGCTTGATGCGCGACTGCAGCGAGGTGCCGATGCCGACGTTGCCCGACAGATCGCCGCCAATGCAAAAGCCGCCGTTCGTGTAGCAGCCGCTGACCGCGCCGTTGGCCGCCTTGGACGGCACGCCGCCGCCGCCATACTGGAACTGGAACGGGTTGCCGTTGATGTCGAACGCCGTGCCTTGCAGCGGGCCCGCGCTGATCAGACCGTACTTAGTGTACTGATAGGCCTGGGCGTGCTCGCGATAGAGGTATTGTGGCGAGCCGTCATTGGTGACGCCGCGGTTGACCAGGGTGGCGGTCGTGTACCAGTCGCGGCTGCCCGGCGCGTCCTCGCCAAAGCCGCCCGCCGGGACGCCCTCTTCCCAGTCGTATTCGCCACTGACCTGCACGTGCAGGCGGTTGTCCATGAAGCTCTTGCCCGCGGCGACCTGGGCCAGCCACTGGTGGTTGTCGCCATAGGTCGTGACGCCGCCCATGACGTTGGCCTTGAAGCCCTCGAACTTCTTGTTGGTGATGAAGTTGACGACGCCGCCAACGGCGTCCGAGCCGTAGGAGGCCGAGGCGCCGCCGGTGACGACGTCCACGCGCTCCACAAGGAGTTGGGGGAACAGGCTGATGTCGGGAACGCCGGTGACGTTGGCCGGCACGACGCGTTGGCCGTCCAGCAGCGTCAGGGTGCGGATGGTGCCGAGGCCCCGCAGCGAGAACGACGACAGGCCCTGTTGGCCGCTCGAGGTGCTGAAGGTGCCGGTGGTGGCCCCGCTGGACCCCTGCAGCGACGGCAGTTGGGTGATGGCGGTGAAGATGTTCGGCTGAGCGGCGCGCTCCAGCTCCGCGGTGCCCAGCACCTGGGTCGGCGTCGGCGCGGTGAAGCCCGTCGAGCGGATGCGCGATCCGGTGACCACGATCTCGGTGACGACCGAGTCGTCGGCGGTCGTAGCCGGCGGCGTCTGCGCCGCCTGCGCGTGAGCGGCGCCGCCCACCATGATCGTCGCGAACGCGCTCGTCGCGAGCAAGGCGCTCAAAAAGGACGATCCCCCTCGCGTGCTACCGACAGCACTCATCCTACAACCCTCCCAATTTTCTTTTTGACCATCGTCGATGGCCTAGGAGGACTGTGTCAGAGCGGCGGCGGACGAACTATTAGACCATGGTCGTAGGCGACCGGAGAGCGAGCTGAAACGTCGTTTCTAGTCCGCCCGCACGGCGTAAAGACCGTGGTGCGAAAGCACGTACAGAGTCCGCTTGTCGGTCCCGCCGAACAACAGCTGAAGGGGGCGTTCCGGCACGTCGATCCGGCCCAGTTGGCGCCCGTCCGGCGCGTAGACGAACACCTGGCCGTTGGCGACATAGACGCGCCCCTCGGCGTCCGTCGCGACGCTCTCGCCGCCGCGGTCGGCGAAGACCTTGAGGTCGGTGATCGCGCCGCGCGCATCGACCCGGCCGCTATAGGTCTTGTTCTCCGAGCTGTTGGCGACGAAGACGCGCTCACCAGGCTTGGCCGTGGTGAAGCCATAGGTGTCCAAGGTGTTGGAGAACCTCAGCCCGCGATGGTCCGGCGGCCCCTGTTGGAACACCCGATAGGCCGGCAGCGCCAGACTGCCGTCCGGGGAGACATATTCCGAGGCCGGCGGCGCGGCCGTCTCACGCGCGAACAGCTCGGCCAAGGTCGTAAACTGATAGGTGTCCGGATCGATCTGATCCTTGAACTCGCCATTCACCCACCAGTTTACCGGCAAGACCTTGGCGGCGTTCGGTCGCCCGCCAGCTGGCGTCGCTGGAATGACCGTCACCTCGGTGTCGGGGCTGCCAGGCTTGAAGCTGTACACCGAGCCGTTACGGCCGTCCGATGACAGCACCAACAGGTTGCCCGAGCCGTCGACCGCGAGATTGATCGGGTCGAGCGTATTGTCCCGAACGATCGAAAGCTTGCGCTCCGGCGACCAGCTGTAGATGCGCTGGTTGCGCCGGTCGGTGAAGTACAGGACCCCCGCCGCATCGACGGCGCCGCCCCCCGCCGAGAAGAAGCCATCCGCGAGACGCTCGACCCGGGCATTAGCCGGGAACACCGACGGCGCCGACGCCTTCGCGTCCTTGCCGATGTCCAGAACCGCGAACTGCCGCTCGCGCACCTGCAGGCCGCTCGTCACGTCTTCGATCGCGTTCTCGTAGGGATACTTGGTCAGGCGCAGGAAGGTCGCGCAGCCGCCTTCGTCGCAGGTGGAGAAGCCGCTCTCGCCGTTCACCGCCACGTTGCGGAAGCGGATGTCCTGCGAGTTATAGATCTTCACGGCCGAGGAGACCGGGCGACGCGTCCGCGTGACGCGATAGCCGTGATAGTTCGCCAGCAGGATGTCGCGGGAGTCACGGATCTCCAGCGAGACCGTGTCCTCGCCCTCGCCCGCTTCCTCCTCGGTCTGCGGCGCCAGGAACTCCCAGTTGGCGACCCGGTTCAGGCTGATCTCGGACCGCACGTGGTGCTCGACCGACGCCTGATAGACGTGGCCAGGCGTCGTCGTATCCGACACATAGATGCCCGAATAGGCGTAGGTGTTCGGGCTCCAGACATTGGCGAAGGTCCCACCGCCGCCGTTGGTCACCCACAGGCTCGGATACTGGCCGCCCCACCGCTTGGCGGTGTCTTGATCGGCCGAAGCGTTGGCGTTGTAGGGATTGAAGCGCGAGCCGTCGTACAGGTTCGTGCCGTGGCCGCCCTGGAACTTGACGTCATTGACCATCGAGCGCTCGCCTGCGGTCCACAGCAGCGCCGTGGCGCGAGGGTTCTGGCCTTCGGTGTAGAGGCCAAGGCCAAAGACGATGTTGTCGCCGCCCTTGCCGGACTCGACCAGCGCCTTGGGCGCGCCAACGCCCTGGAAAGCCGGTGTGCCGTGAGGCAGAACGATCTGCGTCAGGCTGGGATGCAGGCCGATCAGAACGGTGTCGGGCCGCAGCTTCAGGGTGTCGGTGACGCGGTAGAAGCCGGTCGGGAAATAGACGACGCGATGGGCGTCGATCGCCTTCTGGATCGCGGCCGTGTCGTCGGTTACGTTGTCGCCCTTGGCACCCAGGTCGCGAACGCTGTTCCACTCCGACATCGGCGGCAGGTCGCGGATCGCGGGCGTCTGCGGCGCCGGATAGGCCTTTAGCGCCTGGGCGTCGAAGGTGGTCTTGTACTCCCCCATCTGGCCGAGCGCGGGAACGGTCAGGCCGTAGTTGAAGGCGCCAACCCGGTAGGCGCTCCCCTTCCCCGCCACGGTCTTGCCGCTGTCCCGGAAGCGAGCGAACGTCGGCGTGCCCTTGGCGACGGCGTTCTCGAAGCCGACCTGGGTGTAGACGTTGCCTTCGTTGGAGATCACGACGCCAGCCTTCGAGACGTTCTCGAACCGGACGTTCTTGCCCCACAGCCAGTCGCCATAGCCCCGGTCGATCTCGATCCCGACCGGCGTGTCGCGCATGGTCACGTTGACGAGGGTGAGGCCCGCCTCGTGCTCGCGGATCGCCGCGTCGCGCTGGCCTTCGAAGGTGGAATCGAGCAGCACGAAACCCCAGGCCGGCGAAGGCTTCTCGGTCAGGATGCCGTAGCGGCCGCCCTTGAAGTGCAGGTCCTCGGCCTCGTTGCCGATCTGGTACAGCGCCGCCAGGCCCGAGCCTATATCGAAGCGCATGTGGCTCAGGAAGGCGTGCTGGGCGGCGTGGAAGCGGATCGCCGTCGCGGCCGGATTGCCCTTGCCGATCTCGAAATCGACATTGCTCATCGCCGTGTAGAAGGTGCCCGAATTGGCGTCCGGCACGTCCTTGTTGAACGGCACGCTGCCTGGCGGCGGGAATGGGACCTTTCGCGCTGGGTCCGGCTTCGCGCCCGCGACGATCACCATGTTGGCGATGCCCTTCTGGAAGCCGGGGGTCGCGTCGCCCAGCACGATCACGGGTCGGGTGGCCCCGACGCCGAACACCCGAACGCCGGGCCACAGGAACAGGGTCTTGGTGATGCGATAACGACCCGACGGCAGGAAGACGACACCACCGCCGGGCTTGGCGGCGGCGTCGATGGCCTGTTGCAGCGCGGCGCTGTCGTCGGCGCGGCCGTCGCCGCGCCCCTTCGCGACGATCGCCGCCGGATCGGCTGGCGTCGCGACGAAAACCGAGCGGCTCTCGGCCGAAGCAACGGAGCCGACAGCGGTGGAGGCCAGAAGCGCGGCCAGCGCGATGGTCATGGTCTTCATGGGCGTCCTCCCCGGGCCTGTCTCAGGGCGTCACAGCGTAGAGCGAACGGTGGGTCAGGACGAACAGGGTCCGGCCGCCCTCGCCACCGAAGATCAGCTGCAGCGGACGCTCGGGCACATCGATCCGATCGACCAACTTGCCATCAGGCGCGTACTGGAAGATCTGGCCGTTGGCGACAAACACGCGGCCCTGCCCGTCCACGGCGACGCTCTCGCCGCCCCGATCGGCGAAGACCTTCAGGTTCGTCAGCGTCCCGCCGGGACCAACCTGGCCGCTGTAGGTCTTGTTCTCGGAGCCATTGGTAACGAACACCCGCTGTCCGGCCGCGCCGCTGATCAGGCCATTGGTCTGGAGGGTGTCGGCCCAGCGCCACCCCACGTGATCAGGCGGCCCCTGCTGCCAGACGCGGAAGGCCGGAAGCACGACGCTGCCGTCGGGCGAGACATATTCCTGCGCCTTGGGCGTTCCGACGTCGCGGGCGAACATCTCCGCCAGGGTGGTGAAGTGGTCGGTCGCCGGGTCGTACTGGTCGCGGAACTCGCCGTTCACCCACCAGTTCACAGGCAGGAGCGTCTTGGCGCCGGCGCGCGGCGCCGCGGCCGTCGGCGAGATCATCGTCATCTGGTCTTTCGGCCCCTCTGGATCGATCGAATAGACCGAGGCCTGCGGACCATAAGAGGACACGACCAGCAGCTTGCCCGAGCCATCGATCGCCAGGTTCGTCGGGTCCAGCGAGTGGTCGCGCACCACCTCGAGGCCGCGCCCCTCCGTCCAGCGGTAGATGCGCTGGAAACGCTTGTCGATGAAGTAAAGCGTCCCATCCGCGCCCGTCGCAGCGCCCGAGATCGACCAGAAGCCGGTCTCCAGCTTGCGCACCCGCGGATCAGCCGCCGGCGGCGCGCCGGGCGTCACGGGCCCCGTCACGTCCAGCACGGCGAACTCGCGTTCGCGAACCTCCAGCTTGCGGGTCTTGTCCTGGATCGCGTTCTCGAACGGATACTTGCTGGCCCGCAGATAGGTCCCGCAGCCGATCTTGTCGCAAAGGGCGATGCCGCTCTCGGCGTTGATGTGGACATTGCGGAAGCGGATGTCGGTCGAGTTGAACAGCTTCACCGCCGTCTCGGCCGGATGGTACGAGCGCGTGACCCGATAGCCGTGATAGTTGGCGAACAGGATGTTGCGCGAGTTGCGCACCTCCAGCGACACGGCGTCAGGGCCGTCGCCCACCTCCTGCTCGGTTTGCGGCGCCAGGAATTCCCAGTTCTCCACATTGTCGAGCACGAACTCGTTGCGGACGTGGTGCTCGACCGAAACCTCGTAGATATAGCCGGGCGTCTTGGTGTCGCTGATGTAGAAGCCGGCCGAGGCGAAGGTGTTGGGGCTCCAGACGTCGGCGAAAGTCCCGCCGCCGCCATCCGTCACCCAGATGCTCGGGTACTGCGCGTCCCAACGCCCGTCGGCCACGGGATCGCCGCTGCGGGCTTGGGCCGCGCCCAGCGATTTGCCATCCGCCGTCGGCGTGCCACCGCCGCCCATGATCTTGACGTCGTTGACCATGGAGTTCGCGCCCGAGCGCCACAGCAGGGCCGAGGCGCGCAGGTTCACGCGGCCCGTGAACAGACCGATCCCCGAGAGAATGTTGTCGCCGCCGCGCGGCGTTTCCAGGATCGGCCGCACCGCGCCGACGCCAGCGTGCTTGGGATTGTTGTCCGGGATGACCAGCTGGGTGATGGCTGGATGCAGGCCGATCAGAACGGTGTCGGGCCGCAGCTTCAGGGTGTCGGTCACCATATAGAAGCCGACCGGCAGATAGAGCACCCGGTGCGTATCGATCGCCTTCTGCAGCGCGGCCGTGTCGTCCGTCGAGCCGTCGCCTTTCACGCCCAGCGTCTTGACGTTGGTCCACTCAGCCATCGGCGGCAGTGCGCGGAGCGCCGGGGTCGCGGCCGTCTTCGCGGTGAGCGGCGTGATGTCGGCGACCGTCTTGTACTCGCCCGTCTGGCCGAGCGCCGGCAGGGTCAGGCCATAGGTGAACGAAGTCACCCGATAGTCTTTCCCCTTCCCCGCCACCGTCTTGCCGCTGTCGCGGAAGCGGGCGAACACCGGCGTGTTCGAGGCGGTCGCGTTGTCGAAGCCCACCTGGGTGAAGACGCTGTTCTCGGCGGAGATGACGACGCCCGCCTTGGAGACGTTCTCGAAGCGGACGTTCTTGCCCCACAGGCTGTCGCTGTAGCCGCGGTCGATCTCGATCCCGACCGGCGTGTTCTTGATGCCGACGTTCACCAGGGTCAGGTCGACCTCATGCTCGCGGATCGCCGCGTCGCGCTGGCCGTCGAAGGTCGAATCCACCAGGGTGAACTGCCAGGCCGGCGAGGTTTTCTCGGTGACGATGCCGTAGCGGCCGCCATGGAAGTGCACGTCCTCCATGATGTTGCCGGCCTGATAGACGCCGGCGAAGGCCGAGCCTAACCGGAAGTCCATGTGCCGCAGGAAGGCGTGCTGGGCCATCCGGAAGCGTACGGCCGCGGCGGCCGGGTTTCCCTCGGCGATCTCGATGTCGATGTTGCTCATCGACGAATAGAAGGTGCCGGAGTTGGCGTCGCGAACCTTGGCGGTTGTCGGGCGGACGGTCGGGACCGGTACGGGGATATCGCCGACCTGGTACTGGTCACCGCCCGTGAACGCGATCATCGTCGCGACGCCCGTCTGGAAGCCCGGCGTATTCGCGCCGAGCACGAACACCGGACGGGTCGCCCCGACGCCGAACACGCGCACGCCCGGCGGCACCAGCAAGGTGCGGCTCAGGCGATAGCGGCCCGACGGCAGGAACACGAGCCCATGGCCGGTCTTGTCGCGGGCGGCGTCGATGGCCTTCTGAACGGCGTCGGTGTCGTCGGCGCGACCGTCTCCAACGGCCTTGACCACCACCGCGTGCGGGTCGTCGGGGATGGAGGTCAGAATGGAGCGGGTTTCCGCTAAGGCTGGAGTCGAAACCGCCAGGATGGCCGCGAAGACAACCGCTCTCATGTCACTCTCCCAGTCACTATCGCCAGCGATATGAGATCGACAGGCCGCACGCATCCAAGACCATGGTCGTAGTTACGCCTGGACAGGCGGCCGGTAGAAAACGAGCTCCGATCGAGCGCTCGCCAAGCCTGCCAGGCGCTCGGCCAGCCACGGGGAGCCCGTTTGCAGACGCCATCCAGCCGCGCGCGCCCTGACGAGGGGCTTGCCATCGTGACTATGGGCGTCAGCGGCTGCGGGAAGTCGACGCTGGGCGCGCTTCTGGCCCGTCGCCTCGGCTGCGCGTTTCTCGAGGGCGACGCCTTCCATGACGAGACGGCGGTCGCGAAGATGCGCGCGGGGCGTCCGCTGACTGACGAAGACCGATGGCCGTGGCTGGATCGGCTGGGCCTGGCGATCAAGGAGACGCTGGCGTCCGAAGGCCAGGCCGTCGCCGCCTGTTCGGCCCTGAGACTGAGGTACCGAGAACGTCTTCGCGCCGCGATCGGCGCGCCAGTTCGTTTCGTGCTGCTCGACGCCAGCCGCGAAGAGTTGTTGAAACGCATGACTGAACGGGCCGACCACTACATGCCCGTCAGCTTGCTCGACAGCCAATTGGCCACGCTGGAGCGGCCCTCCGCCGAAGAGCAGGTCTTCGCCCTCGACGCCCTCATCTCACCTGATCAGCTTTGCGACAGCGTGCAGGCTTGGCTCTCGGACCAGTCGCTGACCGCCGACGCTCACGTCTCAGGGCATTAGCCGCTTTCGCCCGCGCGACAGGTGCCATCGCATCGCCAGCGCCGCGCCATCGCCGTCCTGGGCGCGGATCGCCTCCACGATCATCTCGTGCTCGCGCATCATCTCGTCGATGGCCTCGGGCGGCCGGGAGCGGGAGATATCGACCCCGGCCCGCATGATCTTATCGACATCGGGCTGAAGCGCCTCGAAGGTCACCAGGAAAGCTGGGTTGGCTGTGGCCAGAACGATCCGGCGATGCAGCTCCATGTCCTCGTCATGGGCGGGGTCGTTCGACAGCAGCGCGGCGCGCAGGCTGGACAACGCCTCCTCGATCCCCGCCATCTCCTCGCTGGATCGTCGGGCGGCCGCCAGGCGCGCGGCCTCGGCCTCCAACACGAACCGCACCTCGTAGCTGCCCAGGGTCGATGGCAGTTCCGAGAGCGGCACATAGGCGCCGAGCTTGTCGGAAGGCCGGTTCTTCACGAACGATCCGGCGCCGCGACGGGCCTCGGTGATGCTGTCAGCGGCCAACCGGACCAGCGCCTCGCGAACGATCGTGCGCGACATGCCGAAGATCTCGGCCAGCCGCGCTTCGGACGGCAGCCGGTCGCCGGGGGTCAAGCCCTCGACCTTGATCATCTCGACGATGCCTAGATAGGCCTGATCGGCTAGCCTCCCCTGGCTCATCCACCCCTCCCCTTTTGGCGTCGCTCACCGAGAAACCTGTCCAACAGATTTAAGCCGATGGCAACGCCTGCGGAAATTGTTTGCGTTAACATTGACCATTCCGTTTGAATCTGTCCAACTAATATAACTACGTTCGTAGGCACGAACCGCCCGCTGGCGAAGACCGGCGCACAGACCAAGGCGGAGGCCGCTCATCGCAAGATGCGCGGTGTGGGACAGGAAAAAGCAGGGGTGAACATGACCGGGAAAAAGCAGGACAACGCCGAAACCACCACGCGGGTCGGCCTTTGCGACCTGACGCCGACGCAGCTGAAGGTTCTCGAAGGCGTCAACTCCGGGCTGCTGAACAAGCAGATCGCCTTCGACCTCGGCATCGCCGAGGCGACGGTGAAGGCTCACATGACCGCGGTGATGCGGAAACTCAACGTCCACAATCGCACCCAAGCCGCGATCGCGGCGCGCGCGATGAGCCTGGAGCCGCGGGCGGCGCAATAACGGCCACGACGGTCGCGGCTCGCCCTATGCGAACCGCGACCGCGAGGCTTTTCATCTCGAAACGGAAAGCCGTTCAGGCGCTTTAGGTCTCGTCCGTCCCAGGTTCGGCCATCTTGCGATGCTGACCGGCCAGCACCGATTGCGGGGTGACCGCGGCCGCCGCGGCCTGCATCTTGTTCTTCAGGCCGTGCACGATGTCGCCCTCCCCGCGCATCATCGCCTCGAACCCCGTCTTGGCGACGTCCGCTGGATCGTCCTTCTTGCCCTGACCGACCTTGGTGTCGAGCATGTCCGCGCGTTCGAAGAATTCGGTGTCGGTCGCGCCCGGCATCAGGCAGGTAACCGTGACGCCGCTATCCTTCAGCTCGTCCCGCAAGGCGAACGAGAAGCTGTCGATGAAAGCCTTCGTCCCGTTGTAAACCGCCTGGAACGATCCGGGCATCAGGCCGGCGATCGAACCGGTCAGCAGGATCCGCCCCCGCTCCTGGTCTCGCATGCGGCGTCCAAGCTGATGCAGCAGATAGACCGTGCCAGTGACGTTGGTGTCGATCACGTGCCGGATCGCCGCGAAATCCTGATCGAGAAAAGCGTGCCCCAGGCCATGGCCCGCGTTGGCGAGCAAGGCGTCCACGTGACGTCCGCCGACCGTCGCCAGCAGCTGATCAACGCCATCGGTCGTCGCGAGATCGCCTTGAACGGTTTCGACGGAGGCCCCGAGGCCCCGAAGCATCTGCTCGGTCTCGGCAAGGGGCCGATCAGCGGCGATGATCAGGTCAAAGCCGTTCTGCGCGCAAAGCTTGGCCAATTCGTAGCCAATGCCGCTCGAAGCGCCGGTCACGACCGCTAGCGGACGTAGGTCAACCATATCCCTGCTCCCTTTCGCTTATGGCGCGACGACACCGTGTCGGCTTGGCGATGGAGGCGCGCGCCATCGTCGAAACGATGGATGGGCGCCGCTGTTTCCGGGAGCATCAAATGTGCCGAGCGCTACTCGGCTAGGCGATACCCGACGCCCGGCTCGGTCAGGATCAGCTTTGGTTTGCCAGGATCATCTTCCAGCTTCTGCCGCAACTGCCCGACGAACACCCGCAGATACTGGGTGTCGTCGGCGTGGGCCGCGCCCCAGACGCTGACCAGAAGCTCCTTGTGCGTCAGCACCTTGCCCTGAGACATCGCCAGGCGGCTCAGCAGGTCGAATTCCTTGGGCGACAGCTTCACCGGCTGGGCCGTCTTGCTCACGAGACGTCGGTCGAGATCGATCACCACGTCCCCGAGCGAAAGCGGCTCGGTCGGCCGCTTGACTGTGGTCGACTGTCTTAGCGCCACGCGCAGTCGCGCCAGCAACTCGCCGACGCCGAAGGGTTTCTCGACATAGTCATTGGCGCCGCGGTCCAGCGCCTCGATCTTCTCGACCTCTCGATCGCGGGCCGAGAGGATCAGGATCGGTCCCCCGTAGAACGCCCGGGCCTTCTCGAGCACGTCCTTGCCGTCCATGTCGGGCAGACCGAGGTCGAGCACGACGGCGTCCGGCGACCACAGGGCTATGCCGCGCAGGCCCTCCTGGCCGCTGTCGGCCCGCAGCGCCTCGTAGCCCGCCGCGTCGAGCGCGGGCCCCAGGAACCGGTGGATCTGCGGCTCGTCGTCAATGACGAGGATGCGATGGCGGAGCGCGCTCATGCCGACGTCATAGCAGATGGTGCGGCGTGGCGACGCCCTTCGGCAGACTGATCAGGATCCGCGTCCCCTTGCCGTCATGAATGGGGCTGGCGGCGGCGATGCGCCCGCCCAGCGCATCGATGAAACCCTTGGCGATCGACAGTCCCAGGCCCGCGCCCTGGCTACGATCGCTGGGCTCTTCCATCCGGCGGAACTTGTCGAAGACCCGCTCCAGCTCCGAGGGCGGGATGCCTCGTCCTTCATCCTCGATGCTGATCACCACATTCGAGCGGTCCTCGTACGCCGCCATCTCGATGCGGGCCTCGGGCGGGCTGTAGGCGATGGCGTTCTCCAGCACATTGACCACAACCTGTTCCAAGAGGCTGGCGTCGGCCTGGACCAGGGACAGTTCGCGCGGATAGTCGCGGGTCAGCGCGCGTCCGCCCAGTCGGCGGGAGACGCGATCGGCGGCGGCGTTGAGGACGTCGCGCACGTCGATCCAGTCGGTCCTTAGCCGCAAGGCGCCGCCTTCGATGCGGGTCATGTCCAGCAGGTTGGCGACATAGCGGTTCAGCCGCTCGGCCTCCTCGCGAATACTGACGACGAGATCCTCACGCACCGGCTTGGTCAGCTTGTCGCCGTAGTCGATCAGCGTGGTCGAAGCGCCCAGCACGGTCGAGAGCGGGGTGCGCAGGTCGTGGCTGACCGAGTTCATCAGGGCCGAGCGGAAACGGTCGGCGCGGCGGAGCGTCTCGGCCTCGACCGCCTCGGACGCCAGCTGCGAACGCTCCAGCGCCACCGCCCCCTGCTCCAGCAAAGCCAGCACCAAGCGCTCGTGATCCGAGCCTGGTGGCGTGGCGCCGGCCTCGACGCCGGCCACGCCAGTACGGGCCCTCACGCCGTCCATCGGCCAGAACGTCCAGCGCGCCTGGGGCAGGGTCCCTGTCCCGAAGCCGGCGGGCTCGCCCTTCTCCCAGGCCCAGCGGGCGGCCGCCATCTGGGCGGCGTCGAGCGGCTCGACATTAGGCGAGCCGAAAGCCGGCGCGATCTCGTCACCTTCCGGCAGCAACACTAGGGATCGACCGCCGGCCGCGGCCGAAATCTGCTCGGCTAGGGCTCGGGCCACGGCGTCTCGCCCCGTCGCCGCCGAAAGCGTGCGGCTGGCGGCCAGCAGGGTCGTCACGGCGGCGGCGCGGCGTTGGGAGCCCAGCGCCTGGTCTCGCACACGGCCAGCCAAGCCGCCCGACGCCAGCGCGACGGCCCAGAACACCACTAGCGTTATGAAGTCCGTGGGCGCGCCGATCGCCAGGCTGTAGCGGGGCTCGAGGAACAGATAGTTGTAGACGAAGAAGGCCACGGTGGCCGCCGCGAGCGCGGGACGCAGACCATGCAGCACGCCCGCCGCCAGCACCGCGGCCAGGAAGATCATCCCCAGGTCGACGCGATCGAAGGTGACGTCAAGTCCCCAGGCCGCCAGGGTGGCGGCGGCGATGAACAACGCCCCCACCGCATAGCCCTGCCAGCGCCCCAATCCCAGCGGCCTCGACGGTCTGTCCTCGCGCTCGTGCGCGGCCTCCGTCACGACGTGCACCGCCACGCCCCGGGCCTCGCGCAACAAGGCGGTGGCGAGGGAGCGTCCGAGCAACTGGCGCCAGCGGCTCTCGACCGACTTGCCGATCACGATCTGCGTGACGTTGTGACGGCGGGCGTAGGCCATCACCGTATCGACGATGTCGCCGCCGGTGAGGGCCACAGTCGCGCCGCCCAGTTGCTCGGCCAGGCGGTAGGCTTCGCGCAGCCGCGCGGTGTCCCCGTCCTTGGCCAACGGCCGGTCGGTCCGCTCGACGTGGGCGACGATCCACGGCGCGTCCATCATCATGTCCGACAAACGCCGCCCTGCTCGCACCAGGGTGGCGGCCATCGCATCGCCGCTGACCAGGACCAGGATCCGCTCGCCGGCGGCCCAAGGGCCCTCGACGCCCTTCTCGCGCATGGTGGCGACCAGCTGGTCGTCCACCGTCTGGGCGGCCCGGCGCAGAGCCAGCTCGCGCAGGGCGGTGAGGTTCTCGACCTTGAAAAAGTTGTCCGCCGCCAGACGGGCCGTCTCGGGCACGTAGACCTTGCCCGCCGCCATCCGCTCGCGCAGTTCGCTCGGCGTGATGTCGACCAGCTCGATGTCGTCGGCGCGGGAGAGGGCGCTGTCGGGGACGGTCTCGCGCTGGCGAACGCCGGTGATGCGCTGAACAACGTCGACTAGGCTCTCCAGATGCTGGACGTTCAGCGTGGTCCAGACATCGACGCCGGCGGCCAGCAGCTCCTCGACGTCCTGCCAGCGTTTTGGATGGCGCGAGCCGATGGCGTTGGAGTGGGCGTATTCGTCAACCAGCAGGATCTTCGGCTTGCGCGCCAGGGCCGCGTCGATGTCGAACTCCATCTGGACGCGGCCGCGATGCTCGATGGGCTTGCGCGGCAGGACCTCCATGCCGCGCAGCAGGCTTTCCGTCTCGCGCCGGCCGTGGGTCTCGACGACGCCGATCAGCACGTCGGCGCCCTCGGCCTTCCGGCGGCGGGCGGCGCGCAACATCTCGTAGGTCTTGCCCACGCCCGGCGCCATGCCCAGAAACACCTTGAGGCGCCCCCGGCGCGCCTTGTTGGCGGCGGCCAGGAGCGCCTCGGGGTCCGGACGTTTCGGTTCGTCAGCGGGCACTAGCCGCCTTTCGGAAAGCGAGCGTCGAGCGCCCGGTTGAGAGCTAGCACGTTGACGCGCGGCCGGCCGATGAAGCCCAGCAGCGGCCGCTCGACCTGAGCGTCGATCAGCGCCGCGACCTGGTCGATTGGAACGCCGCGCTCGACAGCCACACGCGGCGCCTGGAAGCGGGCGTTGGCCGGCGAGATGTCGGGGTCGAGGCCCGAGGCCGAAGCGGTGACGGCGTCGGCGGGGATGACCGCGCCGGGGTTCTCGGCGCGCAGCGCGGCGGCGTCGGTCTTCTCCCGCGCGATCAGCTTGTCGTTCAGCGGCCCCATGTTGGAGCCGCTGGAGGCCGTGGCGTCGTAGCCGTTCCCCGCCGCCGAGGGACGGCCGTGGAAGTATTCGGGCTTGGCGAAGGCCTGGCCAATCAGGGCTGAGCCGATGACCTTGCCGTCCGCGTCGCGGACCAGGCTGCCGTTGGCCTGGGCGGGGAAGGCAGCCTGGGCTACGCCGGTGACGGCCAGAGGATAGGCCAGGCCCAGCAGGGCGGTGAACAGGCCCATTGAAACCAGGGCCGGACGAAGATGCGAAAGCATGACGGATGACTCTCCGAGGACTCGTGTTTACGCCAGACCCAGGGCCGAGACCACGAGATCGATCAGCTTGATGCCGACGAACGGCGCGATCAGGCCGCCTAGGCCGTAGAGGGTCAGGTTGCGCGACAGCAGCTTGCCGGCGCCGACGGCGCGGTACTTCACGCCCTTCAGGGCCAGCGGGATCAGGGCGACGATCACCAGGGCGTTGAAGATCACCGCCGACAGGATGGCGCTCTGCGGGCTGTGCAGCTTCATCACGTTCAGCGCGCCCAGGGCCGGCAGCGACACCACGAACATCGCCGGGATGATGGCGAAGTACTTGGCCACGTCGTTGGCGATCGAGAAGGTCGTCAGGGCGCCGCGGGTGATCAGCATCTGCTTGCCGACCTCGACGATCTCGATGACCTTGGTGGGATCGCTGTCGAGATCGACCATGTTGCCGGCCTCGCGGGCGGCCTGGGCGCCGGTCTGCATGGCGACGCCGACGTCGGCCTGGGCGAGCGCGGGCGCATCGTTGGCGCCGTCGCCACACATGGCCACCAGGCGGCCCTTGCCCTGCTCTTCCCGGATCAGCCGCAGCTTGTCCTCGGGCGTCGCCTCGGCCAGGAAGTCGTCGACCCCGGCTTCGGAGGCGATGGCCGCGGCGGTCACCGGGTTGTCGCCGGTGATCATCACCGTGCGCAGGCCCATGCGGCGCAGGTCGGCGAAGCGTTCCTTCACGCCGGGTTTGACGACGTCCTTCAGGTGGATGACGCCTACCAGGACGCCATCTTCGCTGACCGCCAGCGGGGTCCCGCCCGCGCGAGCGATACGGTCGATGGCGGCGGTCAGCTCGACCGGTATGCTTTTGGGCTCCAGCGCCAGCGAACGGTAGACGGCGTCGACCGCGCCCTTGCGCCAACTGCGGCCGTCGTGATCCAGGCCCGACTGACGGGTCTGGGCCGTGAACGGAATCGAGGTCGCGCCTTCGGGCGGCTCGACGGTCAGGCCGGCGTTACGGGCCAGTTCGACGATCGAGCGGCCTTCCGGCGTCTCGTCGGCCAGCGAGGCCATCAGGGCCGCCTTCATCGCCGTGTCCGGACGCACGCCCGGCGCTGGGATGACCTCGGTGGCCATGCGGTTGCCGAAGGTGATGGTGCCGGTCTTGTCCAGCAACAGGGTGTCGACGTCGCCCGCCGCCTCGACCGCGCGGCCGGAGGTCGCCAGGACGTTGACCTTCAGCAGCCGGTCCATGCCGGCGATGCCGACGGCCGAGAGCAGGCCGCCGATGGTGGTCGGGATCAAGGTGATGAACAGCGCGCCCAGCACCAGCGGGTCCAAGGCCACGCCCGAGAACTTGCCCAAGCCCAGCAGGGTCACCACCGCGATCAGGAAGATCAGGGTCAGGCCAGCCAGCAGCACGGCCAGGGCGATCTCGTTCGGCGTCTTGCGACGGTCCGCGCCTTCGACCATGGCGATCATGCGGTCGAGGAAGGTCGAGCCAGCCTCGGCGGTGACGCGAACCTTGATCCAGTCGGAGACCACGGTGGTGCCGCCGGTGACGGCCGAGCGGTCGCCGCCGCTCTCGCGAATGACGGGGGCGCTTTCGCCGGTGATGGCCGCCTCGTTGACACTGGCCATGCCCTCGATGATCTCGCCGTCGGTCGGGATCACGTCGCCGGCCTCGACCAGGATCACCTCGCCCATGCCCAGTTTGTGGGCCGGGGTCGGAATCCATGTGCCGGTCTTCGGATCGATAATCAGCTTGGCCTTGGTCGTCACGCGGGTGGCGCGAAGGCTGTCGGCGGCCGCCTTGCCCCGCCCCTCGGCGACGCTTTCGGCGAGGTTGGCGAACAGCACCGTGGCCCACAGCCAGACGGCGACCTGGATGGCGAAGCCCGACGCCTGGTGAGCCGCCACGGCGGCGACCGCCGAGACGGTCGACAGCAGCGCCACCAGCCAGGTGGCGAAGATCACCGGATTGCCGGTCAGCTTGCGCGGATCGAGCTTGAGGAACGCCTCCTTGGCCGCGCGGGCCAGGACGGCGCTGGAGAGGCCGCCGGCCAGGGCGCGTCGGCCATGATCGGCATGGATGTCTATCGAACTCATGGGATCACCACTCAGCGGAGGGCCGCGACCGCGCCGAGCGCTTGGAAGTGCTCGACGATCGGTCCCAGCGCCATCGCGGGGAAGAATTGCAGGCCGCCCAGGATCAGGATCACCCCGATCAGGAGGCCGACGAAGAGGCCGCCGTCGGTCGGCAGCGTGCCGGCGGTGGGGGCGAGCTTGGGCTTGGCCGCCAGGTTGCCGGCGATGGCCAGCACCGCGACGATCGGCAAGAAGCGGCCCATCGCCATGGCGATCCCCAGCGTCACGTCCCACCAGGGCGCATTGGCGGTCAGGCCCGCGAAGGCGGAGCCGTTGTTGGCCGTCCCTGAGACATAGGCGTAGAGGATCTCCGACAGGCCGTGCGGGCCGCTGTGCATCAGGCCCTTCAGCGCCTCGGGCAGCACGGCGGCCAGGCCTGAGAAGCCCAGCATCGACAGCGGGATGATCACCACCGCCAGGATCGAGAACTGGATCTCGCGGGCCTCGACCTTTTTGCCGAGGTACTCGGGCGTACGGCCGACCATCAGCCCGGCGACGAACACCGACAGCAAGGCCATGACGACCATGATGGCGACGCCCGAGCCGATGCCGCCGGGCAGGATCTCGCCCAGCTGCATCAGGAACATGGCGATGCCGCCGCCCAGGGGCATCAGGCTGGAATGCATGCCGTTGACCGAGCCGTTCGAGGCGCCGGTGGTCATGGCGACCCACGCGGCCGTGGCGGGCGCGCCGAAGCGGACCTCCTTGCCCTCCATGTTCACCGAGGCGTCGACCTTGGCGGCGACCTGGGCAGGGGGGGCCTGGGTCTCCGTCGCGTAGACGCCCGCCGCCCCGGCGAACAGCAGCACGAAGGCGGCGATGACCAGAGCGCGAACGTCCTTCTTGGCCAGCACCATGCGACCGAAGGCGAAGAAGGCCGCCCAGCCCAGGGTGTTGATCGAGACCGCCGTGATCAGGTTGGTCAGCGGCGTTGGGTTCTCGAAGGGATGGGCCGAGTTGGCGTTGAAGATCCCGCCGCCGTTGATGCCCAGCATCTTGATCGCCTCCTGAGAGGCCACGGCGTAGAGCGAGATCTTCTGGTCGGCGCCCTCGAGCGTATGGGCGGTGACGCTAGCGGCCAGGGTCTGCGGCAGCCCCAGGGCGACCAGGACGATCGCGACCACGAACGCCAGCGGCAGCAGCAGGTAGAGCGTCGTGCGGATCAGGTCGGCCCAGAAGTTGCCGACGCCCTCCCCGCGATTGGCGACGAACGCCCGCGCGAGAGCCGCCGCGACGGTCGCGCCAGTGGCGGCCGAGACGAAGTTCTGCACCGTCAGCACGAGCATCTGACTGAGCGTCGACATCGTGCTCTCGCCCGCATAGCTCTGCCAGTTGGTGTTAGTGACGAAGCTGATCGCCGTGTTGAACGACAGGTGCCCCGAAAGCCCGGGGAAGCCCTGCGGGTTCAACGGCAAGACGCCCTGCAAGCGCAGCACCGCGTAGACGAAGATGAAGCCGACCAGATTGAAGGCCAACAGAGCCAGGGCGTAGGCGTGCCAGCTCTGGCTCTTGGTCGGATCAACGCCGCAGGCCTTGTAGAATAGGCCCTCAACCGGACGCATCACGGGGTCGAGGAAGGTTTTCTCGCCGTTCCAGACGCGCGAAAGAAAGACACCCAGCGGCCAGCCGATGGCGACCGCTAGGCCGAGGGTGAGGGCGATCTCCGCCCATCCTTGCCATGTCATGGAAGTTGTCCGTCAGAACTTGTCGGGTCGCAGCATCGCCGCGACCATGTAGCCAGCGATCACGATCGCGCCGGCGCCCCACAGGATGTTCACGAACATCGTCAGACGCGCCTCAGCGCGGCGACGAAAGCGCCGAACAGGGCGAACAAGCCCAAGGCCAGCGCCCCATAGAGAAGATCAGCCATCAAGGCCTCCTTAGTGTTGGAGGCCAGGGACCATGAAGGCGCGTAAAGGCGCGATGCGGAAGAGCGGGCGGCGTATAAGGATTGCATAAAGACGACCCAGTCGACCGGGACGCCCGCTGCCCTCCCTGGCCGATCGCAACGGCGTGCGCGCCCATTCAGAAATCCCAGTCACGCTTTGAAGCCTTCTGGGTTTGCGCCTCCTGAAAAAACCTATCAGATAAATAGGATTTCGGGACTCAGACGAGGCGTAAGCCCGCGGGTTCTTCGGGGGCATGATGACCAGTAGTAAAACCGATAGTCCAAAGGCGCGGCTGCTCGTCGGCGCAAGCGTTCTGGCTTGCGCTGTTATGAGCGACGTCGCTGAGGCCCGTGAGATCAGTCCCTCCGCCGCGGCGGAGGCGGAAGCCGGCCAAGCGGTGGATCAGATCACCATCACGGCGCGCCGCCGCGAGGAGAAGCTCCAGGACGTGCCGATCACGGTGTCGGCCGTCTCCGGCCAGGTGCTGAAGGCCGAACGCCTCGACCGGGTGGCCGACTACGCGGCCAAGATCGCCAATTTCGCGGCCCTGCAGCAGAACACGCGGGTATCCACACTGACCGTGCGGGGGCTGGGGGGCAACGCCAACAGCGACGGTTCGGAAGCGGGCGTGGGCTTGATCGTCGATGGCGTCTTCTTCACCCACCCCGGGTTTTCATGGCTCGACTTCGTCGACCTCGACCACATCGAGCTGGCTCGCGGTCCGCAAGGCACGCTGCTGGGCAAGAACACGACCCTGGGCGCGCTGATCGTGACGACCAAGGCGCCGTCCTATCGGCCAGACGCCACGGTCAGCGCGACGATTTCAAGCCGCGAGCATTATCAGGTCCGCGCGAACATTTCGGGCCCGCTCGTCGCCGACAAGATCGCCGGACGCCTAACGCTGTACGGCGACACCGGCGGCGGCTGGATCACCAACAAGGTCGACGGCAAGGACTATCTGGACAATCGGCGATGGGCGGTCCGCGGCCAGCTGCTGTTCGATCCCAACCCGTCCTTCAGCGACCGGCTGATCGTCGAACACTACGACACCGACGAGTACAACAACTACTACCCGCCGGTGGGCGATCCCCTCACCTACGTCAACGGAACCGTCCGGAATGGCTGGGCGCGCAAGCTGCAGACGGCGTTCGGCTACGCCTCGTCCTATGACATCAAGGACGCCAAGCTGGACACTCAGGAACGCCTGATCTCCAAGACGGACGGGGTGTCAAACATCGCCGAGCTCAAGCTCGGCGCAAACACCCTGACCTCGGTCAGCGCCTGGCGGCGGCTGTACTACCGTCCCCACAACGACGGCGACTATACGCCCTACCCGATCTTCCGGGCGGGCTATGATGTCGATGTCGATCAGTTCTCACAGGAGCTGCGACTGGCCTCGCCGACCGGTGACAGGGTCGATTGGCAGACGGGGATCTATCTTCTGCGGCAGCAGGTGCGCAGCAACTACCGCGTTGAGCTGCTCTCGAAGGCGTCAGCCTTCTTCCTCTCCCCGACCCTACCGGCCGCCGTCCTGGACGGCGTCGAAGGCGATCAAGTGGGCGCGGCCGACACCACGAGCGCGGCGATCTTCGGCCAGGCTGCATGGCATGTGAGCGAGCGCGCCACCGTGACCGCCGGCCTGAGATACACTCACGAGTCCCGCGAGGCTTCGAACCGGGTGCTCTCGTTTGGCGGCGCGGCCCTACCGGCCGTCCTCTCTCCGTATCGCGCGGCCGCGACCGGACCAGCCTACACGGTTAGCGGTAAGAAGGACGACGGCTCCATCTCCTGGCTGATCAACCCGTCGTACAAGATCAGCGACAACATCCTGGCCTACGCCAGCGCCAGCTATGGCGAGAAATCCGGCGCGGCCAACCTGGGCGCAAAGGTCGGCGACGCTGTGATCATCGGCCCCGAAAAGTCGATGGACTACGAGCTGGGGATCAAGACCACCCTGCTCGGCGGCCGCGCCACGCTCAACACCAACCTCTACAACAACACGATCGACGGCTATCAGGCCACGCTCAGCGACCCCACGAGCACTCGCACCTACCTGTCCAATGTCGGCAAGGTTCGACTGCGAGGCGTCGAGGTGGAAGGCGTCGCCCAGGTTTCCGACCACCTGAACCTGTCGTTCAGCACCGCCTGGGGCGAGGCGATCTACGTCTCCTACCAGAACGCGCCGCCGCCCGCCGAGTACACCTATGTCGGCGCGCCGACCTCAGTGGACCTTTCGGGCAAGTCGGCGCCGTTCGCTCCCAACTGGACGGGCGCCCTCAGCGCGCGCTGGGAACAACCGCTGGCGGGCGGTCTATCGCTCTTTGCCTACGCCAACGAAACGTGGCGGAGCCGCGCCAACCTCAATCCGCTCTCGTCTTATGGCCGCCAGGACGGCTACGCCCTGACGAACGCGGGGATCGGGCTGAAAGGTCGCGACGAGCGCTGGTCGGTGACGCTGTGGTCCAAGAACCTGTTCGACAAGCGATACGCCGCCGCCTTCGCCGCCGCCACGACCATCACACCCTACACCGCCATCTTGGGCGATCCACGTACAGTAGGCATAACCCTCACGGCCAAGCCCTTCTAGACAAGGAAGTGGGGAAAGGACGCGTGAACTCGGGGAACCTTTGCCGTGCGATGGCGTTTGGGACCCTACGCGCAGCTGCGCGCACGGGGGCGTGGTGTTCATTTTGACGACAGTGTTTGGCGTCGAGGGTCGCGGACGGAGCGCGGACTCATTGGCGCGCGCGACATTGTGTTCGCGCCAAACTCCCCAGCAATTCATCGTCTAGCGTTCTAGCGTTTCGCCTTCGGGACTTTCATGTCGACCACAAGCTCATCGCGTTCGTCCCTGCCCTGGTCCCGGATGGAGGTCTGGGCGACCCTGGGCCTGACTCTGGTGCTGCTGTTCTTTCTGGGCAGCGGACTTGTCGCCTATCGCAATGTCGAGATGCTGCGGAGCAATAGCCAGAAGATCTGGCATTCCCACGACGTGCTGATGGCGATCGATGATCTGCTGTCCACCGTGCAGGACACCGAGACGGGACAGCGGGGCTATCTGCTGACGGGCAACGACCGCTACCTCGAACCCTATCAGGCCGCCGTCTCCGCCGTTGCTTCACGAACCGAGGCGGTGGAGAACCTGACACGGGACAATCCCACGCAGCAGGCCAATCTCAAGGTCCTTAAGCGCCAGATCGCGGCCAAGCTCGAGGAGCTGGACGAGACGATCACTCTACGCCGCACCATTGGCGCTCAAGCCGCTCTCGCCGTGGTCAACACCGATCGCGGCAAGGCCGAGATGGACGCGATCCGCCGCCAGATCGGCGTCATGCGGCAGGAAGAAAGCCGTCTGCGCGCCTTGCGTCTGACGACCATGGGCGCGGCGTACAACACCGCCCTGCTCAGCGGCGTGCTGGCCAGCGCGCTCGGCGGGGTCCTGACCTTGGCGGTGTTCTATCTGATCCGCCGCGCCGCCCGCGCTCAGGCGCGCGAGGAGTGGCTGCAAGCCGGCCAAGTGGGTCTTGGCTCGGCGATGATGGGCGACCTTTCCGTGGAAATGCTGGCGGACAATATCCTGGCGTTCCTGTCGCAATATCTGGGGTTCCAGGCCGGGGCGCTGTTCAAGGGCCACGGCGGTCACTTCTATCGCGCCGCCAGCCTGGGCATCCCCGCCGACGCCCAGACCCCGGAGCGCTTCAACCTCAAGGAAGGCCTGCTGGGCAAGGTGGCGGCCGAAGGCCAGGCGACGATCGTCCGAGACGTGCCGGACGGCTACATCACCATCGGCTCCGCCTTGGGCCAGGATAAGCCCCGTCACCTGGTCATCGTGCCGGTGAAGGCCGACGGCGTGGTCAACGCCGTGATCGAGCTGGGCTTCCTGCACCCGGTCGACGATCGGGTCGTGGAGTTGCTGAACCAGGCTTCGGGCGCGATCGGCGTCGGACTGCGTTCGGCCCGCTACCGCGCCGAGCTGCAGGACACGCTGGAAGAGACCCAACGCCAATCGGAGGAATTGCAGGTTCAGAGCGAAGAGCTGCGCGTCTCCAACGAGGAGCTGGAGGAGCAAGGCCGCGCCCTGAAAGAGTCCCAGACCCGCCTGGAACAGCAGCAGGCCGAGCTGGAACAGACAAACAGCCAGTTGGAAGAACAGGCCCAGATGCTGGAGACCCAGCGCGACGAGCTGGAGCGGACCAGCGCGGCCGTGGCCTTGAAAGCGCGCGAGCTGGAGCAGGCCAGCCAGTACAAGTCCGACTTCCTGGCCAACATGTCCCATGAGCTGCGCACGCCGCTCAACTCACTGCTGATCCTCTCCAAACTGCTCAGCGACAATCCCAACGGCAATCTATCGACGGAACAGGTGAAGTTCGCCCAAACGATCGAGTCCTCGGGCAACGACCTGCTCAACCTGATCAACGACATCCTCGATCTGTCGAAGATCGAGGCCGGTCACGTCGAGGTGCGCCCCGAGACCGTCTCGCTGCAGCGCCTGACGGGCGACCTGCGTCAGCTGTTCAATCCCGTCGCCGACAACCGAGGCCTCGACTTCAACATCGAGGTGGCCGAAGGCGCGCCCAAGGTGATCGAGACCGATCGCCAGCGGCTGGAACAGGTGCTGAAGAACCTCCTCTCAAACGCCTTCAAGTTCACCGAAAAAGGCGGCGTAACGCTGAGGATCGCTTCGGCGGGCGACGAGCACATCGCGTTCTCGGTCAAGGACACTGGCATCGGCGTCTCCCGTGAACAGCAGGAAGCCATTTTCGAAGCGTTCCGTCAGGCCGACGGCACCATCAGCCGCAAATACGGCGGCACCGGCCTTGGCCTGTCGATCAGTCGCCAGCTTTCGCGCCTGCTGGGCGGGTCGATCAGCTTGGAAAGCCAGCCCGGCGAAGGCAGCACCTTCACCGTCACCATTCCCCTGGCTTACGATCCGACGCGCGTGGCGCCGCGCGAGCCGCCGCGCCTGAGCGAGGCCCCCGTCGCGGCGCCCACGCCTCGGCCTCGTGCGAAACGGACCTCCCCGCCAAAGACGGTCGAAGACGATCGTGATCACGCCCTCGGCGCGCGGCGCGTTTTGCTGGTCGTCGAGGACGATGACACCTTCGCCGGCATCGTCCGCGACCTGTCGCGCGAGCAGGGCTTCCAGTGCCTGGTGGCGGGCACGGCCGAGGAAGCCGTCAAACTGGCCCGCGAGTTCAAGCCCAGCGCGGTCGTGCTGGACGTGGGCCTGCCCGATGAATCCGGCCTTCTGGTTCTGGACCGCCTCAAGCGCGACGACGCCACGCGACACATCCCGATCCACGTGATCTCGGCCGAGGACCACAGCCAGACGGCGCTTTCGCTGGGCGCGATCGGCTACCTGGTCAAACCGGTAAAGCGGGACGATCTGGCCGAGGTGCTGAAGATCCTCGAAGCCAAGCTGGCCAGCACCGTGCGTCGCGTGCTGATCGTCGAGGACGACCGCGTCCAGCGCGAGGCGGTGGGCAAGCTCCTGACATCCGGCGATGTCGAGACGGTCGGCGTCGGCACGGCCGCCGAGTGCCTGGACGCGCTCAAGCGCGAGACCTTCGACTGCATGGTGCTGGATCTCTCGCTGCCGGACGCCTCGGGCTATTCGCTGCTGGAGACGCTCAGCCAGGATGGCGACCACGCCTTCCCGCCCGTCATCGTCTATACGGGTCACGACCTGTCGCCCGACGACGAGCAGCGCCTGCGCCGCTATTCCAGCTCGATCATCATCAAGGGCGCCAAGTCGCCCGAGCGCCTCTTGGACGAGGTCTCGCTGTTCCTGCACCAGGTGGTCGCGGCGCTGCCGCCCGAGCAGCAGAAGATGATCCAGAAGGCGCGCAATCGCGACGCGGTGCTGGAAGGCCGCCGGATCCTGGTGGTCGAGGACGACATCCGCAACGTCTACTCGCTGACCAACGTGCTCGAACCCCGCGGCGCGGTCGTCGAGATCGCGCGCAACGGCCAGGAGGCGATCGACGCGCTTGGCCGCGCGGCTCAGGATCCCACCAAGGAGATCGATCTTGTCCTGATGGACGTGATGATGCCGGTCATGGATGGCCTGACGGCGACCCGGACGATCCGCGACGATCCCCGCTGGTCGAAGCTGCCGATCCTGATGCTGACCGCCAAGGCCATGCCCGACGACCAGGCCCGCTGCATCGAAGCCGGCGCCAACGACTACATGGCCAAGCCGATCGACGTCGACAAACTGCTGTCGCTGGTCCGCGTCTGGATGCCGAGGTAGGCGTGTCTGAGATCGAAGACCTCGAGATCCAGCTGCTGCTGGAGGCGCTCTACCAGCGCTACCACTACGACTTTCGCCATTATGCCCGCGCGTCGATCAAGCGCCGCCTGACCCAGGCGCGCAGCCAACTGGGCTTCTCTTCGGTGTCGGCGATGCAGGACCGCGTGCTGCACGATCCGGCCATGCTGCCGCGCCTGCTCGGCTTTCTCACCGTGCAGGTGAGCGAGATGTTCCGCGACCCGTCCTACTTCCGCGCCCTGCGCGAGAAGGTCGTGCCGCACCTGCGCACCTATCCGTCCCTGAAGGTGTGGATCGCCGGCTGCAGCAGCGGCGAGGAGGTCTATTCGCTGGCCATCCTGTTCCGCGAGGAAGGTCTCTACGATCGGACGATCTTCTACGCGACGGACATCAATCCCGAGGCGCTGGCCGCGGCTGAGGCCGGGGTCTACGCCCTGGACCGCATCCGCAAGTTCACCGAGAACCACCAGAAGTCCGGCGGCAAGTCCTCGCTTTCCGACTACTACACGGCCGCCTACGGTCGCGCGGCCTTCGACAAGTCGCTGCGCAACCGGGTGGTCTTCTCGGACCACAGCCTGGTGACGGACGCGGTGTTCGCCGAGATGCACCTGATCTCGTGCCGCAACGTCATGATCTATTTCGATCGTCCGTTGCAGGACCGCGCGATCGGCCTTTTCCGAGAATCCCTGACGCGCAAGGGCTTCCTGGGCCTGGGCTCCAAGGAGAGTCTCAGGTTCTCGGCGCACGCGGCGGCCTTCTCGGAGTTCGCGGCCGCCGAGAAGATCTATCAAAGGCGCGAGCCATGAGCGGCGTCCGCCTTATCGTGATCGGCGCGTCGGCCGGCGCCGTGCAGGCGCTCCTGGCCTTGCTGCCCGTCCTGCCCTCCGGTTTCCCGCTGCCCATACTGGTGGTCGTCCACGTGCCGCCGGATCGCGACAACGTCCTAGTGCCGCTGCTGCAGGCCAAATGCCGCCTGACGGTGAAGGAGGCCGAGGACAAGGAGCCTTTGGTCGGCGGCGTGATCTACTTCGCGCCTTCCGACTACCACCTGCTGGTGGAAGCCGACGGAACCCTGGCGCTCTCCACGGACGAGCCGGTCAACTACTCCCGGCCTTCGATCGACGTGCTGTTTGAGAGCGCGGCCGACGCCTATGGCGAGAGCCTTGTCGGCGTCATCATGACCGGCGCCAACCACGACGGCGCGGCGGGCCTCAAGGCGGTGCTGGAGGCCGGCGGCAGGGCGATCGTCCAGGACCGCGCCGAGGCCTACGCCACGGCCATGCCCGACGCCGCCTTGGAGGCCTGCCCGACCGCCTCCACAATGACCCTCGACGCGATCGCGTCCTACCTGTCGAGTTTGGGGACCGCATGACCACAGCGGACAAGCCGATCAACTTCCTTCTGGTCGATGACCTTGAAGAGAACCTCCTGGCCCTCGAGGCGCTGCTGCAGCGCGATGGCCTGACGTGCCTCAAGGCGAGGTCGGGCGAAGAGGCGCTGGAGCTGCTGCTAGAGCACGAAGTGGCCCTGGCCTTGCTGGACGTGCAGATGCCCGGCATGGACGGCTTCGAGCTTGCCGAATTCATGCGCGGCAGCGAGCGCGCGCGGCATATTCCCATCATCTTCGTCACGGCGGGCGCGGCCAGCAATCAGCGTCGCTTCCGGGGTTACGAAGCCGGCGCGGTCGACTTCATCCAGAAGCCGATCGAGGCCCACATCCTGCGCAGCAAGGCTAATGTCTTCTTCGACCTCTACGAGCAGCGGCGGCAGATCGAAGCCCAGCGCGACGAGCTCGAAGCCGCGGCCCAAGCTCTGCGGCGCGCCGACCGCCACAAGGACAACTTCCTGGCCGTTTTGGCTCACGAGCTGCGCAACCCGGTCGCCGCGCTCGGCGGCGGCCTGCACTTGCTGAACAAGGACATCCCGCCCGAGCGGGCCGCCGATATCCGGGTGCGCATGGAGCGCATGCTGGAGCATCTGACCCACCTGGTCGACGACCTGCTGGACGTCTCACGCGTGAGCCAGGGCAAGATCGTCCTGAAGACGGCGCGGGTGGAGCTGGGCGAGGTCTTGCAGTCAGCGATCGACGCCAGCCAGCACACCATCGACGCCGGCGGCCACAGCTTCGTCACCAATCTCCCGGACGCGCCGGTCTGGCTGGAGGGCGACCATACCCGCCTGGCCCAGATCGTCTCGAACCTGCTGAACAACGCGGCCAAATACACGCCAAGCGGCGGCAAGGTCTCCCTGACCGCAAGCGCCGCGGACGGCTGGGCGACCATCACGGTGTCCGACACCGGCGTCGGCATTCCCGCCGAGATGCAGTCAAAGATCTTCGAGATCTTCGCCCAGGTGGAGGATCACCTTGGCAAGGCGCAGGGCGGTCTCGGGATCGGCCTCGCCCTCGTCAAGCAGCTCGTCAGCCTGCATGGCGGCGTGATCACCGTGGAGAGCGCCGGAGAGAACCGCGGCAGCGCCTTCACCGTGCGGCTGCCCGTGACATAGGCAGCGGCCTAGCTAGCGCAGCTTCGCCAGCAGCAGGCTGAGTTGCTCGCGTTCCTTGTCCGTGAGCACCGCGAAGGCCTCCTGATCGTGGAGCGCCGTTTCCTGTTCGATGCGGGCTCGCAAGGCCTCGCCGGCAGGGGTCAGATGCAGGGCGTTAGTGCGCCGATCGCGGCCTGGGCGGCGCTCGATGGCGCCCAACGCCTCCATCTCATCCACGGCTTTCACCGTGCTGGCGCGATTAACGCCCAGCGCTCGGCCAAGCGTGGTCTGATCACAGCCCGGGTGAAGACCAATATAGACGATCGCGGTGGCCCGAGCCGGCGTAACACCCAGCGGCGCCAGACGGGCGCCAAGGCCGGTCATCGCCCGCACGTCGGCATAGTGCAGCTGCAATCCCAGGCGATTTCCCAGGACGCCGAAAGCGGCGATCTCTTCCATATCAGCAAAATCCCAAGAGAAAATTCGTATGCCGAGTAAACTGTATTCGAATGGCTCTAAAGCGGTTCCGAGCAGAGTTCCAGCCCTCGTGCGCCCAGTTTCAGTCCGCGCGGATGGTGGGGGCCGCCCCAATAGGTGAGCCGGCGGCCATGGCCGCCTCGAAGACCTTCGCGTTACGGACGGCGGCCAGAGCGTGATCGCGCATGATCTGCTCGGCCGCCAGGAAATCGCCCCGCGTGATCGCGTCGAGCACCGCCTTGTGCTGGCGATGGGCCGCCAAGAGATGGTCATACTCAGCCGCCAGATCCGTCAGGTCGAGCGCCAGCGCTCCAGCCCCGGCGAAAGGCTCGAAGTTATTGCGCGCCAACGCGGTCTCCACCGCTGCGTTGCCCGCGGCGGCCACCAGGGTGTCGTGGAAAGCCAGATTGTAGCTGGCGTAGCGATCGAGGTCTTCGGACGTCAGTTGCCCCTTGGCGAACAGGTCCTCCCCCTCCTTGATCAGCTTGCTCAGACGGTCATGCGTCTCCGGCGCCAGCCCCTGTTCAGCCAGGCGCCGAACCGCGAAGCCTTCCAGGACCCCTCGCACTTCAATGGCGTCGCGGATCTGGCCGATCGAGACGCCACGGGCCGCATAGCCGCGAGCGCCGAGCCTGACGACCAACCCCTCCTGCTCCAGGCTGCGCAGCGCCGTACGCACCGGCATCCGTGAAACGCCCAGCGCGGCCGCCGTGGGGATCTCGGCGATGCGCTCGCCGCTTTTGATCTCGCCCGAGGCAATCATCTTGCGAAGGGCCATCAACACCCGCTGGCCCGGCTTCATCCTCGGCGTCTCCATGGCCGAACCCTAGCCGACGGGTCGAGCGCATCACAAGCTCAAGATTGGATCCAATCTTGACGCCGCCATCACGGCCGTGACAATTGGATCCAATTGGCGAAGACCAAAGACCGCTTGAGGAAACGACGATGGGCACTGAACTAGCGACTTCCCTCCCCCCCTGGCCGCTCGACGCCTGGTACGTCGCGTGCACGCCCAACGAGATCGCCGACAAGCCGCTGGGTCGGCGCATCTGCGGCCAAGCCATCGTTTTCCATCGCGGCAAGGACGGTCAGGCCGTCGCCCTTGAGGACTTCTGCCCGCACCGCGGCGCGCCCCTGTCATTGGGTTTCGTGCGGGACGGCGAACTGGTCTGCGGCTACCACGGGCTGGCCATGGGCTGCGACGGTCGCGCGTCTTCCATGCCGGGTCAAAGGGTCGGCGGCTTCCCCGCGATCCGGGCCTATCCGGTGCTGGAACGCTACGGCTTCATCTGGGTGTGGCCAGGCGATCCGGCCCAGGCCGATCCCGCCAAGCTGCATCCGCTGTTCTGGGCGGAGAGCCCGGACTGGGCCTATGGCGGCGGGCTTTATCACATCGCCTGCGACTATCGGCTGATGGTCGACAATCTGATGGACCTGACCCACGAAACCTACGTCCACGCCACCAGCATCGGTCAGAAGGAGATCGACGAGGCGCCGGTCACGACCAAGCTCGAGGGCGACGAAGTGGTCACGAGCCGCTTCATGGAGGGCATCCACGCCCCGCCCTTCTGGCGCATGGCCTTGCGCGGCGCGGGCCTGCCCGAGGACGCCTTGGTCGATCGCTGGCAGATCTGCCGCTTCTCCCTGCCCAGCCACGTCATGATCGAGGTCGGCGTCGCCCTGGCCGGGAACGGCGGCTACCACGCCCCTGCGGACAAGAAAGTTTCCAGCGTCGTCGTGGACTTCATCACGCCCGAGACCGAGACCTCGCACCACTATTTCTGGGGCATGGCCCGCAGCTTCGCGGTCCAGGACGCCGCCCTGACGGATACGATCCGGGAAGGCCAAGGCAAGATCTTCGGCGAAGACCTCGAGATGCTGGAACGTCAGCAGAAGAACCTTCTAGCCTATCCCGACCGCAAGCTGCTGAAGCTGAACATCGACGCTGGCGGCGTGCGCTCGCGCATGGCGATCGATAAGGCCATCGCGCAAGAATCCGCGGCGCGCGTCGGATGATCAAGGTTCGCGTCGCGTCTCGTGCCACCGTGGCGGACGACATTGTCGGGTTGGATCTCGTCCACGCCGAGGGCGGCGAACTGCCGCCGTTCAGCGCCGGCGCCCATGTCGACCTCTTCCTCGGCAACGGCCTGACTCGGCAGTACTCCTTGTGCAACGACCCAGCTGATCCGAGCCGCTATCGGATCGCTGTCTTGCGCGAGCCGACGTCGCGGGGCGGCTCGGCCTTCGTGCACGACGCCTTGGTCAAGGGCGCGACGCTGACGATCAGTCCGCCGCGCAACCTCTTCGCGTTGGACGAGGCCGGGCGCGAGCATTTGTTGTTCGCCGGCGGCGTCGGGGTGACGCCGATCCTCGCCATGGCGCATCGGCTTCATGCGCTTGGGGCGCCCTTCACGCTCTACTATTGCGCGCGGTCGCGGTCTCGCGCGGCGTTCCTCGAAGAACTGACGAGCGCGCCGTTCGCATCATCGGTGCGCCTGTCTTTCGACGACGAGCCAGACACCCGCCTCGACCTCGACCAGATCCTCGCCACGCCGACGCTAGAGCGGCGGATCTATGTCTGCGGCCCCACGGGTTTCATGAATTTCGTGACCGAGGGCGCAGCGGCGCGCGGATGGGCGACCACTCAGGTTCGCAAGGAGCATTTCGCCGCCCCTATCGCTTCGAACGAAAATCGGCCCTTTGAACTCGTCCTCGCCAGCAACGGCCAGGTCGTGCCGGTCACGGCCGACCAGACGGCGGCGGAGGCCCTGGAGGCCGCGGGCGTCTTCGTGCCGCTCTCCTGCGAACAGGGCGTTTGCGGGACCTGCCTGACACGGGTCGTCGAGGGCGAGATCGACCATCGCGACGCCTTTCAGACCGATGAAGAGAAGGCGGTGGGCGATCACTTTACGCCCTGCTGCTCGCGCGCGCTGGGTCCTCGCCTCGTAATCGACCTCTAGGCGGGCGGGCTCAGGCCCGCTCGGCGGTCAGGCGCTCTCTCAGAACGGTCTTCAGGATCTTGCCCGAGGCGGTGCGCGGCAGGGCGGAGACCAGAGTCAGCCCCTTGGGAAGCTTGTAGCGCGCCAGCCGGCTTTCGAGATGAGCAAGCACCTCGGCCAGATCCAACGCCGTCCCCTCCCGACAGGTCGCCACCAGATGGCCGACCTCGCCCCACTGCGGGTCGGGCACGCCGACAACCGCGCATTCGAGGATCGTGGGATGGTCGGCCAGGGCCGCCTCGATCTCGGCGGGATAGACGTTCTCGCCCCCCGAGATGAACATGTCCTTCTTGCGGTCGACCAACCAGTGATAGCCTTCGGCGTCGGCCACGGCAATGTCGCCGGTGCGGAACCAGCCATCCGCGGTAAAGGCGCGGGCGGTCTCATCGGATCGCCGCCAATAACCGAGGAAGACGTTGTCGCCCTTCAGCAGCAGTTCGCCCGGAACGCCCGCCGGGCAATCGTTGTCCTGGTCATCGACGATGCGGGTGAAGACCGCCGGCATGGGCAGACCCGCCGACCCGGCCCGCCCGTCGATCAAGACCGGATCGGCGGGCATGCCGAACACGGTCCCAGCCTCGCTCATGCCATAGCCGTCGACCACCGGAATGCCCTGCGCCAGCCAGGCGCGGATATCGGAGGCCGGATGCGGCGCGCCGCCGGTGAAGATCGCCGTCAGCCGTTTCAGCGCCGAGGCGTCGAAGGCCGGTTGCGCCCGCAGCATGGCGGCCATTTGCGGCACGCAGAAATAATGGGTCACACCCAGCTTGGGATCGCCAAGCCTGGCCAAGGTCCGGCTGGGCTCGAAGCCGTCCGACACCAGAATGGTCCCGCCGTGCATCAGGACCGGCCGGATCGAGGTGATCAGGCCGATGATGTGGAACATCGGCGCGTCCACCAGGAAGACGCTCTCATGCGTCACCTTGCCAAGACGACCGAAGTTGATGGCCGTCTGGTCCAGGTTGCGCTCGGAGAGCATCGCGCCCTTGGGACGTCCCGAGGTGCCGGACGTGTAGAGGATCAGCGAAGGACGCTCACGGTCCGCCGGTCCCGCCGCCTCGGGTTCGGCCGCGTCGATCTCGGCCTGCAAGACGTCGAGATCGAGGCCCTGCAGCCCCGCCGCCGCCAGGAAGCCGTCGCCAACGATCAAGGCGGGCGCCGCGTCCTCCACGAGGGAGGCCACCTCGGCCGGCGAAAGGCGCCAATTGAGCGGAACGAACATCGCGCCCAGCCGCGCGCACGCCAGGTGAAGGACCGCGAGCAGCACCCGGTTGCGCGCGAGGGTGGCGAAACGATCCCCCTCCCCTAAGCCGCGTTGACGCAACACGCGAACGGCGCGCGCGATGGCGTCATCCAACTCGGCATAGGTCCAGGAACGCCCGCTCGCCAGATCAACGGCCGCCGGCCGGTCGGGCTGCAGGCGCGCTTGGAGAGCGACGTGGTCCGTCGGCGTCATCGGCTCTCGCCTTCCTTGTTGTTTCCCCCCGAAGCCCTCTCGCTCTATTTGGCGAGATTGTAGGCCCCGAGCCCTGGCTTGTAGGTCTTGTCGTCGATGAACTGCTTGATGCCTTCCTTGCGGCCCTCGTTGTCGAACGAGTTGGCCGCCTCTTGGGCGCGGACCAGATAGTCCTCGGCGTTGTCGTAGGTCATTTCCTTGACCCGCCGGATCGCGTCCTTGGTCGCCTTCAGGGCCACCGGGTTCTTCTTCAGAAGCACCTCGGCCAGTTCACGGACGCGGGCCTCAAGCTTGTCGAGCGGCACGCTCTCATTGACCAGGCGCCAGGCGGCGGCCTTCTGGCCGTCGATCAGCTCGCCGGTCATGGCGTGATACATGGCGTCGCGCATCGGCATCAGGTCGACAACCACCTTGGTGGCGCCGCCGCCGGGCAGGATGCCCCAGTTGATCTCCGACAGGGCGAACTGCGCCTCGTCAGCGGCGATGGCCAGGTCGCAGGAATAGAGCGGACCGTAGCCGCCGCCGAAGCACCAGCCATTGACCATGGCGATCGTCGGCTTCTGGTACCAGCGCAGGCGCCGCCACCAGCCGTAGGACTCGCGCTGGGCCTGACGGGTCGCGCCCAGGCCCAGGGCCTCGGTCTCGCGGAAGTATTCCTTCAGGTCCATGCCGGCCGACCAGGCCGAGCCCTCGCCGGTCAACACCAGCACGCCGACGTCGTCGCGGAATTCCAGCTCGTCCAGCACCTCCATCATCCGCCGGTTCAGGGTCGGGCTCATGCAGTTGCGCTTGTCGGGGCGATTGAACTTCACCCACGCGATGCGGTTCTCGACCCGGAAGGTGACGGTGTCGTCGGTCTTCGTCATGTTCAGTCCTTGAATAGAAAGTAAGGCGACGCGCGGCGCGTCAGATCGGGAAGTGGCCGGTTTGGGTCTCGACCGTGATCCAGCGCAGCTCGGTGAAGGCGTCGATGCCGGCCTTGCCGCCGAAGCGGCCGTAGCCAGAGGCCTTGACCCCGCCGAACGGCATCTGGGCCTCGTCGTGCACGGTCGGGCCGTTGACGTGGCAGATGCCCGACTGGATCCGCCGGGCGACCTTCAGGCCGCGAGCGATGTCGCGCGTGAAGACCGAGGCCGACAGGCCGTATTCGGTGTCGTTGGCCAGGGCGATGGCGTGCTCCTCGTCCCGAGCGCGGATCACGCCGACGACCGGGCCAAAGCTCTCTTCGCGGAAGAGACGCATGTCGGGCGTGACCTTGTCGACGACGGTGGCCGGCATCAGCACGCCCTTGGCTTCGCCGCCCGCTACCTGGACCGCGCCCGCCGAAACCGCGTCGGCGACCAGGCCCTGGACGTGGGTGACAGTCTTCAGGTCCACCACCGCGCCTAGCGGGGTTTTGCCCTCGCGCGGATCGCCGACCGCCAAGCTGGCGGCCTTGGCGGCGAACTTCTCGACGAAGGCGTCAGCGACGGCCTCGACGACGATGATCCGCTCGGTCGACATGCAGATCTGGCCCTGGTTCATGAAGGCGCCGAAGGCGGCGGCCTTGACCGCCTCATCGAGATCGGCGTCCTCCAGAACGATCAGCGGCGCCTTGCCGCCCAGCTCCAGCAGCACCGGCTTCAGATGCTCGGCCGCGCGCTTGGCGATGATCTTGCCCACGGCCGTCGAGCCCGTGAAGTTGATGCGACGCACCGACGGGTGATCGATCAGGGCGCCCACCACCTCGCCCGCGTTCTTGGGCGCATTGGTGACGATCGACAGAGCGCCTTTAGGAAGGCCCGCCGCCTCGAAGGCCTCGGCGATCAGACCGTGGGTGCGCGGACAGCTCTCGGAGGCCTTCAGCACCACCGTATTGCCGCAGGCCAGCGGCGTGGCCACGGCGCGCACGCCGAGGATGATCGGCGCGTTCCAGGGGGCGATGCCCAGGATCACGCCCACCGGCTCGCGTACCGCCATGGCCAGGCAACCGGGCTTGTCGGACGGTATGACCTCGCCGTTGATCTGGGTGGTCAGGGAGGCGGCCTCGCGGACCATCGAGGCGGCCAGCATCAGGTTGAACCGCGCCCAGCCCTCGGTCGCGCCGATCTCGCCCATCATCGCCTGCACGAACGCATCGGCGCGGGCCTCGAGCTGCTCGGCGGCCTTGTACAGCAAAGCGCGGCGGGCGTTAGGGCCCAGAGCGCTCCAGGTCGGCAGGGCCGCCTGCGCGGCGTCGGCGGCGGCGCGGGCCTGATCGGTGGTCATGGCGACAGAGGTCGTGGCGACCGCGCCGGTGATCGGGTCGAGGCGCTCAAAGACGGCTTGGGTCGAGCTCATGATCGTTCCTTCCCTTGGACGGCGCAGCGCGTTGTTCCGCGCGGATTATTCGTATGCCGCTCGCTTTGTATGCCAGGCAAACAATGCTGACAAGTCACAATCCCTGGCTTGCTTCAAACGATTGTCAGGCCGCCAACGGCGAAGGTCGCGTCGCCCGATCCAAGCGGTAGCGCTTGGGCGAGCGCCCCTCGGCCTTGGTGAAAAACCGGGAGAAGTAGGCCGGATCCTCGAAACCCAGATGATAGCCCACCTCGGCGATGGTCATGTTCGAGTACAGCAGCGCCCGCTTGGCCTCCAGCATCAGCCGATCCTGGACCAAGCGCAGCGGCGAGGCGCCGGCGGCGCGCATGCAGGCGGCCCGCAGGCGCGGCAAGGCCACCCCCAGTTTGCGGGCGTAGGCCTCCATCGGAAGGCCCTCGCGGTAGTGCGTCTCGACCAGTTCGCGGAAGCGGGCGACCAGGGCGATATGACCGCCCTGCAGCGCCGGCCCGACGGCCTCGTCCTGGACCTGCCGGCGCAGCGCCTCGACCAGGATGGTCAGCAGGTGGGCTTCGGCCGCCGCCCCGCCGCCGGGCGCGGTCCAGACCAGCTCGCGCGACAGCTCGGCCAGCGATCCGGCGACCCGCGAGCGGGCGTCCAGCGGCGTCTGGCGGGGCGCGCGGAACAGGCTGGCGAAAGCCGGCTCGCGGGCCGTCAGATCGCGCAGATAGCTGTCGGCGATCGTCAGGACCGAGCCGGCCGTCTCGACCTCGTAGGCGAAGCCGTGCACCCGGCCCGAAGGGACCAGCAGCAGGCACGGCGCGGCGAAAGCGATGGTCTCGTCATCGACATGCATCACGCCGCCGCCGGCCGAAATGTGGAAGACGTGGTTGAGGTCCGTATGCGCGTGCGCGCGTATGTTCCAATTATTGGGCCTCGTTCGATCGTCCAACTCTTCGAGATGGATGAACTTGCCCTGCACCGTCTTCAGCGGCTCTCCAAAGAGGAAAAAGCTAGGAATTGCTGAACTATCGGGCACCTGCAACGCTCCTGATTAGCGTTCGCGCACTGGCGCCGCTAAGCGAAAAGTCCAACTTTTTGGCAGCTCTGTCCATCCCCAGAAACCCGCCGAACCCGCACTCTCTCCCCAAGCCGCCTCAGAGCGGCGGGGTGGAAACGAGGACCACATGCGCACACAGGTCGCCATCATCGGCGCGGGACCAGCTGGATTGCTTCTGGCGCATCTGCTGCGTCGCGCTGGCGTCGACGCCGTCGTCATCGAGCGCCGCGATCGCGAGTATGTCGAGGGCCGCGTGCGCGCCGGCGTTCTGGAGCAGGTCACGGTCGATCTGATGAACGAACTGGGCCTGGGTGAGCGGATGCGCGCCGAAGGCCTGATCCATACCGGCACCAACATCGCCGCCGACGGCGACCTCTTCCGCATCGACATGTCCGAGCTGACGGGCGGTTCGACGGTGATGGTCTATGGCCAGCAGGAGGTGATGAAGGACCTGTTCGACGCGGCCGAGCCGCGCGGCGTGCGCATCGTCTTCGACGCCGAGGACGTCGCCCTGCACGAGATCGACGGCGCCAAGCCCTATGTCACCTGGCGCAAGGATGGGGCCGAGCAGCGGCTGGACTGCGACTTCATCGCCGGCTGCGACGGCTATCACGGCGTCAGCCGCGCCACGATCCCGGCCGACGTCCTGAAAACCTTCGAGCGCGTCTATCCGTTCGGCTGGCTGGGCGTGCTGGCCGACGTACCGCCGTGCGACCACGAGCTGATCTATTCCAACCACGAGCGCGGCTTCGCCCTGGCCTCGATGCGCTCACCCACCCGCAGCCGCTACTACATCCAGTGCGGCTTGGACGAGAAGATCGAGGACTGGAGCGACGAGCGTTTCTGGGACGAACTCTGCCTGCGGCTGGGTCCGGAGGCCGGAGCCCGGGTGACGCGCGGAGCCTCGTTCGAGAAGTCGATCGCGCCGCTGCGCAGCTTCGTCAGCGAGCCCATGCGCCATGGCCGCCTGTTCCTGGCTGGCGACGCCGCCCACATCGTGCCGCCGACCGGCGCCAAGGGCCTGAATCTGGCCGCCTCGGACGTGATCATGCTGGGCGAGGCCCTGACCGAGCACTATCTGGAAGGCTCGGACGCCGGCCTCGACGGCTATTCGGCTCGGGCGCTCGCCCGCGTCTGGAAGGCCGAGCGCTTCTCCTGGTGGTTCACCAGCCTGACCCACCGCTTCCCCGACCGCGACGGCTTCGACCGCAAGATGCAGGTCGCCGAACTCGCCTATATGCGCGGCTCGCGCGCCGCCCAGGTCACCCTCGCCGAGAATTACGTCGGCCTCCCGCTGGTCTAGGAGGCTTCGGAGCAAGCATGAAGAGCAAGATCTACGAAAGCGCCGCCGCGGCCCTGGAGGGCGTCGTCTTCGACGGCATGACCCTGATGTCCGGCGGCTTTGGCCTGTCGGGCAATCCCGAGACCCTGATCCCGGCCCTGAAGGACACAGGCGTCAAGGGTCTGACGGTGATCAGCAATAACTGCGGCGCCGACGGCTTTGGCCTCTGGATACTGCTGAATAACGGCCAGATCCGGAAGATGATCTCGTCCTACGTGGGCGAGAACAAGCTGTTCGAGCAGCTCTATCTGTCGGGCGAGCTGGAGCTGGAGCTGAACCCGCAAGGCACCCTGGCCGAGCGTATCCGGGCGGGCGGCGCGGGCATCCCGGCCTTCTACACCAAGACTGGCGTCGGCACGGTCGTGGCCGAGGGCAAGCCGGTCGAGACCTTCGAGGGCGAACAGTACGTCCGCGAGACCTGGCTGCGCGCCGACCTCGCCATCGTCAAGGCCTGGAAGGCCGACCCGGAAGGCAACCTGATGTTCCGGATGACGGCCCGCAACTTCAACCCAGTCATGGCGACGGCCGGCAAGGTGACGATCGTCGAGGTCGAGGAGATCGTCGAGGCCGGCGAACTGGACGCCAATGCGATCCACACGCCTGGCATCTATGTCGACCGCATCATCAAGTCGACGATCAACGAGAAACGCATCGAGAAGCTGACCACCCGTCCCCGGGAGACTGTGTAATGGCCTGGACCCGCGACGAGATGGCGGCCCGCGCCGCCCGTGAGCTGAAGGACGGCTTCTACGTCAACCTGGGCATCGGCATTCCGACCCTGGTGGCGAACCACATCCCCGAGGGCGTGCACGTCACCTTGCAGAGCGAGAATGGCATGCTGGGCATGGGCCCCTTCCCCTATGAGGGCGAGGCCGATCCTGACCTGATCAACGCCGGCAAGCAGACGATCACCAAGCTGCCGACCTCCAGCTTCTTCGACAGCGCCCAAAGCTTCGCCATGATCCGCGGCGGGCACATCGACCTGACGGTGCTGGGCGCGATGGAGGTGGCCGAGAACGGCGACATCGCCAACTGGACGATCCCGGGCAAGATGGTGAAGGGCATGGGCGGGGCCATGGACCTGGTGGCCGGCGTCAAGCGCGTCATCGTCGTCATGGACCACGCCAACAAGGCCGGCCAGAGCAAGGTCCTCAAGCGCTGCGCCCTCCCCCTGACCGGCGCGGCCTGCGTCGACATGGTCATCACCGACCTGTGCGTCTTCGACCTCGACCGCAAAGGGGGCGGCCTGACATTGATCGAACTGGCGCCGGGCGTCACCCTCGACGAGATCAAGGCCAAGACCGAGGCCGATTTCGACGCGGGAGCTTTCGCATGACCACCGCCTATCTCTGTGACGGGATCCGTACGCCCATCGGCCGCTACGGCGGCGCGCTATCGAAAGTGCGGGCCGACGACCTGGCGGCGATCCCGCTGAAGGCGCTGGCCGCGCGCAATCCCGGCCTGGACCTGTCCGCCCTTGACGAGGTGGTGCTGGGCTGCGCCAACCAGGCCGGCGAGGACAACCGCAACGTCGCCCGCATGGCCCTGCTGCTGGCCGGCTATCCGGTCGAGGTTCCCGGCGTCACCGTGAACCGTCTCTGCGCCTCGGGCCTGGAGGCCGTCGGTTACGCCGCCCGCGCCATCCTGTCCGGCCAGAACGACCTTGTCATCGCCGGCGGCGTCGAGAGCATGAGCCGGGCGCCGTTCGTGATGGGCAAGGCCGACAGCGCCTTCTCGCGCAACGCCGAGATCTACGACACCACCATCGGCTGGCGCTTCGTGAACCCAGCCATGCGCAAGGCGTACGGAGTCGATTCCATGCCCGAGACGGCCGAGAACGTCGCGACCGACTACCAGGTCAGCCGCGAGGACCAGGACGCCTTCGCCCTGCGCAGCCAGCAGCGGGCCGCGGCCGCTCAAGCCAACGGCTTCCTGGCCGGCGAGATCACGCCTGTCGAAATCCCCGGCAAGGCCGGCCCGACGATCGTCGAGCGCGATGAGCACCCGCGTGAGACGACCCTGGAGGCCCTGGCCAAGCTGAAGCCCGTCGTCCGCGAAGGCGGGACCGTCACCGCCGGTAACGCCTCGGGCGTCAATGACGGCGCGGTGGCCCTGATCGTGGCCTCGGAGGACGCCGTCAAACGCCATGGCCTGACGCCGCGCGCCCGCATCACCGGCTACGCCACGGCCGGCGTGCCGCCCCGCGTCATGGGCATCGGCCCCGTGCCGGCGGTGCGCAAGCTGCTGGGCAAGACCGGGCTCTCGATCAGTGACTTCGACGTCGTTGAACTGAACGAGGCCTTCGCCGCCCAGGGCCTGGCGGTCCTGCGCCAACTGGGCCTGCCAGACGACGGCGAGCATGTGAACGCCAACGGCGGCGCCATCGCTCTGGGCCACCCCCTGGGCGCGTCCGGCGCGCGGCTCGTGCTCACCGCCCTGCGGCAGCTCGAGGCGACCGGCGGCAAGCGCGGCCTCGCCACCCTCTGCATCGGCGTCGGCCAGGGCGCAGCCCTCGCGCTCGAGCGCGTCTAGGAGATTTCCATGAGCCTGATCCTGCCTGGTTCCTATCGCCGCGAAGACGCAGGCCAACCGCCCTCTCTCTATCCGGACTACGCCTCGACCGTTTCGCGTTCGCCGCGCGAGCCCCTAGTCAGGATCCCCCACACCCTGACCGAGACCACCGGGCCGGCGAACGCCTGGTCGCGGCTGATGGGCGAGTCGATGGCGGACCTGACGACCCAGCACAAGGGGACTCCCTTGGGCCAACGGATCGTCGTCTCGGGCCGCGTTGTCGACGAGGACGGCCGCCCTGTCCCCCACACCGTGGTCGAGGTCTGGCAGGCCAACGCCGCCGGCCGCTACATCCACAAGAAGGACCAGTGGGACGCGCCGCTGGACCCCAACTTCACCGGCGCCGGGCGGGTGATCACCGACGCCGAGGGCCGCTATCGGTTCATCTCGGTGCGGCCGGGCGCCTATCCCTGGCGGAACCACAAGAACGCCTGGCGGCCGTCGCACATCCACCTGTCGCTGCTGGGCCCGGCCTTCGCCACGCGGCTGGTGACGCAGATGTACTTCCCGGACGATCCGCTGATCGAGATCGATCCTATCGCCAACGCCGTCCCTATGCCCTACCGCCAGCGGATGGTCTCGCGCTTCGACCTCGAGACCACCGAGCCGAACTGGGCGCTGGGCTACGTGTTCGACATCGTCCTGCGCGGCCGCGACGCCACGCCTTTCGAGAACGGCCAATGACCCCCGAACAAGCCCGCCCCGCCCCGCGCCAGGACAACCAGGACCCGGCCATCTTCGGCCAGACGCCCTGGCAAACGGTCGGCCCCTTCTTCCACTACGGCCTGCCGTGGAAGGGCGGCGCCGACCTGGTCGGAACCAGCGAGATCGGGGCGCGCCCCGAGCTGATGCCGCCCGAGCATTACGTGCTGGCCTCGCCGAGCCCCAAGGGCGAGATCGCGGGCGAGACGATCGTGCTGGAAGGCGCGGTGATCGACGCCGACGGCCAGGTCATCCCGGACGCCATGGTCGAGATCTGGCAGGCCGACGCGGCCGGCAGGTACGCCGAGGGCAACACCGGCTTCATCGGCTTTGGCCGATCCTCGACCAGCGAGGAAGGCGTCTATCGCTTCCGCACCGTCCGGCCCGGCTCGATCGGCGAGGGCCACGCCCCGCACATCGCCGTCGGCGTCTTCGGTCGCGGCCTGCTCAAGCGCCTGGTCACCCGGGCCTATTTCGAGGGCGACGCCGCCAACGCCAGCGACGCGATCCTTGGGCTGGTCCCCGACCAGCGCCGCGACACGCTGATCGCCCGCCGCGTCGGCGAGGAGGACGGCGCGAGCGTCTGGCGCTTCGACATCGTCTTGCAAGGCGAAGGCGAAACGGTCTTCTTCGACATCTGACGCTGAACGGAGTCGCCCCCCTTGCCTTCCCTGCTGCGCGACCGACCGGCCTCGACGCCGGAGATGCTGGCCGTGTTCGGCGACGAGGCGCTGCTGAAGGCGGCCCTGGCGTTCGAGGCCCAGCTGGCTCTGGCGCAGGGCGAGCTGGGGCTGATCCCGCGAGACGACGCCGAAGCGATCGCCACCGCCTGCGCGTCCGCGTTCGACATCGCCGAACTCGCCGACGCCGCCGCTCACGCTGGCACCCTGGCCATTCCGCTGGTCGAACGCCTGCGAGCGCGGGTGACGCCCGAGGCCGCCAAGCATGTCCACAAGGGCGCGACCAGCCAGGACCTCGCCGACACCGCCCTGATGCTGCAGGCCCGCGACGGCGCGGCGCTGATCCGGCGCGACGCCGCGCTTCTTGCGGACGCCCTGGCCGCCCTCGCCCGCGCTCACGCAGCGACGCCGATGCTGGGTCGCACCCTGCTGCAAGCCGCCCTGCCGATCACCTTTGGCCTAAAAGCCTCTACCTGGCTGTCGGGCGTCGCCGGCGCACTCGACCGGTTCGAGCGCGAGACTGCCGCCATCCGCCTGCAATTCGGCGGCGCGACTGGTTCTCGCGCGGGACTCGACAGACAGGGCGCGGCGCTGGCCGAGCGGCTGTCCGACCGGCTGGGCCTCGCCAACGCCCTCCCCTGGCACGCCGAGCGCCAAGGCTTGGCGGGCCTCGCCTCCGCCCTGGCCATATTGACCGGCGCGATCGGCAAGATCGCCGGCGACGTCGCGCTGATGGCCCAGGTCGAGGTCAGCGAGGCCTTCGAGCCGCGCCAGGCCGGACGCGGCGGCTCTTCGGCCATGGCCCACAAGCGTAATCCAACCGGATGCCAGGTCGCGCTGTCGGCGGCGATCCGCGCGCCGCATCTGGCCGCCACTATCGTCTCGGCCCTGCCCCAGCAGCACGAGCGCGGCCTGGGCGGTTGGCAGGCGGAGGCTCCGGTGCTGGCCGAGCTGTTCCAACTGACCCACGGCGCCCTCGCCGCCATGGTCACGGTCATCGAAGGCCTGGAGGTCGACGAGGGCCGCATGACCGCCAACCTCGCCGCCGCCCAGGTCGGAACCGACACCGGCGAAAGCGCGGCGCTCGTCGCCCAGGCGCTGGCCGCTTACGAAAAGGACCGCTGATGCCTTTCGCAACCTCGCAGGGCGCGCGCCTCTACTGGCGGCAGGACGGCGCGACCGACAAGCCGGCTCTGGTGCTGCTGACCTCGATCGGCACGGACCTCTCGCTCTACGATCCGGTCGTTCCGCTGCTGACCCCGGACTTCCGGGTGATCCGCATGGACACTCGCGGCCACGGCGCGTCCGACGCCTCCGCCGGCGACTATAGCCTCGACCTTCTGGCCGACGACGTGCTCGCGGTGATGGACGCCGCCGGCGCCAGCAAGGCCAGCATCTGCGGCACCTCGCTGGGCGGCATGATCGCCATGGCCCTGGCGACCAGGGCCCCCGAGCGCGTCGAGGCCTTGATCCTGGCCTGCACCTCGCCGGCCATGGATCCCTCGACCTGGGATCAGCGCCTGGCCCTGATCCGCGCCGAGGGCATGGGCGCGATCGTCGAGGCGGTTATGGGCCGCTTCTTCTCGGAAAGCTTCCGCGCCACGCATCCAGAAGTCGTCGAGACGGTCCGCGCGGGCATGCTGGCCCAGAGCGTCGATGGTTACGCCGGCTGCGGCGCCGCCATCCGCGACATGGCCCTGCTCAACCGGTTGCCCGGCATCACCGCGCCCACCTTGGTCGTCACCGGCGTCAAGGACCTCGCGACGCCCTATGCCGGTCACGGTGAGAAGATTGTCGCGGCGGTCCCCGGCGCGCGCCATGTCGAGATCGGCGGCGCCCATCTGCCGAGCCTGGAAACGCCCACGGCCCTAGCCGGCGCGGTGCGCGACTTCGTCCGAGAGGTTCGGCGCGGAACGGCGGTGCGCGAGGCCAAGGACACCCTGTTCGAAGCAGGTCTCGAAAACCGTCGCAAGGTCCTGGGCGACGCCTGGGTCGACAAGTCCCTGGCAAAGCGCACCGCCTTCACCGCCGACTATCAGGCGATGATCACCCGCTACGCCTGGAACGAAATCTGGGGCCGCCCCGGGCTGGATCACCGGACTCGGCGGCTGCTGGTGCTCGCCATCTGCGCCAGCCTGGCCCGCTGGGAAGAGTTCCGCCTCCACGTCCGCGCCGGGCTGGAGCAAGGCGGCTTCACGCAGGACGAGCTGAAGGAGGTGCTGATGCAGACGGCGATCTACGCCGGCGTGCCCGCCGCCAACACCGCCTTCACCGAGGCCGCCGAGGTGATCGCCGAGCTGGGCTGAAGCCTACGCGGCCCAGCTCGGCGGATCTCACTTCAGCCCTTTGGCTTCGACGTGCCAACCTGGTCGCGCGCAGAGCCCACACTCAGGGCCAACGAACATGGCCCGCCCAGCTGCGTCGCCTTTCAACTGCCAGTTCAGCCACGCCACGGCCACCTCGCCGAACGCGCCGCCGCGCGCTTGGCCATAGGTTCCGCCGTGGCCGACGCCATCCTCGTAGGCTCGAACGACCGGGATATGGTCGATCCGCGCGAAGTCATCGTTGGCGTTGCCGAAGGCGATGTCGCTGGCGTCGCCGCTGACATAGATCGCCGGACCATGGAGGGCCTTCAGGCTCGCCTTGGTCACGTTGGCGCCGGGCAAGCCGCCCGTCCCCGTCCCCAGAACGCCGCTGTTCCACACCCCCGTGGTGGTGACGCGGGGGTCGGCCGACGCCTCGATGGCCTGCAGGCCGCCGCAGGACATGCCCATCACAGCGATCTTTTGGACGTCCAGACGCCCCTTGTAGCGGCTGCTCGGCCGCGCGTTCTCGGCAATCGCCCAGTCGATGGCGTCGATGAGCTGCGACGAGGTGGTCTTGGGTGGGGCGTTCATGTCAGGTCGCGGCGGCGGCCCCGCGTTCGGCGGCTTGGGACCGACGATCGGGCCGATGGCCACGACGAGGTAGCCGTGCCCGGCGATCTCGGTAAGGAACTTGGCGAAGGCGTCGCCCTCGTTTGCGCACGCGCCGTTGGCCCAGGCCAGGATCGGAAGCTTTGCCTTACCCACGGCCGTCAAGTCCGCCGGCCGGTAGACCGTATGGGTCGGCAAACTCGGGTCGCTTTCCATCACCGCCAGATAAGGCGGAGGCGCTGGCTCGGCCGCCGCGGCGGCGCCGGCGAGGACCATGGCCAGCGTCGCGGCCAAAATCGGAAGCTTCATCGGAACTCTCCTGGCGGGTTGGAACGGGACAGGGGCGTTAGGCGGTCAAAGGCTCTCGATAAAGGTCGTGACGGCCGCCTCGAGGGCGTCGCCGTCGAGGCTCATATTGCTCATCGGCAGGCGCAACACCGGAACGCCGGCGCGTTCCAGGGCGGCCAGGACGAAGGGATCGGCGTCGTCGATCGCCACAGCACCGTGCACACCATGCGTCTGAGCCTCCTTGACGTGCCAGGCGCCCGCCCAGGTCGGCATGCGCAGCTCGTCGCCCATCGTCACGAAGCGCGCGGCCAGAGCGCGCATGGCGTCCTTTTCGCCGTCGAAGAACCGCAAATAGCCGTCGGCCGCCAGGCCCAGGTACATCGACCAGACGAACACCGCGCCGTGGCTCTCCTCCCAGCGCTGGTAGAAGCCCATGTCGCTCCAGAGGCCCCGTCCGACCCACATCAGGCGGATCTTCTCGCCCGCGCAAGCAGCCTCTCCGGCCTCGACGCGCGCGGCGACCTCTTCGTAGAAGCGCTTGGCCGCGTCACGCCCCCAGGTCGAGCCTCGGTGCCATTGCGGCACCATGGTCGCCGGCATGGTGTCGACGATGCCCGCCGGCGCCGGATGGGTGGCGGCGATCAGATCACGCGTGCGGCGGTAGTAGTCTTCCTGTTCGTTGACGAGGTTCATCACCTCGACGAAACGCGCCGGATTGAACTTGCGCCCGGTGATCGCTTCGAGGCGCGGGATGCTGGCCTCAAGTTGGGCGGTCAATAGATCAAGCCGCTCGGATTCCAGGGCGTCATCCCAGCGCTCGGGCAGGTCGGACCACCATTCGGTCGGCAAATCCCAGCGGCCCTCGATCGAACGCGAGAAGACGAAGAGCTCGGCGTCCGTCTCACGGGACCAGGCCTCGAACAGCTTGGCGCCCGCATCCGATCCGGTCGTCAGGGCAAGGATGTCGGGCTTTGGAAGGCCGCCCCACGGCGCGTTCTCCAGGTCCGTATCCAGGGCGGCCGCCAGGCCTTGGGCGCTGTAGGACTCGACATCCGACGGATAGTCCGCCGCTCTCAGCAGCGTGGCATAGTCGCGGCCGCGTTGCTTCGCCGCGACGATAGAGGCCCACCACTGGTTCACGACATAGGGGATGTCCATGGCCCGCAGGATCTCCTGCGGCGCGTCGGCGTTGACCACCGCGAACGGCCCCTCGGCGGCTTTCCGCCGGACATCGGCGAACCAGTCCCGCTGCCACGCCGCGAAATCGGCGGTCGAGGTCAGGGCCTTGTGACTGCGACGACCAATGCTGGCGCTTGCAGGCCGTTCTTCCGCCGAAGCGGCCCGCTTTGGCGCTGACGGCGGCGGCGCGCGCGAGAACGAAGGGTCGGCGAAGAAGGCGGAGAGCTTGTCAGCGATATCAACGACCGCCGCCGCGGTCGGCGCGGGATTCAGTCGCAAGGTCGCCAGAGGCTTGCCGACGTGCTCCAGAGCTTTCCGAGCCTCCGCGACATCCCACGGAGACGCCTCGTCGCCGGGCAGGCGGACATGGATCACGGCGTCCACGTCCAGCGCCTTGGCGCGCGCCGCGAGGGCTTGGGCGCGCATCCGGCTTGAGCCGCTCGGGGCCGACAGCGGCGGCGTCCGCCACCGCGTGACGAACGCTTCTAGCGGGTCCAGAGACTCGTCGAGCATGGCGCTCGCCAAGGTCTCGCCCCAGTCATGATCCTCGCCAACGATCACGCATCCCGCCGCCTCGATGGCCGCGTATAGGGCGGAGGTCTCGTGCGGCGAACCCGTGACCAAAACCCGTCGCCCCATCACCGGCCGCGCGTTGGTCAACGCCAAGTCGATCAGGCCGTCTCCGTCTTCCGGCGACACCTGAGACAGAGCGCGGATCAAGTCTAGCGCCTGGACTCCGCTCAACCGTGGAGTCGGCTCGGCGCGCAGTGACAAGACTTGCGACAGCTTGAGACGCTGGGCGTTCGCGCGCGCGATCTCGTCGCGCAAGGTTTCCGAGGTGACAACCTTTCCGGTCACCCCCTCCAGCCAGGCCTTGAAAGCGACCAGTCGCGCCCGGTTGTAGGCGTCGATCGCCGGATCGGCGCCGTAAAGGACGTCGAGATGCGCGAAGGGAGGCCCATCCAGAGACCCGATCAGCGACAGCTCGCGCAACACCGAAAAAAGCTGGGCGTCTTCCGCGCAGCCATGGGCGATGGCGATGGCGGCGAAGGAGCCAGTCTGGATCTGGGCTAGCAAGGCGCGGGTGCGAGGCGACTGCCCGGCGAGCCCTTCGATCGTCGTGGCGGTCGTGTCGGCCGCCAGTCGAAAAGGCGTGAAGCCGGCCGCCGCGATCAGTTCGCGCGGAATGTCCGCCCCCACACAGGCCAGGCTCGGGGCCGCCATCAGATCGCGCCCGCCTGGGCCAGCGCTTCGACCTGCTCTTCCGAATAGCCCAGCAGCTCGCGATAGACCGTCGCGTTGTGCTCCCCGACCGCCACCGGCAGCACCGAATCGAAGCCGGTCCGGCTTTCGGAGAACTGAATCGGCACCCCGCTGGTGATCAGGCCGTCATCTCGCGCATAGCCCGGATGATGGATCGGAACCGTCTCGCCCCGCGCCAGCACGCGAGGATCATGCAGACCTTCGGCGGGATGGCGGACCGGCGCGGCCGGAACGCCCTCGGCCTCCAGTCGGCGGACGACCTCGGCGGTGGGCAGTCGGCTGGACCAGGCCTCAATAAGCGCTTCCAAGACCTTGGCGTTGGCGACCCTGCGGTCGCGAGTCTCAAAGCGCGGATCGTGGCCTAGCGCCTCATTCTCCATGGCGCGGAAAAGGCCGCGCGCCAGGCCCTCGTGCACCGCGACGATCGAGACGTAGCCATCCGCGCAGCGGAAGACACCGAACGGCGAGAGGCGTTGAACGGTGAGGCCGGTGCGCGCCTCCATGCCCGCCAACGCCATGGCCTGCCAATTTTCGATGGCCACGAACGAGGTCAGGGCGCCCAGCATCGACACGTCGACATGCTGCCCCTGGCCCGTGCGCCTCCGTTGCTCCAACGCCGCCAGGACGCCGATGACCCCGAACACGGGCGCGAGCATGTCGGCCATCGGAATGCCGATCCGCACGGGCGGATCGTCGGGCCCGCCGCTAGTGTACATGGCGCCGCTGAGCGCCTGAATCAGCACGTCCATCGCCTTGCTGCCCTCGGACACGCCCGCGCCGAAGCCGCTCAGGGAGCAGTAGATGATCCCCGGATTGGCGGCCTTGGCCGCCGCATAGCCGACGCCCAGACGGTCGGCGGTGCCGCTGGTGAAGTTCTCGACCACAATGTCGGCGTCGCGCACTAAGTCGGCGAACACCTCCCGCGCCTTGGGGTGCTTGAGGTTCAAGCTGACGCCGTACTTGCCGCGCGCCCGGGTAAGGTGGGAAATCGACAGATCGTCTTCATGCAGGCGCTCCACGCTGACGCCTTCTCGCCCGACATAGGGGCTGTTCTCTCGGGCCAGGTCGCCGCCGCGCGGGTCCTCCACCTTGATCACCGTCGCGCCTAGTCCCGCCAGCAGCAGCGTGGCGTACGGCCCCGCAAGCGCCCGGGTCAGGTCGATGACCTTGAGGCCCTCCAGAGGACGAGGACGGGTGTCGGCGGCGGCATCGGTCACGGAATTTTCCTGCTGCGAATCGAGCTTGAAGATGCGGAACGACGAACCAGAACCCCCAGACGCCCTCCTCCTTACATTCAGAGAGGGCGCGTCGCTCGTGTCAATAAATAGTTTGCATCACAAACTATATCGCCAGCAGACAGTCCCCGAAATGGGACGCCCGTTCCAGGGCGCGCGCGTCCGCGCCCGTCCATAACGTCGTTCTTGATTTTTCGCGGGCCCACTTGAAATTCAGATTGTTTGTGTAACATACTATTTGCGGTCGAACGATTTTTAGCTCGACCGAAAATAGAACAGCCGACGGCGGGGCGCCGGACGGCGCACGGGAGGGCCGCCATGAAGACCACCAACTCACGCCACGCCTGCGTCTCGCATCTGGCCATGATCGCCGCCGCCTGGTCGGCCGCATCGGCCGTGCAGGCGCAAACCGCGCCGCAGACCTCGACCATCGAAGACACAGCGGTCTCGGAGATCGTCGTCACGGGCACTAGCATTCGCGGCGTGGCGGCCGCTGGCTCGCCGACCGTCGGCGTGAGCCTTCAGGACCTGAAGGCCTCCGGCGCCGGCGCGCCGAGCGATGCGTTGCGCATGCTGCCGCAAGTCCTGAACCTGGGCGCCGATGAAAGCCGCAACAGCTTCAACGGCGGGGCGCAAGATGCCGCGGCCAACTCCACCGCCGTTCGGACCGCCAACCTCCGCGGCATCGGCCCCGAGGCCACCCTCCTGCTGCTGAACGGTCGCCGCCTGGCGCCGAACGGCATCATCAAGGCGCTCGGCGACCTTGACCAAATCCCGACTTCCGCCGTCGGACGCATCGAGGTCGTCACCGACGGCGCCTCGGCCATCTACGGCTCGGACGCCGTGGCCGGGGTCGTGAACCTGATCACGCGCCGCTCCCTTGACGGCGGCGAGACCACGTTCCGCTACGGGTTCGCCGACAACGTCTCCCAGAAGCAGTACAGCCAGACCTTCGGCAAGACCTGGGACACCGGCGAGCTGTTCTTCTCGTTCGAGCACAATGAGCGGGGCAATCTGTCGGGCGCGGATCGCGACTTCGCCAGCCAGAACCGTACCGCGCGGGGCGGCTCGGACGCCCGCCCCTTCACCGCCGCGCCCGGCAACATCGTCATCGGCGGCGTGCGCTACGCCCTGCCCGCCGGCAATGGCGTCGGCGTCAACCCGTCCGCCTTGGTCGCGGGCACGGCCAACCGCTATGACGAAGGGGCGGCCGCGGACCTGCTGCCGAAGCAGAACCGGAACACGATCCTCTTCAATGTGCACCAGCACATCGGCGATAAGGCCGAGGTCTGGTACGAAGGCTTCTACACCCGCCGCAAATTCAACCTGGCGGCGCCGCCCGCCCTGTTCAGCCTGACGGTGCGGAACACCAACCCCTGGTTCGTCTCACCCGCCGGCCAGACCTCGGAGACGGTCGAATATCGCCTGACCGACGACGCCGATCCGAACTCGACGGGGTTCGAGAACGCCCAGCAGAACGCGATTGGTTTCAACTACGATCTGGGCAAGCAATGGCGGATCGCCGCCTATGCCGACCACAGCATCAGCCGGGGCTTCCAGGATCGGAAGAACGTGCTGAACAACGCCGCCCTGACCGCCGCCCTGGCGAGCAGCGACCCGACCACGGCGTTCAATCCCTTCGGCAATGGCGCGTTCAACCGCACGAACAACGCGCGCCTGCTCGACATCATCGACGCCAACCGCGCGACGTGGGGCACAAACATCGCCAAGGACTACTCGATCAAGGCCGATGGTCCGATCTTCAACCTGCCCGCCGGCTCGGTCCGCGTCGCGGTGGGCGCGGAATATCACGACAACAGCTTCAAGCAGACGCTCGAGGCCACCAACGTCCTGGCCAGCGGCGCGGCGACCTACAAGATCGTAAGCAACAGCCGCGACATCAAAACCGTCTACGGCGAGCTGTTCGTGCCGATCGTCGGCCCCTCCAACGCCCTGCCTGGCGTGCAGCGCCTGGAGCTGTCGCTGGCGGGCCGCCGCGAGGACTATTCCGACTTCGGCAAGACCACAAACCCTAAGATCGGGGTGATCTACGCGCCGGTTGCAGACCTGACGCTGCGCGCCACCTACGGCACGTCGTTCCGCGCCCCGTCGCTGATCGACAGCGCCGACCAGATCAAGAACATTTTCATCCAGAACCTGACCGATCCCGCTTCGGCCACCGGCGTCACGCGCGGCATCTTCACCAACGGCGGCAACGGACAGCTTGGTCCTGAAACCGCCAAGACCTGGTCGGCGGGCTTCGACTGGAAGCCCAAGGCCATCAACGGCCTCAACGTCTCGGCCACCTGGTACAAGATTCTCTACAGCAACCGCATCGACGTGACCCCCAACACGGCCCTGGCCAACGGCTCGGTCTATGCGCCCTTCATCACGCGCCGGCCGGCGGCGTCGGACGCCGCCGCCACGGCCGCCTTCAACGCCCTCGTCGCCGCGGCCATGGCTAGCCCCGACCTGCAAAACCCGGTCGAGCCGGTCGCCAACATCAACGTGCTGATCGACGGCCGTCGCCAGAACCTGGGTAAGCTCGACCAGCGCGGCCTCGATGTCTCGGTTCGCTATGCCTTCGCCACGCCGGTCGGCGACTGGACGGTGTCGACCGAGGTCGCCAAGGTCCTGAAACTTGAACGCAAGACCGCGGCGAGCGCCCCTTGGCAAGACGTGCTGGACACCTTCGGCAACCCCATCGACCTGCGCGTGCGCAGCGCGCTGGGCTGGCGCTCGGACGGCTGGTCGGCCAACCTTTTCGCCAACTATACCGACAGCTACCTGAACACGGCGGTCACCCCGAACGTGAAGGTCAAGAGCCAGACCATCTTCGACGCCACCGCGTCCTACGCCTTCGAGCGCGAGGCGGGCTGGGCCAAGGATCTGCGGATCTCCGCCAACGTCATGAACCTGTTCGACAAGGATCCGCCGATCGTCCTGAACGGCACCCTTTCGTGGGACAGCCAGGCCGCCTCGCCGCTGGGCCGCTTTGTCTCCGTGGAGATCAGCAAGGCCTGGTGATCTCCGATCTTCCCCCCGGGAACACCTTTGGCGGGCGAGCTTGGCTTCGCCCGCTGCTTCTTTTTCAGTGAGCCTCGTATGAAGTCCTCAGCGATCGCCCTCGCCGCCGCGCTTTCGGTCACCAGCGCAGCCTTGCCCGCCGTCGCCGCCCCGCCGTCCAACTTCGGCGCCTATGCGCCCAAGGATATCTATTCGCAGCAGGTGGCGACCTCGTTCTACCTGCCCATGCGCGACGGCACGAAGATCGCGATCTCGCTGCACCGGCCGGCGGTCGACGGTAAGCCCGTGGACACGCGGCTGCCGGTCATCTGGCACCATACGCTGGATATCGAAAAGTCCGGCGTGCGCGAGACGGGGGCGGCCCAGTCTCTCACCGACCTCACCCGCGCGGGCTATGTGGTCGCGATCGTGGCGCGCCGAGGCAACGGCGCCTCGTTCGGCGTCCGACGCGGCTACGAAGACTTCACCGAGGGCTTCGACGCCTACGAGATCACCGAATGGCTGGCCGCCCAGCCGTGGTCCAGCGGTCGGATCGGCATGTACGGCTGCTCGAACACGGGCGAGGCGGTGATGCACGCCATGATCGCCCGTCCGCCGCATCTGAAGGCGGCCTTCGCCGGCTGCTTCGCCTGGGAGCGCTACGACGGCCACACGCGCGGCGGCATCATCTCCCAATATGGCACCGGCCCCACCCGGACGCTCGAAGACGACATGAAGGCCACGCCGGTCCAGGGCGACGAGGATCGCGTCCTGCTGCGCCAGGCGGCGGAGGAACACCAGAAGTCGACCAACCTGCTCGAGCTGATGAAGTCCATGCCCTATCGCGACAGCTGGTCGCCGTTGGTCATGGCCAAGTTCTGGGGCGAGGTCAGCATTGGCGCCTATCTCAGCCAGCTCAAGGCCTCGAACGTGCCGCTTTATATCCAGGGCGGCTGGTACGACGACTTCCGCACCGAGGGCCTGATCGCCCAGGCCAACCTGCCCGCTCAGGCGCGCATCGTGATCGGCCCTTGGCGGCACTGCCTGAACGACGGCTTCGACCTGCGCGCCGAGCAGCTGCGCTTCTTCGACCACTATCTGAAAGGCGAGGCGACGGGGATCGAGACCGACGCCCCCATCCACTACTTCACGATCGGCGCGCCGAAGGGCCAGGAATGGCGCTCGACCGACCGCTGGCCGCGTCCCGACCCGCGCGACGCCCTGTTCCTGGACGCGGGCGCGTTGAAGCCCAAGCCCCCCGCCAAGACGGCGACCAGCAGTGTCACGGTCGACTACGCGCCGACCTGCCCGCCCGATCCGGTGCAACCCAACTGGGGCCCCTTCGCCCAGCCCTGCCATCCGGCCAAGGCGAGCTTCGTGTACAGCGGCCCGGTCTTGAAGGCCGACACCGAGATGACCGGCTCACCGCTGGCCGACCTGTGGATCTCGTCGACCGCGCCGGAACAGCCCGTGTTCGCCTATCTCGAGGACGTCGCGCCGGACGGCTCGGTGACCGTGGTCAGCGAAGGCCGCCAGCGCGCCTCGCTGCGCAAGGTCGTGACAGCGCCCTGGGACACGATCGGCACGCCGTGGCGTCGCGCCTGGACCGAGGATCATCAGCCGCTGAAAGCCGGCGAGCCCGTGCGGGTGTCGTTCGACATGCTGGCGGTGTCCTACGTCTTCAAGGCCGGCCACCGGGTGCGGATCGCCGTCAGCGGCGCCGAGCCCCGCGAGCGCGCGCGGATCGAAACTTCGCCCCCGCCGACCCTGACCTTGCACACCGGCGGCGACACGCCTTCCAGCGTGACGCTGCCCGTGCGGAGCGCCCCATGACCGCGCCGTTCAAGCTCTACATGACCGGCGACTTGGTTCTGGACGAACCCAACGCCGACTTCTTCTTCGACAAGGCGCGACCCTTGCTGGCGGAGGCCGACCTGCTGATCGGCCATGTCGAGGTGCCCCACACCACCCGAGGCCGAGAGTCGGTCGGCGACATCCCCGCCCCCGCCAGCGATCCTGAGAATTTGAAAGCGGTCGGCCGGGCGGGATTTCACATGGTGAGCCTGGCCGGCAACCACATCCACGACCGAGGCGGCGAAGGCATCGAGGACACCATCGCCAACCTGACCGCCCAGGGGATCGTCAGCGCCGGCGCCGGGCTCGATCTCGACCAGGCCCGACGGCCCGCCTTGGCGGCCCGACGCGGCCTTCGCGTCGGCCTGCTCAGCTACAACTGCGTGGGTCCCAAGGAAGGTTGGGCCGGCCCGAAACGCGCCGGCTGCGCCTATCTGAAGATCATTACCCACTACGAACTCGAGAACGCCAACCCGGGCGGGCCGCCCAAGGTCTACACCTTCGCCGATCCCGACACGGTCGAAGCCATGCAAGCCGACGTCGCCGCGATCCGCGCGCAGGTCGACGTGCTAGTCGTCGCCTTCCACAAGGGCGTGGTCCACACCCCGGCCCACATCGCCATGTACGAGAAAGCCGTGTCGCGGGCGGCTATCGAAGCCGGCGCGGACATCGTCATCGGCCACCACGCCCACATCCTGCGGGGCGTCGAAGTCTGGCGCGGCAAGCCGATCTTCCACGGCCTGGGAAATTTCGTCACGGTCACCCGCGCCCTGACGGCGGAGGGCAACGACAACCCCGTCCGCCGCGCGTGGGCCGAAAAGCGCAAGGCGCTGTTCGGCTTCGAGCCGGATCCGGACTACCCGCTTTATCCCTTCCATCCCGAAGCCAAGAACGGCATGGTCGCGGCCTGCCACATTGATGCGAACGGTGTGATTAGCCCTGGCTTCCGGCCGATCTGGATGACTCCGACAGGCCAGCCAGAGCCGCTCGGAGATGACGCGCAAGGTCGCGCTGTGGCCGAGTATGTCGCGGCGATCAGCCATAAGGTCGGTCTCAAAACCGAATTCGCTTGGGAAGGCGACCGCGTCGTCTTCAGGAGCGCATGACCATTGACCGCGACTGACCAAATCGACGAGGAAGTCATTCAGCCGCCGGAGAAAAGACCGCCGATGACCGCCAAGGCCGAGCCCATCGCGACCGTTGAAGACGACGAGCCCCGAGGCGAGATTTCCCTTGGCGTGCTCGACGACTTGGTCGGCTTCCGGATCCGTCGGATCCAAAATCACCTGTCGCGCGCCTTCAACGCCCTGCTGGATCGCGAGGAAATCCGCCCTGGCGCATTTTCGGCGCTGGCCCTCATCGCGGCGAACCCGGGGCTTTCGCAAAAGACGCTGGCGCGCGAGGTCGGCTTCGACAAGGCGACGATCGTCGCCATCCTCGACAACATGGAACGCCTGGGCTGGACGATGCGCCAGCGTTCACAGACCGATCGGCGCCGTCACCTCCTCTTCGCCACGCCGGTCGGCCTGAAGGCTCTGGAGGAGATGCGCGCCCTGGCGCACGTCAACGAAGCGTCGATCAAGACGGCGCTGACCGACCAGGAACATCAGGTCCTGCACACGCTGCTCGACAAGCTCTACAAGCGCTGCTTCGCCGACAGCGACCAGTAGCGTTTCAGGCGGCCGCCGGCTCGTTGGCCTTCAGCCAGCGCGCCCCAAGCACCAGGAAGCCCGCCGCCAGCAGGAAGCCCATCGAGACCACCACCAGGGCGGTCTGCAGCCCGGCCGCCGAGGCCTGGGCGCAGGCCTGCGCGACCTCCGTCGCCGCGCCCTTGGCCGCCCGCCCGCCTGGACAAGCCGCATGGAAGACGCCCAGGGCGGTCGGGAAGGCGCGGCCAGCGACGTTATCGCTCACGCCGCCGGCGATCAGAGGACCGGTCATGCCGCCGATCACCGTCGCGCCGAACATGAAGACGGCGGCGCCGGTGGCTCGCATGGTTCCGGGCACGATGTTCTGCACCGCGGCGTACATCGGCCCGTTTTTGAGGTTGTAGGCGACAGAGGCGGCCAGCAACAGCGGAAGTCCCAGCGCCCAGTTCGGCTGGGCGAAGGCCAAGCCATAGAAGAGGCAAGTCAATACGCCGCCGACCGCCGGCACCAGCACGTAAGAGCGTCCGCGCGCGTCGGCCAGCTTGTCGGCCGCCAAGCCGCCCAAGAAGGTTCCAGCCAGCCCAAGCATGCCACCCAGGCCGACGACGCCGCCCGCCTCGGACAAGGTCAGGCCATGCGTGCGCATCATGAACGAGACGGTGAACACCGTGACGCCATTATAGGCCAGGCCGATGAAGGCCCCGCCCACCACCAGCATCACGAAGGCGGGGTTACGCAACAGCACGCCTAGGTCCGCCGAGAAGGTGGAATTGGACTTCGCTTCGACCTTCGCGGAGGTGTCGGCCTGGGCCCGATCGCGAGGTTCTCGGAGGGTCAGCCAGGCCAGCAGCGCGAGCACCAGACCCGGCAGACCCACGACCAGGAACGCCGCGCGCCAGCCCCACTGCTGGGCGATCAGCCCGCCGACGATCGGCGCCAGGATGGTGGCGAAGGACGGCGCGGTGCTGACGATCGACATGACCATGCCGCGTTGGCGCATGCTGAAATTGTCGGCCAGCAGCGAGTGGCTGACCGGAAGGCAACCGCCCTCCCCCATGCCCACGCCGACGCGAAACAGCAGCAGCTGGACAAAGCCCTGGGCGACGCCGCACAGCGCCGTCATCGTCGACCAGACCGCGACCACCGCCGCCATTAGGCGGGCGCGGTTAGTCCGCTCGGCCAGTCGGGCGACAGGAATGCCGGCGACGGAGTAGAACAGCGCGAAAGCGGGACCGCTCAGCAAGCCCAGCTGCCAGTCGCTGAGCCGCAGCTCGCGCTTGATGGGCTCTTGCAGAACGTTGAGCACGATCCGGTCGAGGTAGTTGCAGATCGTGATCAGCAACAGCAGACCGACAATATAGATATGATAGGGTCGCCAGACGATCTTGCTCGTCGCGCCAGCCTGGGACGCATCGACGTCTCCGCGCACGGCGTCAGACATAAGTTTCCTCCATGGCGTCGGTCGCCGCGCCTTCAGTGGGCGCTTTATTTGTTTCTACATCATATTGTTTGTTGCGCAAATCATTTGACGACAGGTCGATGCGGCCTGGAGCGAGTTTGCCTCGGCGGCCGAGCTAGATCTCGGCGATCCGTTCCAGAACGGCTAGCATCTGCTCTTTCTTGAGGTCGCCGAGCGCCGCCAGGACCTTCTTGTCATGCGCCGCATGCGCCGCTTTCGCCCCCTTCAGAAGCGCCGAGCCCTCGGGGGTTATCGAAAGGGCGTAGGAGCGCCGATCACCGGGAACCGGATCGCGCCGAACAAGCCCCCTAGCCTGCAGTTGGTCGAGAATGATGACTAGGTTCGGGCGCTGAATGCGCAACATGTCGCCGATCGCCCGCTGCTGGAGACCGGGCGTGGCCTCGATGACCAGCAAGACAGAGAGATCCGTGACGCGCAGGTCAAAGGGCTTTAGCGCCGCCAAGAGGTCCTTGAACACCGCGACCTGAGCCAGCCGGAGCACGAACCCCACGGTGGTCTCCAACCCTCCCAACGAGAGGGCTGCCTCAGTCGTCGTCTTAAGTTCCGCAGCGTTAGCCATCAACGCGTCTTCCTCGCCTTGCCCGTTTCGTAGCACGGCGAGCGGATTCGCGCCGATCGTCGCGAATAGGAGCGACATTCCATAATAGTTATGACACATATCAAAAAGACGCGACGTAGAGCGCGATGGTGAGAAGGGGGAGGATCCATGATCGATGGAAACGACATGGCGCGCGGACGCACGAGTCTGGCGGCCGTCGCCATCTGTTGTCTTTTGGCGGTCTTCGAAGGCTTTGACCTGCAATCGGCGGGGGTCGCCGCGCCCCGCCTGGCGCCGGACCTGGGGCTCTCGCCCGACGCCCTCGGATGGTTCTTCAGCGTCAGCACGTTCGGCTTGATGTTCGGCGCCGCCGTTGGAGGCCGCCTCTCCGACCGACTAGGGCGGAAGACCACCCTGCTTTTCTCCGTGGCCGTGTTTGGTCTGCTGTCGATCGCGACCGGCCTTGCGAACGACCTTAACAGTCTTCTGCTGGCCCGCTTCCTGACCGGCGTGGGCCTGGGGGGCGCCCTGCCGAACCTGATCGCGATCGTCGCCGAGAGCGTCGAACCTCGCCTGCGCAGCCGAGCCGTTGGCTTTCTTTATGCGGGTCTGCCCTTCGGCGGCGCGATCGCCAGTCTAGTCAGCCTCGCCGGCGCCGATCCGTCGGATTGGCGGGTGATTTTCCATGTCGGCGGCGTGGGTCCCTTACTCGCCCTGGCGCTGGCCATTCCCCTGTTGCCCAATCCGCCAAAACCTGTTGGCGCGGCTCGAGACGCCTCCGTCCAGAAAGCGGGCTTCGCCGAAGCCGCTTTTGGCGACGGGCGCGGCCTGACGACGCTCCTCCTGTGGATCTCGTTCTTCCTGGCGCTGCTGATCATGTACCTCTTGCTGAGCTGGCTGCCGTCGCTGCTCATCGGCAAGGGCCTTAGCCGACCCGATGCGGGCCTGGTGCAGATGGCTTTCAACCTCGCCGGGGCGGTGGGCAGCGTAGCGACGGGCTGGCTGATGGATCATCCCAACAGACGAACCCTGACCATACTCGCGGTCTTCGGCGCCTCGGCCGTCGCGCTCGCCGCCGCGGCCTCGGCCCCAGCCTCGCTCTCGATCTTCCTGGTCGTGGGCGCGGCGGTCGGCGCCACCATCTCCGGCGTCCAGTCCACGGTCTACGGCATGGCGCCGAGCTTCTATCCCACGCGCCTGCGAGGCACCGGCGTGGGCGCGGCCGTCGTCATGGGACGCCTAGGCTCGGCCGCCGGTCCCTTGCTGGCGGCGTCGCTGATCGGCGCTGGACGTGCGCCCAGTCAGGTTCTCCTGGCGCTTCTGCCCATCCTCGCCGCCGGCGGTGTCGCCTGTCTGTGGCTGAGCGGTCGAACCAGGCCAAGCGACGACTAAATCCAACCCTTCCTGGTTCTTGGGATACGGGGACGCGCGCGCTCAGTACGAGCGCGCGCGTCCTTCCGCATGCGCCTGAGACTCGCGAAGCGCGACCTTCGCGCAACATTGTTCTTTGATTTTCGGAACGTGGCGAGAGGCGGTTGCACGCGGCATACAATCATGCTCTGAAATAGTTAGTACGCATAACAATCAGAACGATCACGAGCGCTCGCGCTGGATGATCATCGACGTACCGGGAGGAAAACCTATGCCCAGGATTGGGACTATCTCCGGCCGCCTGCGCGCCGGGGGACTGATGGCTTGCGCGGTGGCCGGTGTTCAGGCGATCGCGACACCGTCCGTCGCTCAGAACACCGACACCCAAACGGCCCAGATCGAAGAAGTCGTCGTGACGGCTCGCCGTCGCGAAGAACGCCTGCAGGACACGCCCGTCGCCGTCACGGCGCTTGGCGGAGAGGCCCTGCAAAGCCGGGGCGTCGAGAGCGTCGACCAGATCGCCAAGTTCGCGCCGAGCATCCGCTTCGACGGCGCCGCGGCGCTTAGCGGCGGCAACTACAACGCGACGGTCTTCATCCGGGGCGTCGGCCAGAACGACTTCGCGATCTTCAGCGATCCCGGCGTCGGCGTCTATGTGGACGGCGTCTACTACGCCCGCTCCATCGGCGGCACGTTGGACGCCTTCGACGTCAGCCGCATCGAAGTGCTGCGCGGCCCGCAAGGCACCCTGTTCGGCAAGAACACTATCGGCGGCGCGGTGATCATCACCACCGATCAGCCTAAGGACACGTTCGGCGGCAAGATCGAGGGCGTGATCGGCAGCCTCGATCGTCGCGACGTGAAGGGCCACGTCGACATCCCCCTTAGTGACAAGGTCTCGGCCCGCCTCTCGGCCGCGCGTCTCACCCGCGACGGCTACGGCAAGCGCCTTCTGACCGGCGACGACCTGGGTGACCGCAACGCCACCGCCGCCCGAGCCCAACTGCGCTGGGAAGCCTCGGATGCGGTCACGGTCAATCTGTCCGCCGACTATACGCGCGCCCGCGAACATTCCGCGCCGCAGAAGCTCCTGGTGATCGGCTCGGTTCCCGGCTTCGTGGCTGGACCGTTTATCGCCAACTTCAACACCTATGTCGCGCCGGGTCTCGGCATCACCGCGCCGAACGGCTCGAAGACGCTCAACACCTCGTTCCTGACCAACGATCCGTACACGACCTATGGCACAGGTCCGAACATCAACGACCTGGACCTGTGGGGAACCTCGGCTACCGTGGATTGGGATCTCGGCGCTGTGTCCTTCAAGAGCATCAGCGCGATCCGGGGCCTGAAGGCGACCTTCGCCCGCGACGGCGACAACACGCCCTTCACCTTCCGCGAGACCTTCAACCACGACGTCCAGGCCCAATACAGCCAGGAATTCCAGCTCAGCGGCGCGTCCTTCGATAACCGTCTGACCTGGGTGACGGGCGTCTACGCCTTCCGCGAACGCGGCACCGACTCCGGCTTCGCCAAGCTGGCTCTGGGCCTGGCGCCGGGCGCCTCGCCGCCGCCCTATAGCCCGTCGGCGGCGGTCTATACCAAGGTGACCAGCACCACCTACGCGGCCTTCGCCCAAGGCAGCCTGACCCTTACCGATCGGCTGAGCGCGACGCTCGGGGCCCGCTACAACCGCGATGAAAAGGACTACGTGCTGGACCACCGCCGCATCCGCGACGGCGGGATCATCGCCCTGCTCTCACGCAGCGGATCCTGGAACTCGTTCACGCCGAAAGTCGGCCTCGAATACAAAGCCACGCCGGACGTCCTGTTTTACGCTTCCGTGGGAAAGGGCTTCAAGAGCGGCGGCCTCAACGCCCGCCCGCTCAACGACGCCTCGGAGGTCACCGAGTACCAGCCCGAGACGCTCGTCACCTACGAGGCCGGCGCCAAGACCGCCTGGCTGGATCGCCGCCTGATCCTCAACGTCGCCGGCTATTTCAGCGACTATCAGGACATCCAGGTGACGGTGAACCAGACGCCGCGCAACTTCGTCGCCAACGCGGCGGCCGGCGAAGTCAAGGGCGTCGAAGTCGAACTGCAAGCCCGGCCGACGACCCACTGGAGCTTCAACTTCGGCGGCGGCTACATGGACGCCAAATATACCGAGGTCGGCAACGGCCTGGCGGCGGGTCAGGTGCTGCCGATCACCCTGGCGACGCACTTCGTGAAAGCGCCCAAGTGGACGCTGAATGGCGGCGTCGAATACGGCCATGATCTGCCCAACGGCGGGCGGGTGACCGCCCGGGCCGACTGGACCCACTACAGCACCGTCTACAACGACGTCGCCAACGACCCCGACCTGACCCAGCCCGCCTACGACCTGTTCGGCGCGCGTCTGGCCTACGCGTCTCCGGACCAGCTGTGGCAAATCGCGCTGTTCGGCTCCAACCTGTCCGATGAGCGCTACAAGGTCTCGGGCAACGCCTCCAGCGGCTTTGGCCTGAAGGAAGCTAGCTATGGCCGTCCCCGTGAATGGGGTCTCAGCTTGAGCCGGAAATTCTAGTCTGCCTCAACGCCTTGCCCGAGCGCTCGCCGCTCCGGGCAAGGCGAAGGCTAATTCGCGGCCTGATAGTCGGCTTCCCACCAGCCCAGCAGGTCCCGCTCGCCCATGATTGAGAAAAAGCGCATCAGGATCTGGCGATGACGCTCGGCGAATTGTCGCCAGATCGGCGTATCGAGTAGTTCGGCGGTGATCAAATAGCCGCGAGACACCTTCTGACACAGGCCATTCTCGGCGAGCCGCAGAGCGTTGCGCCTTACGGTTTCGAACGGTACGCCCAGCGACCGTGACAGGGACAAGGCGGAAACGGGTTCGCCGGCGCCAGACTCCGTCGCCTGGCTCTCGCGCAGGATCGTGAACAACAGGACGATGCCGAGGGGCTTGTGGACCATCGACAGAAGCGTCTCGATCAATCGCAGGAAATGATCGCCCCAAAGTCGCATCATGTATCTGTGCGGGATCTCTCCATCGCCGGTCCCGCCCGTTGGCGCCTCCAGCGCGCCCGCGCGTCTGAGGGCGCAATAGAGGTCGCCGATCGCCCGCCAAGTCGCCTTGGCGGTATCGATGTAGACGGGGGTCGCGGTAACGCTCTTGGGCATGTAGACCCCTGCGCTCGTCTGGACCAGGAACCCGGATTCGACCATCAGCGCCACGCGCCGTCGCGCCGTCTCCTGGGGAATGCCGAGCGAGATGGCGATCGACCGTGATCTCACCGGCCTGCGCACCTCGTCGGGCGGCGGACTGCTCAAGCCCGCATAGGTCTTCTGGAACGCCAAGTTGCGAGCCATCGGCGCCAGGTTTGCCTGGGCTATGGCCAGCGCCAAAATCGTGTCGAGCGCCGAGCGGAAGCTCCCCCTTAGGAAACCGCTAGCAATCAGGTCAGCCGAGAGCGCCAGACAAAGCCTTTCGACGTCCCTGTCCGTACTCGAGGCCGACGGCGTCATCGCCGCGAATTCCCGTCAAAGCTCTTTCCAAGTGCTACGCGCACAACACATGCCCCCAAATGCCGCCTCGCGACATGTAGGCTTTGCGTTTAGCGGGCGCAATCGAGGTGGGCCAAGACTTGAACCCGTCAGTAGGAAGATAGCGTAACCATCAAATCGCTACCCGTGATGCGTAGCGAATTCTCGCCAAGATCGCGGCCTCACCCCGATCGTCGCCGCCCGAACAGGCCTGCCCGGGCTGACCCGCGCCACCGCCCTGGCGCGGGTCGATGGCGCGATTGGTCTCGGCGACGAGGCGTAAAGGCTCAGTAGAAGGTCACGTCGTCGAGCTCGAACCACAGCTTGCGGCCAGCCGGGCGCGAGCCCGACACTCCGACCTCGAGCAAATCCGTTCCAGTCCAGGCCCCCTCGCCTCGACCCGAGCGCTTGAAGTCGGTGAAGGGCACAGTGACCTTGGCCCAGGTTTTGTCGGCCGACACCGTGGCCGCCCAAGAGCCCGAAGCGCTGTTGATGGTCACGACATAGGGACCGCCATCGCCGCGCAGTTCGAAGGTCACGCCCTTGAACGCCGAGGCGTCGACCGGCTCGACCGAGCCGCGGCTCAGCGGCAGCAGGACGCCGGCGTCGGGTTCGGGTTTCTGGGCCATCTTGGCCGCCACGCTCAGCACATGGTCGCCATCCCCGCGATCGATGGTCTGAAGAACCTCGACACTGCGGTCACGACCGCCGTCGAAGTCGCTGAGTCTTAGCGTGTCCAGGCTGGTGCGGCCGTCGGCGCGCTCGAAGTCGTCGATCAACGGCCCCTTGGCCTTCAGCACCGGCATGGTCGGCTTGTCGTTGGCGGGCGAGCGGGTCGAGCCGGACCCGAACACAGCCTTGCCGTCGATGAAGACGCGGTCGACCTTGCGGATGTCGGTGATGGTCGTCCACGGCTGGCCGGCGATCAGCACGAAGTCAGCGCGCTTACCCTTCTCCAGGGTGCCCCGGTCGGCAAGCAGGTTCATGGCGCGGGCGCTGGTGGCGGTGCCGGCAATCAGGGCCTCCGAAGGGGAGAGGCCGGCCTGGACCAGCAGTTCCATCTCGCGCAGGGTGGAGGCGCCATGCGGCGTGCCAGGCATGCCGGCGTCTGTGCCGAGCGCGATCGGCACGCCGGCGTCCTTCAGCGTCTTCACATTGGCCAGGGCGTAGCCGAACTTCTGGACCGCCAGCTTGGCGCGGGGGCTATCGGCGTCGGCCGGCGGCTTCTGCCCCGGCTTGACCGGCTCATAGACCGCCAGGGTCGGGGCGTAGAAGGTGCCGTTGGCCTTGAGCCTAGCGACGGTCTCGGCGTCGATCGGCTCGTCTTGCAGGCTGTGGGCGATGATGTCGACGCCGCTGCTGGCCGCGACGGCGCCGCGCTCAACCGTGACCGTGTGCGACAGGACCTTGAGGTTCAGCTTGTGGGCCGCGTCCGTCAGGGCTTTCAGCGTCCAGCCATCCATGCTGGTGTTGTCGGGCGAGGACCCATAGCGCCAGCCGTCGGTGAAGGCCTTGATGGCGTCGGGCTTGTAGGGAGCCAGGCCCTCGATGGCGGCCTTGGCCGCTTCGGGCGTGTTCACCCAGCGGGTGGTCGCTTCGTCAGCCCAGTCGGCGCCGTGACCGCCCGGCGTGCTGACGCGGGCTACGAAATTGACGTGCGGCGCGGTGAGGGTCGACAGCCACTGCCGGCGCGGCGCGAAGGATTCCGGCTGCTGGTGGAAATCGTTCACCGTGGTCACGCCCGAGGCCAGATAGGCGTCGGCGATCTTGGGCGTAATGGCCGGCGCGCCGGCCGGGGTCCAGTGGGTATGGACGTCGAAGAAGCCCGGGACCACGGCCTCGCCCTTGGCGTCGATCACCTGAGCGCCCTTTGGCGGCTTCGCCTTGGGGCCGACATCGACGATGCGGCCATCCTGCGCCACCAGAACACCCTTATAGGGCGCGGCGCCCGTGCCGTCGAAGATCTGGGCGTTGATGATCGCGACGGCCGGCGTCGCGGCGTGGGCGGCCGCCGCGGGCAGCAGGAAACTGGCGGCGATCAGCGCGCCTCGGAAAGTGGCCTTGGAGAGCCCGAGGGGGAGAACGGTCATGAGACGCTTTCTTTCTGGGGTACGCATTACAAACCTGCGCTCGGAGCGCAGAACCAGCAGTCCTCGCCGCCGATCGGCATGCCGGGCGGAAGGGCTTCAACCGCGCCGGAGCGAGGCGCGGCCAAAGCCTGCCTAGCGCCGGCGTCGTCGCTCAGCAGGGCTCGCGACAGCATGGCGGCCTGATCGGCCTCGGCCCCGCCGCCCTGATAGGCCGCCAGGGTCTTGCCAAAGGTCCGCAACGCCGCGTCGATCTGGGCGGCCGCGGTCGGCGAGAGCGCCTTGTCGCTCTGCGCCTCGATCAGATCGCTGACGACACGCGCGCGGATGCGCCGACGCAGGTCGCCCAACCGCCCCTGGACGTCGCTCGGCGCAACGGACGCCAGCAGACGCTCGGTCAACTCGGCCACGCCCAGTTGAGCGGGGTCGCGACGGTTCTGCTCGACTACCCGGTTCAGCCGTTGCGGATTGAGCAGCAGCGACACGGTCTGGTCGGCGGCCATCTCGGCGGCGGTCGGCAGGTCGAAGATCGCCGGGCCCGAGGTCGGGAAGATCTCGATCTCGTAGGCCTTGTCCCGAACCCCGGACTGACCGGACGACAGCAGGTTCAGAAGAGGATCCGGCAGATCCAGGGTGGCCGCGTCGGTCGTGCGCAGCAAAGCGTCCAGCGCCTTGCGCTGGGTGGCGGCCGACGGGATCGAGGCGCTTTCGTGACCATCGCCGCGCACGGCGTAGGCGTAGTCGACCCCGCCGATCAGCTTCACGGCAGCTTCGACCTGGTAGCGATGGAACAGGTAGATCGGCGCCAAGACCCGTTTCAGGTCCGCCGCCGGCGCGCCCTTGGGCAGGTTCGCCAGGCCGAAACGGCTCAGCGCCAGCCTGCGCACGGTCAGCACGTGATCCAACTCCGCGACCGCGTCGGGACCATTGTCCCAAAGCGCGCCGTAGGGCTGGCCCGCCGAATTGCTGCGCGAGTCCCCGTCGGTGACGTAGCGAAGCCCCCTGGCCTGGGCCTCGCGCGCCAAGCGATCAAGGCGAGCAGTCTCGTTCGAGCCCGGCGCGCCTTGCGAGTAGAGCCAGTTGATCGCGAAACGATCCCAGGCCCCCACGCCCTTGGCGTAGGCGTCGGAGAGGTCCAGCCGGTCGCCCTGGATCTTCACCTGCGGTGCGGGATAGTCCATGACCGACGCGCGGCCATAGGTGCTGCCCGCGAAGTTGTGGGCCAGACCAAGGGTGTGGCCGATCTCGTGCACCGACAGCTGGCGGATACGCGCCAGCGAGACATTGATCGGATCGTCGGGACCGCCCTTGCCCGTCTTGTCCGCGCCGACGAGGCCTTCGAAGATCAGCCGGTCCTGGCGCACGCGCAGCGAGCCCAGCTGGACGACGCCACGGACGATCTCGCCCGTGCGCGGATCGACCACCGTGGTGCCGGTCGACCAGCCCCGGGTCTGCCGGTGGATCCAGTTGACGACGTTGTAGCGGGCGTCCATCGGATCGACACCCTCGGGCAGCAGCTCCACCCGGAAGGCGTCGACATAGCCGGCCTCCTCGAAGGCCTTCGCCCACCAGCGGCCGCCTTCGATCAGAGCCGAACGGATGGGCTCGGGCGCGCCGCGATCGACGTAATAGACGATCGGCTTCTTGACCGGCGAGCGGGCCGCGGTTGGGTCCGTCTTCTCGAGCCGGAACCGTCGCGCCAGGCGCTGGACGATCGGCTGGTCCAGCGGCGCGGCGTAGTCGGCGAACAGCACCTGGGCCGACGTGCCCGTTCGCGGATCGTAGGCTCGCGGGACGAAGCCCGGCGCCGGCAGGCGGATGAAGCTGTGATGGACGCCAAAGGTCACGGCGCGACCGTCGGGCGCGATGCCATTCACCTCGCCCCCCGGCTCGTCGGCGGTGAAGGTCTGCCGGGTCTCGAATTCGAGGTTGTCAGGGAAAACACCGGTGAGCGGCAGGTCGACATAGCTGAGCGACGAGGCCAACTTGTAGGCGCCCTGCTTGCCGCGCTTGAGCCCACCGGTGATGTCGAACGCATCACGCAGCAGGAAGGAGGCGATGTCGACCGTGACGCCGCCGTCAGGGGTGTCGGAGATCACGTCGCCCGACCAGACGACCGAGGGCGGAAAGCTGTCCTGGACGGTACGGGCTTCCTCTGGCGTGCCGCCGACGGCGCGGAAGCCGTAGTTTTCGAACGCGATCAGCACCTTCTTGCCCACGCGCCGGAAGATCAGCACCTGGGTCTCGCCGGTGGCGGCCCGGTCAAGGCCGACTGGCGTTGACCCCAGGCCGCCGCTGAGGCTGGGCTGGTAGAGGAACCGGCCAGACACGCCATCGGCGGCGGGCGGCGGCAACGTCACGATCACGGCGTTCTTGGCCGCGTCGGTCTTCACCGGCAGCAGAGCCGCCGGAGAAGCGGCCGCTGGCGCGGGCGCGCCAGCGGTCTGAGCGAAGGCAGCCGGCGCGGCGGCGAGCGCGAGCGCGGCCAGCGCGCTCGAAACCCGCCAGCGCGCTCGGTAAGCGTTGAACTGATGCGTCACTTGAGTCCCCGTCCCTAGAACGTCTTCTTGACCGAGACGTACCAGTAGCGGGCATACGGCTGATAGACCGTCCCGTCATAACCCGCCGAGCTCAGCGGCGGATCCTTGTCGGTGAGGTTCCGCACGCCCAGCCGCAGCTTGGTGTTGGCCTGGGCGAAGTCGTACTCGCCGTACAGGTTGGCGGTGATCTGCGAGTCAACAACCCACGGCGACCCGGCCGAGTCGAGCAAGGCTGTGTCGTTGTAGTCGCCGATGTACTGGGTGAAGCCGCCGACGGTGAGCTGCTTGTAACGCCAGGTCAGCGAGGCCGAGACCTTCCAGTCGGTCTTGCCGTTCTGCCGCAGAAGGTTGCCGCCGCCGTTGATGGTGGTGCCAGCGTTGATCTTGCCCGCGCTGCGCGCCGCCAGCAGCTCGGCGATGCCCGGCGACGGCGACTGATAGTACTTGATCAGGTGCGCGGCGTTCACGTTCAGGTCGAAGTCGCCGAGCTTGTCGGTGTTCAGGCGATACATCAGCCCAAGGTCCAGGCCCTCGACGTCCTGCGGCTGCAGGTTGGTGTACTTGTCGTTGACGTACAGGACCTGGCCGGCGGCCGCGAGGCCGGTATCCTTGAAGGCGGCGATGTCGTCGGCCGTCGGGGCGGCGCGGATGACGTTCGGGTTGCTCGAACCCGACTGGCGCAGCAGGTAGTCGAGGATCAGGGCGTTGCCCTCGCCGAACACCCCGATCAGGCCCGTCTGCTTCACCTTCCAGTAGTCGACGGTGAAGGTCAGGCGGCCATATTCGGCAGGAATGAACTTCGGCTCCAGGACCACGCCGTACGACAGGGTTTCAGACTCTTCGGGATCCAGGTCGGGGTTACCGGCCCGGCGCGCCGTGGTCAGCAGCGAGCGCGAGCAGCCCGCGAACGAGGTGATGCGCTTGGCCCGCAGGTCGGCCTCGCAGAAGGCGTAGTCGGTCCGATTGTTCGAGCGCGACACCACCGTGGCGTTGATCTGCTCCAGGTTCGGCGCCCGGAAGCCCTTGGCCCACGAACCGCGGATCCGGAACCCGTCGATCAGGTCCCAGGCGCCGGCGATCTTGGGCTTCGCGGTGTTGCCGAAGTCGCTGTAGTGCTCGTAGCGACCCGCCAGTTGCAGATCCAGGCGATGGACCAGCGGGATCGACATTTCCGGCGACACCAGCGGGACGGCGAACTCGATATAGGTCGAGGCGACCGAACGGTGGCCCTTGGTGTCAGGGTTGATGCTGGAGTTGATCAGGTCGCTCAGCACCACGCCGCTGATGGGGTCGGTGAAGGTGACCGTTCCGTCGATGCGCTTGTCGCGATCGTCCATCTGAGTCTCGCGACGCACCTCGACGCCCGAGGCCACGCCGACGTCGCCGGCCGGCAGGCTGAAGAGGTCGGGCCTGGAGACCTTGAAGTCCCAGGAGGCCAGGGTGCTTTTGGTGCGGCGCTTGATCTTGACGCGGATGGCGTCGATGGCCGCTTCACTGTTGCGGGTGGTGTCCGCGCCGCTGGGATTGTTGATGTCCGAGCCGTTGAAGACGTTGTAGGCGTCGGGCGTGGACAGGGCCAGCTGGGCGTAGAGCTTGGTGTTGGAGATGTTGTCGCTGATGTCGTCGGCGGTGGCTTCCGAATAGACCAGAGCCGATTCCCAATCGAAGCCGAACTTCCGGCCCCGAACGCCGCCCAGCACCCGGTACTGGTCGTTGGTGACGTCGACATGGGTCAGGCCCAGGTCGGCGAAGGTGTAGCCGCGCAGGGTCAGCGGCAGGCCGCTGGCCGGGACGTTCAGGTTGGGCAGGCGGTTGGGATTGGCCGTGCCGTTGGCGAAGGTCACCGGGCCGAAGGGGTTCCAGTAATTGCTGGCCGGAATGCTGATCACGCCCGAGGACAGCGTGGCGATCGGCGCCTGCAGGGCGCTGGTCTTGGCGTGGTAGAGGCCCAGTTCGCCGAAGACCGTCAGGTCATCGGAGATGTCGTAATGGCCGGTCAAGAAGACGTTCGTGCGCTTCAGCTCCGGGATCACCGTGGTGCCCAGGGAGGCCGAGTTGAAGCGCAGGTCGCGATCGGCGGCCGAGGTGGCCAGGGCGCCGTCGTCGATGCACATGCCGCCGCTAATGTTCAGCTGGCAACCGGCGAAGGTCGAAGGCTGGATGTGGAAATAGCCGGCGCTGCTGGTCAGGGCCGTGGTTCCTTGGCGCACGGTTCCGAAGCTCTGGGGAGTCTGGACATAGGCCCACGGCGTTGTGGTGCTGCGACCGTCAAGGCTGGCCACGCCGTCGAAGCGGGTGCCGGCGAACAGCGGACGGCGGTCCGACGAAGCGGTATAGTCCTGGTCCGTCGAGCGCATGCTCGTGCGCTGGTCGTACGAGACGAAGGCGCTGACATTGCCACGGCCGTCGGCGAAGTTCTTCCCGCCGAAGGCGTTGAAGTTGTACTCCTTGAGGTTCGTCCCCTCGGCGAAGCCGTACTGGCTCGAGGCGGTCAAGCCGTCGACATCGTCGCGCAGCACGGTGTTGACCACGCCGGCCACCGCGTCGGCGCCGTAGATGGCGGCCGCGCCATCCCGCAGCACTTCCAGGCGCTTGAGGCCCGTCACCGGGATGGCGCTGGTGTTGTAGGTCAGCACCGGCACCAGGTTGTCATTGGCCTGGCTGGTCGGGTGAGTCACCACGCGACGACCGTTCAGGAGCACCAGGGTGTTGCCGATGCCGAGGTTGCGCAGGTTCACCGAGCCGACGTCGCCCCGCGCGCTGTTGCTGGAGCCCGGCAGATACTGGGCGTTGAAGTTCACGTCGCCCATCTGGGGAATCGATCGGAAGAGCTCGTCGCCGGACACGGCGCCGGACGCCCCGATCTGGTCCTCGCCGACCACCGTCACCGGCAGGGCTGCGTTGACCTTCGCGCCCTTGATCTGGGAGCCGACGACCACGACGGCCTCGATCTCGGTGGGTTCCGCCCCTGCCGGCGGCGCCGTCTGGGCCCAAGCATGGGCAGAGAAACCGACGGCGCACAGCGCCGTGGTGGCAAGCACCAGCTTGCGGTGATTGATGATCATGTAAGCCCCTCCAATAAACGCAACGCGCGAGCCGCCCCCTGCCCCACTCCCAAGAGAGCGGGGCATGGCTCACGCCACACTCCGAACACAAATGGATCGGACGAGCCTCAATCCCATCAAATTTGTCGGGTTTTAAAATGGAATTTTTCTGACAACAGGCGCAGGGTTGATCAAATAGACGCCCCCAAACAGGCCAGATTGCCCAAGGCAAGGGCAAAAAATTACCCTAATAAAAGGATTGACGACGCTCTAAAAAGGTTCTCTGCGCGAGACGATATCAACCTAAAATTGACCACCGATTTACTGAGTGATCGCGGGGAAGGTCAGGATCACACGCAGTCCGCCAAGCGTCGCGACGTCCAGCGTCACGCGGCCTTCGTAAAGCCCCACCAGATCCCGCACGATCGACAGGCCCAAACCATGCCCAGGCGTTCGCTCGTCCAGCCGCTCGCCAAGACCAAAGACGTGCTCGTAGCTCTCGGGCGGTAGGCCTGGCCCGTCATCGTCGACGATGATTTCGGCGAAGTCGCCCCGGCGGCGAACTAAGATTTCCGCGCGCGACCGCGCCCACTTGCCGGCGTTGTCGAGCACATTGCCGAGGATCTCGCTCAAGTCCTGGGCGTCCACCGCGACCACGGGCTGATCCTCGTAGGCGACGGCGAACGAAACGTCGCGGCGCGCGTAGAGGCGCGACAGAGCCATGACGATGGGGTCCAGCGTCGATCGCACATCGGCGGCCACGCCGGGGGCGCGCTTCAGAGCCGCCGCGCGGGCCCGGGCGATCTGATAGTCGATCTGACGCCGCATCCGCTCACACTGCAGGATGATCACCTCGGCGGCTTCGACCTGGCCTGCGGCCCTCATGCGCTCGGCCTCATCCGTCAGAATGGCGAGCGGCGTCTTCAGCGCATGGGCCAGATTGCCGGCCTGGGTGCGAGCCCGCCGCAACATCTCAAGATTGCCCTCGAGCAGCGCATTGAGGTCGACAGCCAGGGGACGCACCTCGCTGGGAAGATCCTCGGGGAGTCGGCTGGCTTGGCCCATCCGAACAGCTGACAGCGCGTGGCGCATGCGGCTCAGCGGGCGCAGGCCAAACCACACCTGCAGCATCGCCGCGGCGATCAGACCGGAAGCGACGATCGTCAGCGACAGAAAGAGGGTCCAGTTGAACCGCCCCAGCACCTCGTCGAGGAGCCGCTGATCAACGCCGATGCCCAGGCGCAGCGGCGGACCGTTCGGCGTGGCCACCGATCGTTCGACCAGACGCAACTGCCCGGAGGGGCCATCGACAAAGACATGCCGCTCGGCCCCGGAAGGCGGAAACGGCCCGGGCAGCGGCAAGCCGCGGCCCGCCAGCGACGGCGAAGTGATCGCTTGGCCGCTCCGAGCCTCGACCCGCCAATAGAACCCCGAGTCCCTAGGCAGGAACCGGGGATCGCTAAGACGTCGGTGCAAGACGAGCTTGCCATCCGGAGTGAGTTCGATCAGCGCCGCCAGCTCGGCGGCATGGCCGTGCAACTCGTCGTCGAACTGCTGGGTCACGTGGGCCTTGAACAGTTCCGACAACAGAAAACCGCTGACCGCCAGGCCCGCGATAATCCAGATGGCGGCGCCGACGATCAGACGAGTGCGGAAACTGGTCCAGAGCTGTCGCATCAGGCGAACTTGTACCCCAGGCCTCGGATCGTGCGGATCGCGTCCTTGCCCAGCTTCTTGCGCAGGCGGGCCACATAGACCTCGATCGTGTTCGACTCGCGCGTTTCATCCAGGCTGTAGACGTGGTCGATCAGTTCGCCCTGGGACACGACGCGACCCGCGCGGTGCATCAAATAGGCCAGGACCTTGAGCTCGCGAGCGGTCAACTCGACGGCTTCGTCGCCGCGCTGGACAGTCCCCGCCTCCGGGTCGAGCACGATGTCGCCGCGTCGCATGATCGGTGAAGAGCGCCCCGCCGAGCGCCGCGTCAGCGCCCGCAAGCGCGCCACCACCTCGGCGTTCTGAAAGGGCTTGCCAAGATAGTCATCGGCGCCGGCGTTTAGGCCATCAACTCGGTCGGTCCAGGCGTCGCGCGCCGTCAACACCAGCACGGGCATGTCGCGGCCTTCTCGGCGCCATTGCTTCAGCACCTCCAAGCCCGGGAGGCGCGGCAAGCCCAGGTCCAGAACCACCGCGTCAAAATCGTTGGTTCGGCCCAACAAAAGACCGGTCTCGCCATCGCCAGCGTGTTCGACGACGAAGCTCGCCTCCGCCAGCGCCGCGACGAGGCGGCGGGCGATCTCGGGATCATCTTCGACGAGCAGGACGCGAATGGCGGGCCTCCCTTGGCTAGCGGCCGTTCATAACACCACCGCCTGAAACGAACCTGACTAAGCGCTTTCAGGTTCGTTTCAGCTTCGCTTCAGACAGGCTTCAGGCTGGCGGCGCATCTGGGTCCGGTTCAAGCCCATCGAGGAGCCGATGCCCCCTGCTCGCCCCCTACTTGCCGCCGCGCTCGTCGCCGCGCTCTCGACCGCGACGGCCTCCGCCGCCGCGCCCGTGACCTTGAGCGCGTCGCAGGAGAAGGCGATGGGCATCGTCCTGGCTGTCGCCAAGCCGGCCTCCGACGCCCCCGTGGCGGCGTTGCCTGGCGCCGTCACCCCGCCTCTCAACGGTCGCCGCGTCGTCGCCGCGCCGTTCGCCGGCACGGTGATGCGCGTCCATGTGCTGGAGGGACAAGCGGTCAAGGCCGGGGCGCCCTTGGTGACGCTGTTCAGCCGCGAGGCCCTCTCCGTGTCATCAGAGCTCGTCCAGAACCAGGCCGAACTCCGGGTCGCCGAGGCCTCGGCGCGCCGCCTGCAACAGCTGGCGAGCGAGGGCGTGATCGCCGGCGCCCGCGCCGAGGAGGCGCAAGCTCGCCTCGCTCAGGCCCGCGCCATGGTCAACGAGCGTCGTCGCTTGCTGGCCGGCGCCGGAGGAACGGGCGGCGAATACGTCCTGCGGGCCCCCGCCGCCGGACGGGTGGCGGCCATCACCGCTCAGCCGGGAGGCGGCTTGGAAGCCATGGCGCCGGCCGTGACGCTGGACAGCGCCGACCGCCTCTGGGTCGAGGCGCATGTCTCTCCCGAGATCGCCCGCAAGCTGAAGGTCGGCTATCCGATGCGGGTCGGTGACGTGAGCGGCCGGATCGTCGCCTTGGGCGCCAGCATCGATCCGAAGACCCGCTCGCTGCCGCTCCGGGCCGAACTCAGCGCCACCAGCGGACTCGCCCCCGGCCAGACGGTGACCCTCACGCTCCTGAGCCCCGCTCCCGCCGGAGCCCAGGCCATCCCGCGCGGCGCGCTGGTGCAGGACCACGCCGGCGCGCGCGTCTTCGTCAAGACGGCCGCCGGCTATGAGGCTCGTCCGGTCACCGTGGTGGGCGTGGCGGGCGCGGAAGCGGTGGTCACGGGGCTTTCCAGCGGCGCGCGGGTCGCGTCCTCGGGAGCGTCCCAGCTGAAGTCGGCGCTAGGACACTAGGATGCGCAAGCTCATCGCCTTCGCGCTCTCGCAGCGCCTGCTGGCCGCGGTGCTGGCGATCGCCCTGGTGGGACTGGGCGTCAACGCGTTCCTGAAGCTGCCCGTCGACGCGTTTCCCGACATCTCGCCGACCCAGGTGAAGATCATTCTCAAGGCCCCGGGCATGACCCCCGAGGAGGTCGAGAGCCAGGTCATCACGCCGCTGGAAATGGAGCTCCTGGGCATTCCCAAGCAGGCCATGCTTCGCTCGACGGCCAAGTACGCCATCGCCGACCTGACGATCGACTTCGCGCCGGGAACGGACGTCTACTGGGCCAGGCAGCAGACCGCCGAGCGCCTGTCGAACGCCATGAGCGCCCTGCCCGCCGGCGTCAGCGGCGGCCTGTCTCCGATCTCCACGCCCCTGTCGGACATCTTCATGTTCACCCTTGAGGGCGAGGGCCTCACCCTGGAGCAGAAGCGCACCCTGCTGGACTGGACCATTCGCCCAGCCCTGCGCGGCCTCCCCGGCGTGGCCGATGTGAATGTGCTGGGCGGCCGAGCCAAGACCTTCGAAGTCTCTCCCGATCCCGCGGCGCTAGCGGCAGCGGGACTGACCGCCCAGGCGATCGTCGACGCCATTCCCGCCTCCAATCGCAACGATGGCTCGGGTCGCCTCAACGAAGGCGAAGAGGCGCTGGTCGTCCGCGTGGCTGGCGCGATTACGAGCCTGGACGATCTGCGCGACACCGCGGTTTCACTGCCCGATGGGGGCGCGGCGCGGCTCGGCGACCTGGCCCAGGTCAGCGAAGGGGCCCTGACGCGGTATGGCGCGGTCACCGAAAGCGGCCGACAGGAGACAGCCGAGGCCATCGTGATCGCCCTGAGAGGGGCCGACGCCAAGACGGTCGTCAAATCGGTCGAAGCGCGACTGAAGGAAATCCAACCCTCCCTGCCCAAGGGCGTAACGATCAGCCCTTTCTATAATCGCTCCGACCTGATCGAGCGCGCCACGGGCACCGTCAACGAGGCCCTGGTCGAAGCCACCGTTCTGGTCGTCATCCTGCTGCTGCTGTTCCTCGGCGACCTTCGCGCGGCGACGGTGGTCGCGGTGACCCTACCCCTGGCGGCGCTCACCACCTTCCTGTTGATGAAGGCGTTCGGCCTCTCGGCGAACCTCATGAGTCTGGGCGGCCTGGCCATCGCCATCGGCATGCTGGTCGACGCCGCCGTCGTGGTCGTCGAGAACACCGTGGAGCGTCTCGACAACCCGGCCATGACCGGGTCGCGCCGGCTGCACGTGATCTATGAAGCTGTCGCCGAGGTCGCCGCGCCGGTCACCTCGGGCGTGCTGATCATCTGCCTGGTCTTCCTGCCATTGCTCAGCCTGCAGGGTCTGGAAGGCAAGCTGTTCGCGCCGGTGGCCCTGACCATCGTCTTCGCCCTGGGCTCCTCGCTCCTCCTGTCGTTCACGGTGATCCCGGTCCTGGCCTCGCTGCTCCTGAAGGCGCACGCGCACCAGGAATCCTGGATCATGCGCCGGATCGGCCCCTTCTACGAGCGCCAGCTGGCCCGCGCCTTGGCCCGCCCCAAGCCCGTTTTTGCGGCGGCCGGCGGCGGCATGGTTCTGGCGGCGATCGCCTATGTCCTGATCGGCAAGAGCTTCATGCCGACCATGGATGAAGGCGCCATCCTGATGCAGCTGGCCAAGCTGCCCTCGATCAATCTGGACGCCAGCGCCAAGCAGGACATGGCCGTGCAACGCGCCATCCTGGCGCAGGTGCCGGAGGTCAAGCGCATCGTCGCGCGTGTCGGCTCCGACGAGCTGGGTCTCGACCCCATGGGCCTGAACGAGACCGACAGCTTCCTCGTCCTGACCGACCGCAAGGATTGGCGGAAAAAGGACAAGGCCTGGCTGACCGAGGAGATCCGCAAGGTCGCGGCCCAGTTCCCCGGCGTGGAAGCCACCTTCACCCAGCCCATTGAGATGCGTGTCTCGGAAATGCTGACCGGCAGCCGGGGCGACCTGGCGGTGAAGGTCTTCGGCCCCGACCTCCAGACCCTGGGCGATCTCGCGGGACGGATCGAGGAGACCTTGAAGAAGACGCGCGGCGCGTCCGACGTCTACACCGTGGCCGGCGACAGCGTGACCTATCTCCAGCTGGACGTCGATCGAGCGGCGGCCGTCCGCGCCGGTCTGTCGGCGGAGGCGCTGCAGCAGGAACTGCGCGCCCAGCTCGAGGGCGCGCCCGCCGGCGTGGTCTTCGAACAGGGCAAGCGCACGCCGATCCTCGTGCGCGGTCCGCGGGATCTTCGGGACGACCCGGCCCAGTTCGAACAGGCCCAGATCGCCACGCCCGACGGCGGCCTGCTCCGCGCCGGCGACGTCGCCCGCATCGAGCGCCGCGAGGGGCCGGTCAAGATCGATCGCGAAAACGCCTCCCGCTTCGCCGTGATCCAGGCCTATGTGCAAGGCCGCGATCTTGTTGGCTTCGTCAAGGAAGCGCAGGCCAACGTCGCCCGCGACGTCCCCCTGCCCCCTGGCTATCGCATCGCCTGGGGCGGCCAGTTCGAGAACCAGAAGCGCGCCGCGGCCCGCCTCGGCGTGGTGGTGCCCATGGCCCTGGGCCTGATTTTTCTGGTCCTCTTCATCAGTCTGAAATCGACACGGCAATCGCTGCTGATCCTGGCCAACATCCCCTTCGCGATGATCGGCGGCATCGTGGCGCTATGGATCTCGGGCGAGTACCTGTCGGTCCCCGCGTCCGTGGGGCTGATCGCCCTCCTCGGCATCGCGGTTCTCAACGGGCTGGTCCTGGTCTCGCACTTCAATGAGCTGGTGCAGCGCGGCCGCGACGTGACCACCGCCGTCACCGAGGGCGCGCGCCGACGACTTCGCCCGGTCCTTATGACCGCCAGCATCACGGCGCTGGGCTTGGTCCCGCTGCTGACGGCCACCGGCCCCGGGTCCGAGATCCAGCGTCCGCTCGCCATCGTCGTGGTAGGCGGTCTCGTGACCTCCACCCTGCTCACCCTGATCCTGCTGCCCATCCTCTATCGTCGCTTCGGCGTCGAGCGAGGGGCGGCGGTGCTGGAGGCTTGATCGTGAAAGCCCTTCTTCTCGCCGCCGCGGCTGGTCTCGCCCTGGCTTCGTCGGCCATGGCCGCCGACACCGGCTGGAGCCGGCCAGATTTCCTGCCCAGCGACGCGCTCATCCTGGCGGCGCTGGAAGCTTCGCCAGAGCTGGCCGAGGCTCGCGCCCTGCAACGCAGCGCCGAGGCCGAACGGCGCGGTCTCGCCGCGGGTCCCTACGAGACGATCATCGGCCTTTCGAGCGACCGCCGCCGGATCCGAGGGGAAGGCGATTTCGCGGAGTGGTCGGTGCAAGCCAGCCGGGCCCTGCGCTCTCCGGGCAAGCGCGCGCTGGATCTCGCGGCCGGCTCGGCCGGCGCCCTCGCGGCGCGCGACAGCGTAGACGACGCGCGTCACCAAGCCTCGCTGCGCCTCGCCGGCCTCTGGATCGAATGGCTGGAAGCCGAGGCCCGCATCTTGGTGGATCGCGACGAAATCGCGGTCGATGAAAGAGAAGTCGCGGCGCTGCGGCGGCGGGTCGAACTGAAGGACGCGTCCCAGCTTGAGCTCGAACTGGCGCAGGCGGCCTTGGCGCGAGCCCAGGCGACCCTGGCCGAAACCCAGGGGCGCGCCGAGGCCGCGCGATCGGCGATCGACATGTTGTACCCCGGCCTGGCCCCGCCCCGCGCCCCGTCTCTCTCCGCGCCGGTGGCGCCGACCCGCGCTCTGGACGAATGGATCCCCGTGGTCATCGCGCGCAGCCACGAGATCACCATCGCCAAGGCGTTGGCGGACCGCGACAGCGCCCTGGCTCGCAGGGCTCGACTTGACCAGCGGCCCGATCCGACCGTCGGCCTTCGCGTCTTCAACGAGCGCGGCGGCGCCGAGACGGGCGCTGGGCTCACCGTCAGCATTCCGTTCGGAAGCGTCGGACGCTCCGCCACCGCCGAACGCCAGTCCGCATCCGCATCGGCCGCCGAGGCGCGTTACCGGATGGTGGTCCGCGACGTCGAAGCCGAGGGACGCAACGATGTGGCCAAGGCCAGGTCAGGTCTCGCGGCCTGGGCGCGGGCTAGCCAGGCCACCGCCGCCGCGGCTCAGGCCGCCGATCGGGTGCAGCGCGCCTATGCTCTTGGCGAGCGGGACCTGACGGATCTGCTGGCGGCCCGCCGCCAGCTTTTCGACGCGCGCCGAATCGAGGTTTCGGCCCGCGCCGCCGCCCAGGGCGCGCTGCTTCGGCTGGCCCTGGACGCCCATGAACTCTGGCTGTCCGAAGAGGAGGCTCCGCAATGATCGCCGCCATCGGCCTGGCGCTGGCCCTGGCGCTTTCCCCTGCCCCAACGTCCGCCAATGTCGTCGTCGGCGACATCGGAAGCCGCGCGTTCATCGTGAAGGCGTTTGGTCTCGACCGCATGGCCGATGACCGTCAGGTCCTTCGCGGATGGCTGTGCCGCCGCGCTCCCGGCGCGCCCATCCGGCGCCTTGTCATCACGGCTGAGGACCGCGCCGGCAACGCGATCTGGAAGGACTTCGTCACAACGCCCACTTTCGCCCCTGGGCGAGCGAAAGAGTGCCGCTTGATGCGGATCGACGCGCCGCCCGGGATCGCATCCCAGGTGACGTTATGGAGACTGACGCGCCCCTAATCAGCGCCGGCTCTTTTCGCGTTCATCCCGACCTAGACGGTGAACGCCTTTCGCCCGCGCTCGACCGACATCCGGTGCGTTCCAGCCAGCGTGGTGTCGCGGTCCTTGATCGTCTTCAGGAACAGCCACTCCCCGGTCACACGCTTCTGAGTGACCTCGATCATCATGTAACCGCGCTGGTTGGTGTTCTCCCATTTCATTTCGGGATTGGCCGCCATGAAGCCGCGCGCGACCACCTCGGGATCAGCGCCCATATCGCCCTCAAGGCCTTTTGAGGTGACCGCGTGACCGGCGAACTCGACGCCGGCGGGGCGGCCGTCCTCGGTCAGGCCGAAAGCCCAGGCGTTGTGGCTGTCGCCCGACAGCATGACGAGATCGGCGTCGGCGGCTTGGGCCGATGTCAGAAGGCGGGAACGCGCGGCGGGATAACCGTCCCAGCGATCCATCCACATCGGCATCCCTTGCGCGGCGGCGCGAATGTCATTGCGGTAGCTGGCGACCTTCTTGTCGGAGACGGTCGGTCGCAGCCAGTCCACGGCGTCCTTGGGCATGACCGTGCGGCCGAGGATCGTGCCCATGCCGATCAGTTGCCAGCCTGGATTGGCCTTCATCTGATGGGCCAGCCAGCTTTCCTGCGTAGAGCCCATCATGGTCGCCGAGGGATCCTTCCAGACGCCGTCGCGGAACGCCTTGAGCGCGGCGTCGGGATCAGCGGCCTTGAAAGCCGCGTCGATATTGGCCGGCTTCGTGCGAGCCAGAAGGCGAGACTCCGTGCGGTAGAGGGTTGCCAGCGTGCCGATCGGATAGGCCTTCCACGGCTCGTCCGAGACCGGCATCCACTCGCGATAGACCTGCATGGCCGCGGCGCGACGCAGGTTCCAGTCGCCTTCCTTGTCAGGTTGGTGGTTCTGGGCACCGCCTTCCCAGCTGTCGTTGGACGACTCGTGATCGTCCCAAAGCGCAACCATCGGCGCCATCTGGTGCAGGCGCTGCAGGTCCGGATCGGCGCGATAGCTAGCGTAGCGCAGGCGGTAGTCGGCGATGGCCAGGATCTCTGTCGAGGGCTCAGGCAGGCGCCCGGCGACCAGGTCGGCCTCCTTGATTGAGGCCGCGCCGTACTCGTACAGGTAGTCACCCGTGTGCAGCCAGAGATCCAGGTCCTGACGCGCGGCGGCGTGGGCGTAGGCGTTGAACCAGCCGTAGGGCAGGTTCGAGCACGAGAAGACGGCCAGGCCGAAACGGTTCACTGGGCCCTGCGGCAGGGTCTTGGTACGGCCGACGGGCGACTTGGCCCCGTCCGGCGCCACGAAGCGGTACCAGTAGACGGTCCCAGGCTTCAGCCCGTCGACCGTCACCTTGGCGGTCCAGTCGCGATAGGCGCCCGTTCGCACGGCGGCGCCCGAGACCACCTTGGTAAAGTCCGGGTCCAGGGCCAGCTCGACCTCAAGCCGGATGACATTGGTGTCGGTCGCGGGGACGTAGCGCGTCCACAACAACATGGCGTCGGCCGCGGGCTCGCCGCTGGCGACGTTGTGGGTGAAGCCGGTCGCGGCCAGCACCTGGCGGGCCAGCGCCTGGCCGGCGGGCAGGGTCAGGCCGGCCAGGCCGAGGCCTCCGGCGATCAGGATGCGACGATCGATCCTAGGAGCCATGACGGGTCCTCCGCAAAAGAAAACTCCCGCGACCAGAAAGTCGCGGGAGATGGAGTTGGTCGGGGAAATCTAGAAGGAGCCCTTGAGGCCGATGTTCCACATCGAGCCGTAGATGCTGTACTGCTGCACCCGGCTGCGGACGTTCGAGTAGATCACATCCGGCGCATTGAAGATGTTGCGGCCGGCCAGCATGACTTCGAACTGCCTGTTGATCTTGTAGCTTGCGCTGACGTTCCAGAGCTCACGGGCGGCGTGGTACAGGATGCCGTTGTTGGCGGTGGTCGGCGTGTTGCTGAGCGCGCTGGTCCGGTACTTCGACTGGGCGTTGCCGGTCAGCTGCACGTCGAACTTGCCGTAGCTGTAGCGCAGGCCCCAGTTGCCCGAGGTCTTGGGCAGGCTGACGCGCTCGCCGTCGGGGTCGATCTTGGTGATCGAGGCCCGCAGGCCAAGGCCTCGCAGCGCGCCCGGCAGGAAGGTCAGCTGCTGGTCGTATTCCAGCGTCAGGCCCTTGTTGGTGTTGGTCCCGGGCAGGTTCTGGGCGCTGCGGAACGCATAGCCTGCATAGTCGGCGGGATTGTAGCCCACGTCCTCGGGGTTCACCGTGACGCCCGTGACCTGCATGTCCTTGACGTCCAGCTTGTAGGCCGAGACGCCGATCACGCCCGACGGCTCCAGATAGTACTGCAGGCTGGCGAAGTACTTGGTCGAGTGCTCGGGCTTCAGCAGCGGGTTCGGCACCGACACGATCAGGGTGTCGTCATTGACCGAGACCACGCCGCCCAGGTTGCCGTAGTCGGGTCGCAGGATCGACTGGCTGAAGGCCAACTGGCCGACCAGCTTCTTGGTGAAGTCGTACTTGGCGCCGCCGCTCCAGAACCAGTCGTCGTACTCGCCGTGGCGCGTCGAATAGGTCCCGTTGCGATACTGGTAGAGCAGACCCGGGACCGTGCTGGTCGACAGGCCGGCGGCGGTCACTTCCTTGGCGGGCCGGATGTCGGCGACGCGCGCGTCGGTCTTGGTCTTTTCGTAGCGCAGGCCCAGGTCGAACGAGGCCTTGCCGATGCGGGGCTGGATCTCGAAATAGGCGGCGTTGATCTCCTCGCCGACCTTCTTGTTGTTGTCGAGGCGGCGCTTCAGGTTGCCCACGGTGTCCGGGACGAAATACTCCGGATGGGCCTTGTAGATGTCGTAGACGGCGTAGTTGCTGTCCGCGCGCCAGTTCTGGTCGTTCAGATTGCCGGCGTCGAAGCCCAGGATCTTGAACTGGTAGTTCTGGGTCCAGGGAATGACGGCTTCCGGCGCCTTCTGGGTCAAGTCGCCGGTGGGGCCGACGTACTGGAACTGCTGGTAGGAGCCCTCGTTGGTCTTCCAGACGTTGGTGCGGTAGGCCGCGCCGGCCAGGACCTTCAGCTGCACGTCCCCAATGTTCAGCTTCTTCTTCAGATCGAAGTTCAGGCCGTACATCTGGTTTTGAGCGTCGGACTCGGACGTGCGGATGTTGTTGCCGATGTCGTCGTCGCGATTGAAGCTGGTCGGGTCGCCCCAGGGACGGCCGGCCGTCTGGCGCAATGTCCATTGGTTGGAGTCTTCAGAGGCGCGATCCAGCGTGAAGCCGATGCGCGTCAGGTAACTGTCCGTACGCTGAAAGAAGCCCTTCGAGTTGTCCCGGAAATTGAACTCCGACGTGGAATAGCTGCCGCGCAGCAACGCCTCCCAGGTGTCGCCGCGATATTCCAGCTTCGGCGCGACAAGCCACGAGGGCGTGCCGGCGTAGCGATGCGAATACTGGGTGTGAAGGCGAGTGTTGGTCCCGTTCGGATTGACCACGATGTGGGTTGGGGTCGAGTCCGCCGTGGTCTGGGACGCGCTGGTCGTGCCGAAGATCAGGTAGGTGTACTGGTTGAAGTACTCGACGTCGTAGAACGAGTAGGTCGAGCGCAGCGACAGGGCCCACTGGTCGGTCAGTTTGTAGTCGACGCTGAGATTGGCGGCCTTGCGGTGGGTCAGCTTGGGACCCGGACGCCACATCACCTGATAGGGAATGACCCGGCCGCTGGCGAGGTAGGACCAGTCGGTCTGGATGCGGTCCTGCTGAACGTAGTTGGCGTTGTAGCTGGCGTTGAAGGCGATCCCCAGGCGGCCGTCCAGGAACACGTCGGCATAGCCGACCTGGGCCGAGGGGAAGATCGTCGAGTGCTTCTTGTCGTCCGGCAGGTACTTGCGCGACAGGCTGCTGTCCGACGTCCCCACGCCGCCGATTTGGAAGCGCAGCAGACGGCTGGTGCGCTGGAAGGCGTACTTGCTGCGCAGGTTGATGGCGCCGCCGGGGCTGTCGGCGTCCATGTTGGCCTGCAAGGTGTTGTTCAGCTCGATCGAGTCGACGCCGGTGATCGACATCTGCTCGAACGAGTTCTGGCGGCCGCTGTTGTTGTTAGAGGTCGCCGTCGCCATGCGCGCGCCGTCGGTCGTGAAGGTCGAGTACTTGGGATCCAGGCCGCCGATGCGGACGGCGGTGGCGTCGACCTCGGTGTAGTCCAGCGAGATGCCGGGCATGTTCTTCATGAACTCGCCCACGTCGCCCATGGTCAGGGCGCCGAAGTTGTCGGCCGCCACGACGGTCTTGGCGTTGGTCGAGGCGCGGCGTTCCATGATGGCGGCGGCCTGACCTTCGCGCTTGGCGGTGATGGTCACGGCCTCGACCTGGTCCAGGCTGGACAGCGGGCTCAGCGCCACGTCGAGATTGGCGGTCTGGTTCGGCGCGACCGAGACGACGAGGGTCGCCTCCTGCAGGCCCGCGTACTTGACCTTCACCGTCACATCGCCGGACGGGACGCCGGTCAGGCGGAAGTCGCCATCATCCTCGGAATAGGCGACGATCGGCGCGCCCTCGACGCGGATCTCGGCGTTGCGGACATATTCGCCGGTGGCGGTGTTGAGGACGCGGCCTCGAACAGTTCCGCTACCGACGCCGGACTGGGGGCGCGAGGCGCTCGCGGTGGATCGCAAGGTGATGATCTGGCCGTCGTCGGTGTCGATCTGCAGCGGCGTGCCGGCGATCAGGCGGCGCAGGGCCGTGCGAACGTCCATCGTTCCCTTCACGGCCGGGGTCTGGATACCTTCCAGCTGGCGCGCGGGAGCGATGATCTGCACCTGGCCTTGGCGCGCCAGCTCCGGGATGGCGCGGACGGCCGCCTGGGCGGGGACATCAAAGACGCGATCCTGCGCGAAAGCCGGCGCGGCGATCGCCATGGCGACCAGCGACGCCCCGCAGGCCAGAAGGGAAGAACGAGAAATCATTGGCTATACGAACCCCCAGGCATCGCGTTGCTCGCGACGTTGCGGGTTGAGAGCCATCGCTCTGGCCCCTTCCGCTATCTGTTGCAAAAACTTCTTATTGCGCTGCAGCAGGAGGTTGCGCGCCACGGCTCAGCACAACCGTGTCGCCATCTTTCTGCAGGCGAGCGTCGAACACCTGAGCGACGGCGCGGCTGAAGCCGACCGGATCGCTGGCGGCGAAGAGACCCGTGACGGGTTCGCGGGCCAGGGCGGGGTCACGGATCTCGATCCGGGTGTCGCTGTAGCGCGCGAAGGCCGAGGCGGCCTGGCCAAGGGTCTCCCCCTCGAACGCCAGCTTGCCGTCGCGCCAGGCCAGGTCGCGGGTCACCGCCTCGGGCGCGATCGGACGAGGCCGCTCGGCGGAGGGGTGGACGGCGTCGGCAAGGGCCAGCCGGGTGTTGGCGCTGACCACCAACACCTTGCCGGCGCCAAAGAGCGGGGCGGCGGAGACATCGACCCGGCCCTGGCTGACCAGTAGGTCGACCGGGGCCTTGTCCAACTTGCGGACGCGAAAGCCCGCCTGCGCCGTCCGCAGCTTGCGACCGTCCACCTCGACCACGAACGGCCGCCGCTCGTCGCGGGCGACCGAGAAATAGGCCTCGCCCTCTAGCAGGGTGACCTCGCGCCGCCCCTCGTCATAGCGGACGCGGATGCGGCTTTCGGTGTTCAGAAGGACGGTCGACCCGTCCTTCAGCGGCACCAGGCGGATCTCGCCGCGCTCGGTGCTGATCACCGCGCCGGCGGCCGAGCTCACCAAGCCAAAGGCGGCCAAGGAGGCGGCCGCCACCGCCGCGCCGGAGCCCGTCAGCATCCCGCGGCGCGATAGCCTCGGGCGCCGCGGCTCCGCGAAGGTTTCGGGATCGAAGTCGGGGCCCAGAGCCTGGGCTGACTCGCTCATCAACGATACGGCGCGCGCGCGCAGCAGCGCGCCCCGGCGGCGGGGATCCCCCCGCAGCCAGGCTTCCAACACCGCGTCCTCTTCCGGCGAGAGCGGGCCGCGATCCTGCCGCGCCGCCCATTCGGACGCCGCGCGATCAATGTCGCGATGGGTTTCTCGCACGGCCATGTCTCGAGGCGTTCTCCCGGTTCATCGTCTTAGAGGTTTGGGAGCGCTTGCTTCCGCCACGCCCGAACCAATCAATCAAGAAAAGCACGCCGCGCGAGATGTGCGTCTCGACGGTGTTCTCCGAAATCCGCATCCGCGCCGCCACCTCGCGCTGGGACAATCCCTGGACGCGGCGCAGCACGAAGGCCTCTTGCGTCTTCAGCGGCATGGCGGCGATCGCACGCGCCAGTCGCCTCAGCTCGTCCCGATCGATCGTACGCTGCTCGGGCGAGGCTTCGTCGTCCAGCGGGTCCAGGCGCTCGAGGTCGTCGACCGCGTGGATCGGCACGATCCGGGCGCGGCGGACATGGCGGGTGATGATCGACCTGGCGACCTGAAACAGATAGGCGCGGGGATGGCGGATGCCGTCGACCGACTCCAGCTCCGCCAGGATCGAATAGGCCTCCTGGATGATGTCGTCGGCGTCGATCCCGGGCAAGGCGCCGCGCGACAGCCAGCCCCGCAGCGCCGGCTCATGCGGCAGGATGTTCCGCAGGAACCACAGTGTCCTATCCCTGTCGGCGCTGCTCATCCGTCATCCGCTGGCTGACTATTGCGCCAACCCCGGCGCAGGCCCCTCTCGGTCCGAAAGCCTGCCTAGCCCCCTATTGTGACAGTCCGGCTTAGCCAGGACCGGAAATTGTCACGAGATCACCGCGCGGCCGGGGCGGCGGTCAGGGCGCGGGCGTCTTCTTCCGTAGCCGGTACAAACGGCTGCTGGGCGTCGTCGGTCCAGCGCATCAGGGTGAGGTCGGCCGTCTGCTTGCCATCGATCGCGGCGTTGGCGGAGACATAGAACAGCCCGTGGCCGACAGGCTGGAAGCCGACATCGGCCTTCTGGTTCCAGCCGCGCACGCCGGTGGCGGGATCCTTCAGGCCGTCGGCCGCGAGCGGGATCAGCGCCCCCTGCTCCCATCCCTTGCCGCCAGGAGCTGGCACGCCCACCAAGTCCGCCGCCGCCGGCCTGGCGCGCGCGTCAATGGCGAACAGGAGATAGTTGGGGAAGTCCGGCTTGCCGCCCCGATAGACGCCCATGAACCAGCGCTGCTGGGTTTCGTCATAGGCCAGGTTCTGGACGCCGTAGCGCGTGTTGCCGGTTCGGACGAAATATTTGCCACTCGGCGCCGCGGGGCCGTTGTGGTGCGGCGCCGCCTCGGTCAGGGCGCTGGCGTAGCGGTCCCAATCGGCGACGGCGTACTGCAGCAGCACCTGATGGTCATTGTCGGTCCGCGACGTGTCCCCGTAGATCCCGTAGGCCACGGTCAGGTAGCGCGGACCGTCCACGCGACCGAACGCGGGGCCAAACGACACCCCGTCGATGCCCGAACAGCCATAGCGGTGATCGCGCGAGGCGACGCCATCGCCCTTGATCTTGCCATCGTCGCCGTCGAGCCGTCCGTCCCCGTTCAGGTCGGCGGAATAATCCTTCACGACCTCTGGAAGATAGACGGTGCGGAAGATTTCGCTCTGGCTCGCCTCGACGCCGACCTTATTCAGGCGAGCCACGTCGATGACCGCGATGTAGAACGCCCTGTCCTTCTTGTATTCCAGCGACCCATAGACCTTGCCATCGGCTGGATTGAAATCCAGGTCGCCCAGGTGCCCGGTCCAGCCGACCAGGGTCCCGATCAGCTTCCCGTCGAAGTCGTACTTCGCGAGCAGGTTCGTGAACGAGTAATAGACGTAGCCGCCTTTCACATCGACCGCGACGCCCTGCACGTGCCCAGACGCCCAGGTCCCACCGTTCTGGGTCAGAGGCAGGCGAACCAGCCCGTCGGACGCCGCCGCCGCCGAGGAGGCCAGGCCCAAGACCGCCGCCGAAATGGCGGTGGCGAGACAAAGACGACTGAACATGACTGAAATCCCGGCTTAAGTCAGGGCCGGGACTAGAAGGCGTTGACGACGGATGCGTGACAGCGTGATCACGCGGCGCCAATCATGATGTCGAACAGCTGGCCCGCGGTTCGATCGGCGCGTCCGCGAGCCGTCAAGATGACGAAGGCCGCCTAACTTCCCGACGACCAGCCGGCCCGCCGCACGACCTGCCCCGGCCGCGCGCGCGTTGTGGCCCCCTTATCGAAGACGACGACGCCGTTGACCCAGACCTTGCTGACGCCGGTCGCCACGGCGTTGGGATGGTCCAGATCCGAACGGTCGGCGATACGCGCGGGATCGAACAGCACGAGATCGGCATAAAAGCCCGGCGCGATCGCGCCCCTTTCGGCCAAGCCGAGCTGGGCGGCCGTCTGCGCCGACATCTTGTGGACGGCCTCTTCCAGGGTCAGCAGATGCTTTTCCCGGACGTAGACCCGCAGGACCTTGGCGAAGGACCCGAACCCCCGCGGGTGAAGGCCGTGGGTCATGCCGTCGGAGCAGATTACTGCGTACTTCCAGGCGACGAAGGCGGCGATGTCAGACTCGGCCATCGCCGAGCCGATCACCGCGTCCACCCGCTCGATGTCTGGATGGGCCGCGCCATAGGCCTCCGACTGCCGGGTCAGCGCCAGATAGGTCTCGACCGGATCGGCGCGCCGCTCGGCCGCGATCTGGGCGATGGTCTTGCCGACCAGCGAGGGATCCGGCGCGAACACCGCGATCCTTAGCCCCTCGGGCGTGGTCAGTTTGGACAGGGCGAACCGCGCGGCGGCGCGATCTTCGAAGTTTCGCTCCGGCAGCAGCACCGAAAGATTGCTCTGCCAAAAACTGTACGGATAGACGTCGGCCGTGATGTCCACGCCCTGGGCGCGCGCGGCGTCCAGCTTGGCCAGGATCTTCGGCGCCTCGCCCCAGCGATCGACGATGCCGATCTTCAGGTGCGAGATCTGAACGGGCAACTTCGCTTCGCGGCCGATCTTGATGATCTCATCGATCGCCGCGTCCAGCTTCACGTCCTCGCTGCGCAGGTGGCTGATATAGCGTCCGCCGCCAGCCGCCGCCGTCTTGGCCAGGGCGATCACCTCATCGGGCGTCCCGTAGATGCCAGGGTCGTACTCAAGCCCCGTCGAAAGGCCCAGCGATCCCGCGCGGAGATCCTCGGACAGCTCGGCGCTCATATGCGCGATCTCCGCCTGTGTGGCCGGACGCTTGTAGTCCTGCCCCATGGCGCGGGCGCGCAAGCTGCCATGACCCGTATAGGAGGCGACGTTGACGGCGAGAGGCGAGCGAGCCAGCTGATCGAAATAGGTCCTGATCGGCAGGGCGGACTCGCCGTCCTGTCCCACCACGATGGTGGTCACGCCCTGGGCGGCCAGCATCGCCATGTCCGGCGTCTTCTCGGCCTGCCGATCGTGGTGGCTGTGGGCATCGATGAAGCCTGGCGCCAGGGTCAAACCCTTGGCGTCGACGATGACCTCGCCGGGTGCAGGTTTCAGCGCGCCGACGGCGACGATGCGATCCTTGTCGATCCGCACGTTGACAGCGCGGGCCGGCGCGCCGGAGCCATCTACCACCTTGGCGTGGACGATCAACGTCGAGGCCAGGGCGCTGGAGCCCAGCAGGCAAGCGAAGGTCGCGCCCATGGCCGACCGGAACAGATGAAGTCTCATACGCCCACGCCCTGTTGCATCCGGTGAAGTCTAGCGCGGGCTGGCAAGCGTTTCCGCTGTTTCACGGGCTCTTGGCGCGAGGAGCCTTCCCGCGATCCGCCGCAGGCGCTTACCTTTCCCGCCGCCGTTGCGCTAAGCGTGACGCGACGACCAGCAAGGACGGCCCATGACGGACCCGCGCAAGGACCTCGACCGCATCGACCTCAAGATTTTGGCGCTGCTGCAGCGCCAAGGACGCGTAACCAAGGCGGCGATGGGCGAATTGGTCGGGCTGTCGGCCTCGCGCTGCTGGGAGCGGATGAAACGGCTCGAGAAGTCCAAGATCATTCGCGGCTATCACGCCGAGGTCGACCTGGGGCGGCTGGCCAAGCTCTCGACCTTCGTCGTGCAAATCAAGCTGACGGACTACTCCTACGCCAAGGCCAAGGTGTTCGAGGCCGGCATCGCCGACCTGCCGAACGTGATCGGCTGCCAGGCCGTGCTGGGCGGCGTCGACTATCTGATCACGGTGGCCGCCTTCGGCATCGAACACTATCAGACCATCATGGAGCACATGCTGGACACTCTGAACGTCTCGTTCGACTACGTGACCCTGCCTGTGACCAAGAAACTGAAGGGCGAGGCGAACCTGGACCTGGCCGCCCTGCTGGCGACCGGCCAGGATCTCGACACCTGACGCCTAGCCCCAGAGCTCCGGCCCGTTGGGTCTCAACCAGCCGTCCTGGTAGCCGAAGCCGCCATCGACATCGCGGACGAGCTGCATCGGACAATCCAGATCGATGATCTCGCAGCTCTGCGCCAACAGCAGAGCCGGAGCGATGCCGAGCGACGTCCCTTCCATACAGCCGACCATCAGCCGCAGGCCGGCATGGCGCGCCGCGGCGGCGACCGCCAGCGCTTCGGTCAGCCCCCCGGCCTTGTCCAGCTTGATGTTGCAGAAGGCGTAGCGGCCCAGGATCTTGTCGAGGTCCGCGCGATCGTCGAACGACTCGTCGGCGCAAAGCGGCACGGCGCCGCGATACTCGAAAAGTTCGTCATCCCGGCCCACCGGCAGCGGTTGCTCCAGGAGCTCCACGCCCAATTGAGCCATGCGCGGCGCGCGGTCATTGAGCTGCGCGAGCGTCCAGCCCTGGTTGGCGTCGGCGATCAGGCGGGCCGATGGCGCAGCCGCGCGAATGGCCTCGAGACGCGCCATGTCGTCCGCGTCGCCCAGCTTGACCTTCAGCGCGCCGTAGCGGCTCGCCCAGCGGGCGGCCTTGGCCCCCATCGCGGCCGGCGTGTCCATCCCCAGGGTGACAAAGGTCTCGACGGGCGTCAGCGGCGCCAGGCCCGCCTGGACGACGGCGGGGACGCCCGAGCGCTTGGCGTCCAGATCCCAGAGGGCGCAATCGACGGCGTTGCGGGCGCCCCCCGCCGGCAAGAGCGCTTGCAAACGCCCGCGGTCCAGCGCTTCGCCCCGCTCCAGCCGCTCGGCCAGATCCTGCAGCTGCAGAAGCATCCGGTCAGGTATGTCGCCGCGGTAATCGACGCCCGCGGCCTCGCCGCGCCCCACAGCGCCTCCCGCCTCGATCTCGACCTCGACGACGACGGCCTCGGTATAGGCTTTCCGCGCGATGACGAAGGGTTCGGTCAGGGCGTGGACCCGCGACCGCGCGGTCAGCCGCATCAGGCCGCGCCTCGGCGCACGCTATCCTCGACAAGACCATCGACGATGGCCGCAACGCCCGTGCGCACCGGATCGCAGCACGGAACGCCCAGCTCAGCCTTAACATCGCGCAGATAGGCCGCGGCGTCCTCGACGGAGAGCCGCGAGGTGTTCACACAGACCCCGGCGAGGCGCACGGCGGGATTGGTCAGCCTCGCCAGCCGCAGATTCAGCTCCGCCGCCTCGGCCAGGCTGGGCGTCGGGAAGGTTTCCAGCCCGTCGATCGCCGTACGCAACGCATCGTGGCAGAGCACCAGCGCGTCAGGCTGGCTGCCGTGCAGCAGGCCCAGCGTGACGCCGGCGTAGGCGGGATGGAACAACGAGCCCTGCCCCTCGATGACGTCCCAGTGGTTGGGCGCCGCCGCCGGACTTAGCGCCTCGGCCGCCCCGGCCACGAAATCCGAAACGATCGCGTCGATCGGCGCTCCCGAGCCGGCGATGAAGATGCCGGTCTGGCCGGTGGCGCGGAAGTCGGCGTCGACGTCCCGCGCCTTCAGCTCCTTGGTGAGGGCCAGCGCCGCATACATCTTGCCGACGGCGCAATCGGTGCCGACGGTGAGCAGGCGCCGACCGCTACGCTTGGCGCCCTCGCCGACCACGATAAAGCGGGGATCAGCCTCCCGCGCCTCGAACAGCCGACGCCCCAGGCGCTCGGCCGTCTCCCGAACACGCGGCAGGCTAGCGAGACGAGTATGCAGCCCTGAAACCAGGTCCAGGCCCGCTTCCAGAGCCTCGATCAGCACGGCTTCCCAGTGCGGCGGAATGAAGCCGCCGGCATTGGCCACGCCGATCAGCAAGGAGCGCGCGCCGGCGGCCTTCGCCGCGCTGGGGCTCATGTCAGGCAGGCCCAGATCGACCTCGCCGCCGGGCAAGCGCAGTTGGCCGACACAGGCGTCAGGACGCCAATAGGCCACGCCCAAGGCGGTCTTGGCGCTGACGCGATCGACGTCGGCGAGGAACATCAGGCAGGGGTAGGGAATATCCACGACGGCGTCTCTTTCTGGCGAAAGGGCTTCAGGCGGCGAAGGATCGGGCGTCGGCCCGGACCGGAGACAGGATGCGAGAGGTCATGGCCGCGCTGACACCGCGCAGGCGGGTGATCTTGGCAACCAAAGCGTCCAGCGCCTCGGCCTGCGAGGCTTCGACCACCGCCACCAGATCATAGTCGCCCGAAATCTGGTGCAGCGCGGTCAGCCCGGCGAGGTCCGCCAAGTCGCGCTCGACGCTGTCCATGTCCCGACGCGCCAATCGGAGCATGACATGGGCGCGATGCGGAGCCGCGCGTCCCGAGTCTGCCGCGACGCCCAGGAAGCCCGGCCCGGTATGGATCTGCTCAAGCTGCACGGCGTCTCTCCGCTGAACCCGGGCAAGAGGTTATGTCGGAGCGGACCGTAAAAACGGCCGAGTTGGGCGGCGCCAGCGAGAGAAAAGCTCGGCAAAAGGCCCTTAGCGCAGAACCTTCGTCGCCAGCAGGATCGATGACGTCGTCCGCTCGATCCCCTCCAGTTCGCCGATGGCGTCGATCAGGGCGTTGAGTTCGCCGACGGTCTCGGCCTCCACGACCGCGATCAGGTCGTATTCGCCGCTGATTGCGTGCAACGCCGAAAGCCCGGGCATCCGAGCCAAGGCCTCCTCGATCGCCTTCGCGTGTTTCAGCAAGGCCTTGATCATCACCTGGGCGCGGATCAGCCGCCGATCGTAGGCCTCACCCAACCTGACGGTATAGCCGCCGATCACCCCCTCCTCCTCCAGCCGGCTGAGGCGAGCGTAGACATTGGCGCGGGACAGCCCGAGATCGCTGGCCAGCTTGGTCACCGGCTGTCGGGAGTCCTCCCTCAGCAGGGCCAGCAGGCGCCGGTCCAGGTCGTTCAGTCCTCGGTCATCCGATTTCGTCACGCCCGCTCCCCCAGTTGGCGATTCAGATCAACGCGGTGAAGGCTCATCGGCGTAGATCGCCGTGCGCGGCGTGGGGGCCGCGGAGGAAATCGCACCACGATACATGCCAAGATCGTTCATGCCGAACGCCACGCGCCCCTGGCCGTCGATGGCGATCAGTCCGCCGTCGCCGCCGATCTTGGTGATCGAGGCCATGGCCCCGTCGGCCGCCTGCTGGATCGCCTCCCCTTTCCACGCCACGCGATCGCAGACCTGACGCGCGGCGCTTTCCCGGATGAAGTACTCGCCCGAGCCAGTGGCCGAGACCGCACAGACTCCGTCTCGCGCGTAGGTTCCCGCGCCGATGATGGGGCTGTCGCCGATGCGCCCCCAGCGCTTGCCCGTCATGCCGCCGGTCGAGGTCGCGGCGGCGACGTGGCCGGCCTGATCCAGAGCGACCGCGCCGACCGTGCCGAACAGGTGGGTAGGGTCCAACGCGGCGTGATGATCCTTGCGCCAGGCCAGCAACTGCTTCCAGCGCTCCTCGGTATAGAAATACTCGGGCGGCGCCTGTTCCAGACCCATCTCCTTGGAGAACTGGTCAGCGCCTTCGCGGGCCAGCAGCACGTGGGGAGACTTCTCCATGACCGCGCGCGCCAGACTGATCGGATTGCGCGTCCGCGTGGCGCCCGCGACGGCGCCAGCTTTCAAGGTCGCGCCGTCCATGATCGCCGCGTCTAGCTCGTTGCGCCCCTCGGCCGTGAAGACCGCGCCCTTGCCGGCATTGAACAGGGGATTGTCCTCCAGCACCCGGACAGCGGCCTCGACCGCGTCGAGGCTGGAACCGCCCGCCTTCAGAACCTTCGCGCCCGCCTCCAGCGCCGCGTTCAGTCCAGCGCGGTAGGCCTTGTCCTTCTCGGGCGTCAGCTCTCCGCGTTCGAGCACGCCCGCCCCGCCGTGGACCGCCAGGGACCATTGAGACGCCGTCTCAGCCGCCGTCGCGGGCGCGGCCAACAGAAGGGCCGAAAGCGCGACGAGCGCAAAACGACTGAGGGTGTGGGACATCATCTTGATCCTAACGCGCATTGGACTTGTTCTGACGGTCGCTGCGGATCAGCACGCCCTTGTCGACCCTCGCGGTGATGGTGAAATCGGGATTGGTCACCTGGAAAGTCTTGAAGTCGAGGGTGCTTTTCGGCCCGAGCCCCACGATCGGGAACGCGGCATAGGTCAACGGCTGGCCGGCGATGATCGTCGCCGGCTTCTTCATCGGACGCACCAGCCAAGCGTGGCCGGGGCCGTAGTAGCGACCGACCCCCTCGGCGTCGATCAGCATCGCCCCGGCCTCATCGACGCCGAGGCCCGTGATCGTCGTGTCGTTCTCTTCCTGGGCCAGCCGCCCCACGAAAGTGATGAGCCGCCCCTGGCGATCGCGCTTGTCGAAGTGGGTGTCGGTAATGACCTTCGATAGGTACGGCAGGTGCAGGAAATCGCGCACGAGCGTGACGCTGGGCCCCGTCGGGTTCTTCAGCGCGTCGGGCGATGTCAGGCTGATGGAGTCGAGGCAGCCGTAGACATAGCCGCCCAGGACCGCGAGGCCCGCGCTGGTGCCGCCGATCGGCTTGCCCGCCTTGACGTGGGCGTCCAGCGCCTTGTTCAGCGCCGTGCCCTTCCAAGCGCGCACATAATTGCTCTGGTCGCCGCCGCCGAAGAAAATGCCGTCGGCGCGGGCGATGATCGCCAGCAGCTTGGGATCGTCGCCGGCGTCTTCGTTGTGGATCACCAGGGTCTCGACCGAGACCGCGCCGCCGACATCCTTGTAGATCTCGTCCTGCAGTTCGCGGCCGCCGCGGGCGCGCAGCACGACGATGTGGCCGCCGCCCGACTGCTTCACGAAGGTCCGAAACGCTTCGACCGGCCAGTCGCCGCCGCCGAACAGGCCCAGCAAGGGTCCGGTCTTGCCCGGCGTCGGGGCGTTCACATCGCCGATCGCATAATATTCGTAGCCAGGCCCAACGGCGTCGGGCCCCGCCGCCGTCTCCGCCCGCGCGACGCTAGCGCTCATCAGTAGCGCGGCCAACGCCACGGCGGACGCAAATCGAACCATCGGGCTTCCTCCATTCATGCGGAGCCTAGTCGCCGGACGACTTTTAACGAGGCGCCAGAACGCGCTCCGCGGCCAAGAAAGTCATATCGCCCAGCATCGAGGCGCGACTTTCAAATTGCTGCACGCTGAACGCAATCTGTCCATAAATTTTGACAATCTGTCATTTCCAGCTTCCAATCTGGAAAAGCCGCGATCCAAATGAGCTCAATCTCGAACAATGCCGAGGTTGCGAGCGCCCAGGACAGGATCGTCGGCGCGAACAGAGGGGGATACGATGAAGGTTCATCTTCTTCGGGCCAGCGCGCTGGCCGGCGCGACAGGTCTTCTGATTGTCGGCCCAGCGGCCGCGCAGACGACGCAGGCCCCGGGCGCCAACGACGACGCGGTCGAGGCGCTGGTGATCACGGGCTCCCGCATTCCCCGCGCGGCAACCGAAGGCCCTGCTCCCGTCACGGTCGTCACCAGCGAGAGCATCAGGGCTTCCGGCTTCAACAGCGTCCCGGACGTCATGCGCTCGCTGACCCAGAACGGCGGCGAGACTCAGACCCAGCAATCGTCCAGCGGCATGGACTGGACCCCTGGCGCCCAGCAGGTCGACCTCCGAGGCCTAGGCCCTAACCACACGCTGGTGCTGGTGAACGGCCGCCGCATCGCCGACTTCCCCCTGCCCTACAACGGCAAGAGCGCCTTCACGGACACCTCGTCGATCCCGCTGGGCATGATCGACCGGATCGAGGTGCTGAGCGGCAGCGCGTCGGCCGTCTATGGTTCGGACGCCATTTCTGGGGTCGTGAACTTCAACCTCAAGAAAAAGGTCGATGGGACAACGGTCGACCTGACCATCGGCGGATACGAGCATGGCGGCGGAGCCAGCCAACGCTTGAACGTCTCCAGCGGCTATTCGAAAGGCGACTTCGACCTGGTGATTGGCGGCGAGTTCGTCAATCAGCGCCCGATCTGGGCGTATGACCGGGACATTCAGGACAGCACCAAGGATAGCCCCAGCGCCCGCACCGCCATCGCGCGCCGCGATTTCCTGCGGATGGATCCATCGGAGGACATCTATGTCGATCCAGGCGCGAACACCTGTAAGGCGCTCTCGAAGCTAAACGGCGGCTCCATCGAGTACGCCAGCCGCCCTGGCTGGGGCGCCTATGACGCGGACCTGGACGACTATGGTCCCGGCTACTACTGCGGCAGCTACAGCTCGATCGGCTACGGCACGATCGTCAGCGAGCGCAAGAGCGCCAATGTTGTCGCTTCGCTGAACTACGCGCCCCGCGACACCCTCTCGTTCTTTGCCGACATCTCCGCTGGCTATAGCCGCACGCGGCAATTCCAGGACGTGCTGAACTGGGAGTATCAGGACGCCAACGGCAGTGAGGACGGGATCTTCTATAACCAGTTCACTGGCGCGCTTGATCTCTGGCACCGCAACTTTACGCCTGAGGAAATGGGCGGGCTGAGCAAGGGCTTCATCAAGAACGTCTCCAAGACCTTCAGCATCACGCCGGGCGTGAAGGGTTCGCTGGGCGACGGCTGGGACTACGAAGCCTTCTACAACTTCAGCCAATACCGTTCGTCGATCAGCTGGCCCAAGGTCGTCACGTCAAAGGCCACCGCGCTCTTCCTGGGAACGCAACTGGGCGTCGACGCCGACAGCGGTTATCCGATCTTCAACGCCGATCCGGCGCGTCTCTACAAGCCCCTGACCACCGCCGAGTTCGACTCGATTACCGCGCGCACGACCTACAAGCCCGTCGCACGGCAGCAAGGCGTCTCGTTCCAAGTCAACCAGGCTGAACTCTTCCGCCTGCCCGCGGGCCCGGTCGGCTTCGCCGCGGTCGCCGAATATGGCCACCAGTCCTACAAGCTGGGCCTCGACCCGCTGGCGACCGTGAACTACTACTATGGCTTGCGGGACGCCGATGGTTCGGGCTCTCGCGACCACTGGGGCGCCGGCTACGAGTTCCGCGCCCCACTGCTGAGCAGCGTCGAGCTGTCCACCGCCGGCCGCTACGACAGCTACAAGTACGGCGGCAATACGATCGACAAGTTTACCTACAACGGCGGCCTCGAATGGCGGCCGGTGAAGACATTGCTGCTGCGGGCCGCCTATGGAACCGGTTTCCGCGCTCCGGACCTGCACTATGTGTTCGCCAAGGAAGGCATCAGCCACCCCTCGGGCACGGACTACTACCGCTGCCGCACCGAAGAGCCGGGCGAAGATATCGGCGACTGCAGCTATGCCGACGAAGGTTTGGTCAAGGTCCGGTTGGGCAACGCCAAGCTGAAGCCCGAGACCTCCAAGTCGTTCAATTACGGCGCGGTCTGGTCCCCTGTCCGTAACTTCGACATCTCCGTGGACTATTTCCGCGTCCAGCTGGACAACGCGGTGCTGGACATGAGCCTGGACAGCGTCCTGCGCCAGGAAGCCGATTGCCGGATCGGCAAGACCTCGGCGGGCACGGCCGTCAACATCGCCTCGCCGACCTGCGTCGACGCTTTGGCGCGCGTGAAGCGCAATCCGCTGACGGCCGCGATCAATCCGGGCGCGATCAGCAGCGTCACGATCAATCCGATCAACGTGGCCACCGAGCGCACCACCGGCATCGATGTCGCCGCCCACTATCGTTGGCCGACCAGCGCGCTGGGGGTGTTCGACTTCAGCGTCGCCCACACCTGGGTGCACAATCACACCAGCCGCCAGTATCCGGGCGATCCCATCGAGAACCAGCTGGCCTTCGACAGCGGCTATGTCATCCCGCGCACCAAGACGAGCGCGTCGGTCAACTGGAGGCTCGACGGCCTCAGCGTCGGCCTTCACGGCCAGCGCCTGGATCGAATCCCCAACTACAACGAGGATGGCTGGACCAAGGCGACCTACATGCTCAACGGCACGGTCCAGTACGAGATCAACGACCGCACCCGTTTGAGCCTCGCCGTGGACAACCTCCTCGACAAGGATCCGCCGCGCGACCCCACCTATTCGGGCTATCCGTACTATGACACCTCGTGGTTCTCGGCGACTGGCCGCAGCTACTATCTGCAGCTGACCCACAAGTTCGGCGGCTCCAGCGGTCTGTGAGGCAAGATCCGGAGCGGTCGGATTGACGGCCGCTCCGCCCCTTTGCGCGGGAGATCCGCATGACGCCGAAGCTCCTTTTGGTCGTGGGCCTGGCCTTGTCTGCGTCCATGGCGCTGGCCGAGCCGAAGCCCGCACCGGCCACACCGCCGATTCCCGTGGCGAAGGCCATCGACTATCCCGGCGTCATCGATCTGAAGGTCGACGTCAGCGACACGACGCGGAAGGTTTTCCGGGTCACCGAAACCATCCCCGTCGCACCGGGTCCGATGGTGCTCTCGCTGCCAAAATGGATTCCGGGCGAGCATTCGCCCAGCGCCCAGATCGTGCTGATGAGCGGCTTCACGATCACGGCCGACGATGGCCGCCGCCTGGAATGGCGACGCGATCCGGTCGAGATGACCGCCTTTCACGTCGACGTTCCGGCGGGCGTCCGAGCGCTGACCGTCCGACTAGAGCAGCCCACGGCCCAGCCTGGCGGCCCGGTGCGGATCGCCGTCACGCCGAATCTGGTGCTGTTGAAGTGGACCGCCGTCGCTCTCTATCCGGCCGGCCATGAGGTGAGCCGCATCCGTGTCCGACCAAGCCTGACGATCCCCCAAGGCTGGAGCTTGGCCGCCGCGCTGGATGGCCCCGTGACGACCGGGACCACGACGCGCTTTTCCGAGACCAGCTTCGAAACCTTGATGGACTCTCCGGTGTACGCCGGTCGCCATAAGGCCAGCTTCGACCTCGATCCCGGATCGCCGAGACCCGTCCGCCTGAACGTGTTCGCCGACGCGCCCAAGGACCTGAAAGCGACCCCCGCCCAGATCGAGGTCCATCGACGGCTCGTCCGGCAGGCCGACAAGCTGTTCGGCGGCGCGCGGAACTTCGATCACTACGATTTCCTGCTGAGCCTTAACCCGGCGGTCGGCTATCTCGGCGCCGAGCATCAAAGATCCAGCGAGAACGGCTACAACTCGCCGGGCTACTTCACGGCTTGGGACAGCGCATTCAGCGGTCGTGACATCCTGGCCCACGAATATGTCCACGCCTGGAATGGCAAGCACCGGCGTCCGGCCGATCTCTGGACGCCTGACTACACGACGCCGATGCGCAACAGCCTGCTCTGGGTCTATGAGGGTCTGACCGAATACTATGGCGACACGCTGGCGACGCGATCGGGTCTCTATTCGCCTGAGCAGATGCGCCAGCGCCTGGCGCTGATCGCCGCCAACGCCCAAGCTACGCCAGGACGCAGCTGGCGCAGCCTGAGGGACACGACCAACGCCTACATCATGAACTCCGCCGGCGGCACGGGCTCCACCAGTTGGCTGCGGTCGCTCGACTACTACGAAGAAGGCCAGTTGCTCTGGCTGGACATCGACACCCTCATCCGTGAACGCACGAACGGCACGCGGTCGCTGGACGATTTCGCCCGCGCCTTTTTCGGCGTGGACGACGGGGAGATGAGCGTTTCGACCTATGTCTTCGAGGATGTCGTCGCCGCCCTGAACGCGGTCGCGCCCTACGACTGGGCCAGCTTTCTAGACGCCCGCCTCGACGCTCATGATCGCGCGCCGCTCGACGGCCTGATCCGTTCGGGCTGGGGTCTTGTGTTCGAGCCGCGCCCCTCCGCCTACGTCGCCGCCTATGAGAGGGACGCCGAGGCCAGCCTGCTGACCTTCTCGCTGGGCGCGGAGATCGGCTGGGATGGCGCGGTCAAGGAGGCGCTTTGGGGTGGACCGCTCTTCAAGGCCGGCGTCATCGCCGGCTCCCAGATCGTCAAGGTGGCCGGAAAGCCCTATTCCGCCGAGGCCTTGAAGAGAGCGATCGTCGCCGCCGCGAAGCCAGGCGCTGCGCCCATATCGCTGAGCGTCAAGGCCGACGACCGCGTTCGCCTGGTTCGGGTTCCCTACCACCTTGGTCCGAGGTATCCGGCCTTGAGACGCCTCGAGAACGCCCCCGACCGACTGGGCCAGATCCTCTCGCCGCGATAGACGGCTCGCCGCATCGGCGAAGCCGCCGATTTGATCCGGGTTACTGACCTCCGCCAGCGCGGCCGGGCCGCTCACGCTAAGCGTTCAGTGAGCTCATGCTGGGAACCCCAGGCGCCGGCTTTAGCGCCAGAGCGGGTTTAAAATCTCGGGACATCTCGGCTTCGCAGGCGTTCCTGAATTCACGCGGCGATCGCCCGTACTGTTCACGGAACGCTCTGCTAAAATGCGCCGAGCCGTTGAACCCCCAGCGGAAACAAATCTCCGAGATTGATAGCCGAGCGTGCTGCGGACTGGCCAGGTCGATCCGACAGCGCTCCAGGCGACGCGAGCGCAAATAGTGGCTGAAGGTCTCGTTCGCTGAAGCAAACAGCTTCTGCACGTAGCGCGGCGAGACGCCCTCCTCGTCCGCCACGCGACGGAGCGACAAGTCCGGATCCGGCAGCAGGGTCTCAATGGTCTGGCAGAGGCGCTGCAGATGCGCGGTCGGGGTCGAGAGATCCAGAGCGTCAGACGTGGCCGCGCCCCGTTCCAGCAGGCACTGAGCCAAGAATTCCGTCAAAGCCAGGTCGACCGGCCGCAACTGATCGACCGACAAGTTCTCCAACTCCTCGGCCGTGCCCCGCAACAGGTCGGACAGGATGCGGGGCACGCCCTTGGATCCCTCCAGCCAGCCCACCCGCAGGTTGAAAGGCTTGATCAGGCGGTGATCCAGGGCCACGCGAGGCGCGCGGACGAAGAGCAGCCGCGAACGGGTGTCGAGGCGAAGAGCCGCCGCCTGCCCCGTAGGGCCGAAGGCGATGTCGCCGGTGGACACGCCCACCGCCAGATCGTCGGTCACCAGGGTGGCTTCGCCGTGCAGCAACACCGCCAGCCACACGGCGGCGGGCTGCCCCGACAGTCGGCCCGAAATCGTCTGAGCGCCGGCTTCGACCAGGGCGAACTCGATGCCCAGGGGCGAGGTCAGGCAGATCACCGAGGCCGCGGCCGGCTCGCCGGCCGACAGCCCCTCGATCGGCAGGCCGAGACGTCCCATCGCGTCGCGCCAAGCCTCGGCCCGTTCGCCGCGCGGGTGGCTTTCGGTGCTGAACGACCAAGCCTTCATCGACCTATTCCTTGAGCTTGGGGAAGATGTCGCGGGGAATCCGGACGTGGCAGCCCTGGGTGCCGTCGACGACCTGCGTGACGCCGAAATCCGCCGCCACGCTCATCAGCGAATAGGCGTCATTCTTCGACAGTCCGACCTGGTCGCTGAGCAGGCTCAGCATCTTGGTCGAGGCGTCGCGCATGGCGAGGTTCAGGTCTTCATTGAAGCCATGAACAATCCACCACTTTGGCGTTTCCAGCAGAGGGCCGGGGGTCTGGATATCCTTGCGCAGGACGATCTGCATCAAGACGTTCAACGAGCTCTCGATGGCCGTGCCCGACAGCTCGCCGTCGCCCTGACTGACGTGGGGGTCGCCGATCGAGAACAGCCCCCCCTCGACCTGCACGGTGTAGTACATCGTCGCCCCGGCCCCGATGCGCCAGTTGTCGATGTTGCCGCCGTGCTCACCCGGTGGAATGGTGCTAACGCGACCGTCGACCGCCGGGGCGACACCGGCCGTCCCCAGGTGCGGCCGAGCGGGAATACGCACACCCTTGAGGGCCGGCTGCCGGTCGCATTCGGGGCAATGGGTGATCGTACCCGGGATCAGATACTTACCCTCGAAGTCGTAGGCGTAGAGCGCGCTGGCGGTGTTGGTGTTCGGATCCAGTTCGTAGATCGTCACCCGCTCCTTCTCGCCGAACTCCTTGTAGAGATAGCCCCAGTTGGCCGCGAGGTTGGAGCCGTAGTTGTTCCGCGGGACCATGCGCAGGTAGCGGACTTCCAGCACGTCGCCGGGCTTGGCGTCCTCGACATAGATCGGCCCGGTCATGATGTGGACGCCGGGATTGCGGTCGTTCTCCGGGACCTCCTTGAAGATCCGGGTCACGCCGTCGTCCATCATCAAGTCCGGAGCGTCTCCAGCGTGGTGGGTGATGGCCTCGGCGCGGACGAGGTCGCCGCTCTTGATCCGCAAGGCCGGCTTGATCGATGGATCGAAGTAGCCCCAGTGGATCGTCTCCGGGGTGGCGGGCAGGCAGTGCAGCGCGCCAGGGACGATGTCGGCGCGGGTCTGGCCAGGTTCGCAGATGAAGGGCATCGGGATCTCCGGGTCAGGCGCTGGCGGCCACGGGCGCGAGCGTGACCGAGGTCATGCTCAGCGAGCCGTGCTCGATGTGGTCGGGCGCGAAGGTGGGCGCGTCGCCAGGCAGGCGCGCGCCCAGCACGTAGAGGAGCGGCCAGTAATGGTCCGGCGTGGGGACCGAGCGCCGCGCGTCCTGGCCCTGGCTCTCGAAGTCGATGGCGCGCTGCGGCGCGTCCTCGACGATCGCAGTCTTGATGTAGTCGTTGAAGCGCTTGGACCAGTCGTAGGGCGCGCAGTCGCGGTCGCCCCAGTCCATGGCCGGCAGGTTGTGGACGATGTTGCCAGTGCCGACGATCAGCACGCCCTCGTCGCGCAGCGGCGCAAGGCGCTGGCCGATCTCGAAGTGCCAGGCCGGGGGCTTGGTGGCGTCCATGCTGAGCTGGACGACCGGAACGTCCGCGTCCGGGAAGGCCTTGCACAGCACCGACCAGGTTCCGTGATCCAGGCCCCAGCCCTGCTCGTCTAGAGCCACGGGCGTCGGCGAAAGGACATCGCGCACGCGCGCCGCCAGTTCAGGCGAGCCCGGAGCCGGATACTGCTTGTCGAACAAGGCTTTCGGGAAGGAAGCTCCGAAGTCGTGGATGGTCCTCGGCCGGGTCATCGCCGTGACGGCGATCCCGCGCGTCAGCCAGTGCGCGGAGACGCAGAGAATGGCCTTAGGCTTGCCGACGGCCTCGCCCATGCCCTTCCAGGCTCGCGTGGTGTCGTTGGTCTCGAGCGCGATCATCGGGCTGCCGTGACCGAAGAAGATGACGGGCAGCCGGCTCATGCGGCGGCATCCTCGTTGGCGGGCGACGGCGCGCCGCCCCCCTTCATCCGCGCCCAGGCCTGCTGATAGCGAGGGGTCAGCCAGCGATTGAACTGGACCTGGGCTCCCTCCTGCCAGGAGTAACGACCCCGGATGGCGAAGCGCGACCGCAGCCCTTGCTGCACCAGTTCATCGACATGCATGTCTTGAGCGATGATCTTGCCGGCCGAGGTCATGATCATCTCGAGGCGCTCCTCGAAGCCGGCGCTCTCGGGCGCGCCCGGAGCGACCAGCACGCCGGTGTCCTGCTCCATCGTCTCGGGACCCGTGGGCCGGAGGATCAGGTAGATGACCATGTCGCTGGTCATCACCAGGGACAGCGTCGGCGGAATGTTGGCGAAGGTCGCGCGGTTGCGGTCCTCGTCCGTCAGCTCCGGAAAGATCGGAAGCACCGCCTTCTGGGTCGGATTGAAGCTGGCGTCGGCGTGGAGCGTGCCGTTGTAGCGCAGGAAGCCCGCATCGCCCTCGCCCGCCTCCGGAAAGCTGCACAGCTCGCTGGGAATGAAATCGTGCAGCGGCCCGCGATGCAGCTTGCTGGCGTGGTAGCCGTCGTTGTTGTTCTCGAACATCACCTTCCAGTTCCAGGCGAACTGGCCGGTCATGGGCGGCGACAGGCCGTCAGCGTTCGAAAGGTCGTAGCTCTGGACCGCCGCCTCCACAGCGGACAGGCGGGGCGCCAGAGGCGGCGCCTCGGCGTCGAAGTTGATGAAGATGAAGCCCAGCCAGATCTCGACCTTGAAGGTCGGAAGCTTGATCGCCTTCTTGTCAAAATCGCAGGTGCGCTCCATGGCCGGCGCGTTCACCAGGTCGCCGTTCAGCGAATAAACCCAGTGATGGTAGGGGCAGACGAAGCCCCGCGTATTGCCCCGGCCCTCGGCCACGAGCATGGCGCGATGTTGGCAGACCGCTGACATCGCCTTGATCTCGTTGTCGCGATTGCGCGTGACGATGATCGGCTCGCCGATGATGCGTGTGGTGAAGTAGTCGCCCGGCTCCTTGACCCAGTCGACGCGCCCCACGCAGAGCCATTCGTGGTTGAACAGCGCCTCCTTCTCGAACTCGTAGAAGTCCGGGTCGGTATAGCAGGCGGGCGGCAGGGTCTCGGCGGTCTCCACGCCCTGCATCGAGCGCGAGAGCCCGTCGAAGAAGGCGTCGCTGAAGAGTCCGTTCGGCGGGCGCAGGCTCATCGTGAAGCGCTCTGGAATGGCGGATGTCGACCGTCACGCTAGAACCGCATCCTGGCGAGGTCTTGCCTCAGCGCGCACGAAGACTTGGTCATCGAACCTCGACCGTCCCGCCAACGCCGCCTTTGCGGGCGATGGGCGCCCGAGGCCGCCCCGCGGCGCCCAAGCCGCAGTCATCCACACGGACCACCGGAAAGCCATGAGGCGCGATGGAGCAAGACCGGCGGCTCACGGCCGCATAGGCTCGCCTCGAATTCTAGCCGAGGGACGCCATGACGCTCGCCGCCGACATCGCCATCAAGGACCTGAAGGCCGGCTTTGGGGCCGAGATTTCGGGGCTCGACCTAGCCTCGGCCTCCGACGCGGTCCTGGACCAGGTCGTCGACACCTTCCACCGTCACGGCGCGATCGCCGTCCGGGACCAGAAGATGACTCCCGACGATCTCATGCGCTTCATCGGCCGGTTCGGCGAGCCCGAGGATCACACCCAGACCCGCTTCACGCTGCCCGGTTATCCGAAGATCTTTATCCTCTCGAACCGGGTGGTGGACGGCAAGCCGGTCGGCGCGCACAACGACGGCGTCGGTTGGCACACCGATTACAGCTACAAGCCCGAGCCGGTCATGCTGACCATGCTCTATGCGGTGGAGGTGCCGGATGAGGGCTCAGACACCCTGCTGGCCGACGGCTGCGCCGCTTGGAACGCCCTGCCCGCCGAAAAGCAGGCGCTGCTGGAAGGCCTGAAGCTGCACCATAGCTACAAGCATTTCATGGCGACGCGAGCCTTCGGCGAACAGCAGATGCTCTCGCCCGAAATGGAAGCGGCCAATCCCGACGTCGAGCACCCGTTGATCCGCACGCATCCGGCGGACGGCCGCAAGGCGCTGTGGCCTTCTACGGGGACCGTTACTGAAGTTATCGGCATGCCCGGTCCCGCGGGTCTGGCGCTGCTGGACGAGCTGGTCGAATTCATGACTCAGGAGCAGTTCGTCTATCGCCACAAGTGGCGGGTCGGCGACCTCCTGATGTGGGACAACCGCTGCACCCTGCACACCGGCACGCTGTACGACGACACCAAGTACTTCCGGACCATGCATCGGCTCTGGGTCAGGGGCGACAAGCCGTACTGAGCGCCCCATGTCCAAGACCTGGTTCATCACCGGCGTATCGGGCGGCCTGGGTCGCGAGATCGCCCTGGCCGCGATCGCCCGGGGCGACCTGGCGATCGGAACGGTGCGCAAGCCCGAGGCGGCAGCCGCCTTCGCGGCCGTTGGCGGCTATCCCCTGATCCTCGACGTCACCGACACGGCCGCCGTGAACGCGGCGGTGGCCGAGGCAGAGCGGGTGACGGGCAGGATCGACGTCCTGGTCAACAACGCCGGCTACGGTCTGGTGGGCGCGGTCGAGGAGGCCTCGCTCGACGAGGTTCGGGCCCAGTTCGAGACCAACGTCTTCGCGCCCCTGGCGATCCTGAAGGCCGCCCTGCCCGCCATGCGGGCCCGCCGCGACGGCCGGATCATCAACATCACCTCGGTCTCGGGCCTGGCGGTCTGGGTCGGCACCGGCGTCTATTGCGCCAGCAAGTGGGCGCTGGAGGCCTTGACCCAGAGCCTGGCCCAGGAAGTGGCCGAGCTGGGGATCAAGGTGGTCAATGTCGCGCCAGGCGGCCTCAGAACCGGCTTCGCCGCCGGCTCGAAGGCGATCGTCGCCGCCAAGATGCCGGACTATGACGGGCTGGCGCGCGACGCCGAGCGGATCATGGCCGACCACGCCGGCCACGAGCCGGGCGATCCGGCCAAGGCGGCCCAGGCCATCCTGGCGATCGCCGACGTCCCCGATCCGCCGATGCACCTGCTGCTGGGCGAGGACGCTCTCAAATACGCCGGCTACGCCGCCCAGGGCCTGACCGCCGATATCGAGACCTGGAAGGCGCTCAGCCTCTCCATCGGCTTCAAGGATTAACCCGAAACGCGAGCTTTTCAGTGACCAACACCCTCATCTTCGTCGACCTGGCCTCCGACGACCCGTCCGCCGCCGGCGACTTCTACGCTCAGGTGTTCGGCTGGCAGAACGACGCCCGCCCCGAAGGCGTCTACCACCGCATGGTGCCGGGCGGCTTCTTCAAGAAGCCCGACGGAACCGACAGCGAGATCGGCAACCTGCACCTTGGCATCTTCAGGGCGGCCAACGCCCGCCCCCATCCGGAGCCGGAAGGAGTCGAGCCGCGGACGCTAAGCACCGAGGGGCGCAAGCCACGCGTCTGGGTGCTGATCGGCGATGACGACAGCGCCGAGCGCATCCTGGGGACGGCCGAAAGCCTGGGCGCCGCGATCCTGTGGCGGAACCACTACTGGAAGGAATTCAACGGTTACAACCACGCCTTCCGCGACCCGTGGGGCAACGAGATCGTGCTGTGGGGTAAGGCCGGGCCGGATCCCCAGATCCCGGCGGACTTCAGCCGCGAATAGCAAGACGCCGCGTCGGGGCGCGGCGTTTCACCAAACAGCCAGCGCCGCCGTTTCTCACGGCGGCGCTTTTCGCGTGGGCGCGTCAGAACGGCTTATCGCCAGCGACCGTTACACGGAAGCCCGTGCGGGTGTCGGGGAAGTAGTCCCAAATCGCCTGATGCCAGGTGCAGCGGTTGTCCCAGAGCGCCACCGAGTTCGGCCGCCAGCGGAAGCGCACCTGGAAGTCGGGATTGCTGGCGTGCTGATAGAGATAGCCCAGGATCGCCGCGCTCTCGGCCTTGGGCAGGCCGACGATATGCGTCGTGTAGGACGGGTTGACGAACAGGCTCTTGCGACCCGTGACCGGATGGGTCCGCACGATCGGGTGGGTCGAGCAGTTATACTTGCGGTCGATATCCGGAAAGATCGCCTTGTAGACGGGATTGGCGTCGTGCACCGCCGACAGCCCCTCCAGATAGGCTTTCATCTTGTCCGACAGGGTCTCATAGGCCCAGTACATGCTGGCGAAGCAGGTGTCGCCGCCGTCGTCCGGGAGGACCTTCATGTAGAGGATGCTGCCCAGGGGCGGCTCGGGGTCGCAGGTGAGGTCCGAGTGCCAATTCTCGCCCGCCACGAACTTGGAGTTGGCGTCGGCGTGGATGGCGACGACGGCGGTCGCCGAGCCGAAGGCGGCGTCGACCGGACGAGCGATGTCGCCCCAACGGACCAGGAACGTCTCGACCTTGGTGATCCTCATGATGGCCTCGCAGGGGCGGCATGCCCACACCCCAACGATAGCCGTTCCAGGCGCCGCGCACGACGAGGACGTTGTGCACCTGCGCCTGCGCGCTGAAGGGCCCGAAGGCGGTGATCTTGTTCGTGCGCTTCGGTCGCCCGTAGACCGCGAAGCCCTTCTCGCCGAGGAACACCGCGTAGCTGAAGATCTGGTCTTTGCCCGCCTGTCCTGGATCCTGTTCGACGACGATCGGGACGTCGGCGCCGTCGAAGTTCGCCGTGTGCTCGACGGCGGCTCGCACCTCGCCGGGAGTGCCGACGAGCCTGACGACGTGCTCGACGACGAACACGCCGTCCTCGGTGACGGACATCCGAACGCCCACGGCCCAATCGCCGCCGGCTGCGAGATCCCAATACCGAACGCGCCACCGGACGTTGACCGGGACGGCATCGACGAGGCGAACCCAGAGGCGCTTGAAGTAGAGCCCCGCGGCGGGCTTGACCGACCAGTCGCCGTGGAGGAGCTGAGCGCGGCGCACCGGGTCGAGCGCCATGAGCTCGGCGCGGTACCG
>NZ_CALCDX010000217.1 GCF_937900395.1 uncultured Caulobacter sp.
GAAACACGCTCACGCCCCCCATCCTCACGGGCAAGAACAGCCTGGCGGAGCGGACGGTCGAGCCGAAACGCAAATCAAACCTTACGGTCTCCGGGTTCGCTCGGCCGCTCCGTCGCCTCCCCGTCACCTTCAGCGGCCAGCCGCGTGAAGCCGAACAATCACGTCCCCTCCGTTGGCGGATGGGGAGGGGTAGGGGTGGGGTGATCTCCAGCGGTCAAGGCCGCGCACCGCCGCCACCTCACCAGTCACCCCATCCCCGGCCCTTCCCCATCAAGGGGAAGGGGGCTTCAGAGGTCGCCGCATTGACTCCCCCGCTCGCCCCCGTATTTTCCGCCCCGTTCGAGTGACTGGCGTTGAAGGTGGGCGACCACCGGGGAGCTCGATACGCATAAGCCGCGCGCCTGGGCTCCCATTTCCGACCACGAAACCTGGAGTCCGCCGTGCCCGCCGCCCCCGACTATCCGTCCGCCCCCGATCTCGTCGCGCCTGCGCGCGCCCTGCTGTCGGTCTCCGACAAGACCGGCCTGGTCGAGGCCGCCAAGACGCTGCACGAGGCCGGGGTCGAGCTGGTCTCGACCGGCGGCACCAAGGCCGCGATCGCCGCGGCCGGAATCCCGGTCAAGGACGTCTCGGACTTGACCGGCTTCCCCGAGATGATGGACGGCCGCGTGAAGACCCTGCACCCGGTGGTGCACGGCGGGCTTCTCGGCGTTCGGGATGCTCCCGAACATGCGCGAGCCATGGCCGATCACGGCATCGGCGGCATCGATATCCTGTACGTGAATCTCTATCCGTTCGAGGCGACCGTCGCGAAGGGCGGGTCCTACGCCGAGTGCGTCGAGAATATCGACATCGGCGGCCCAGCCATGATCCGCTCGGCGGCGAAGAACCACGGTTATGTCGCCGTCTGCACCGATCCGAGCGATCTGGCCGACGTGCTGGAGGCCCTGAAGGCCGGCGGGACGACCCTGGCGCTGCGCCAGACCCTGGCGGCCCGCGCCTACGCCCGCACGGCGGCCTATGACGCGGCGATCTCGGCCTGGTTCGCCCAGGCGCTCGGCCAGGACTTCCCGGCCCGCAAGTCGATCGCCGGCGAGCTGCGCCAGACCATGCGCTATGGCGAGAACCCGCACCAGAAGGCGGCCTTCTATACGTTCCCCAACCCGCGCCCGGGCGTGGCCACGGCCAAGCAGCTGCAGGGCAAGGAGCTTTCCTACAACAACATCAACGACACCGACGCGGCCTTCGAGCTGATCGCCGAGTTCGACCCGGCCCAGGGCCCGGCGGTGGCGATCATCAAGCACGCCAATCCGTGCGGCGTGGCGGTCGGCGCGACCCAGCGCGAGGCCTATGAGCGGGCGCTCGCCTGCGACCCGACCTCGGCCTTCGGCGGCATCGTGGCGGTCAATTCGCGGCTGACCCGCGAGGCGGCCGAGGCCATGGTCGAGATCTTCACCGAGGTGGTGATCGCCCCCGAGGCCGACGAGGACGCCGTGGCCGTCTTCGCCGCCAAGAAGAACCTGCGCCTGCTGGTCACCGGCGGCCTGCCCGATCCGCTGTCGACCGGCGACACCTTCAAGAGCGTGGCCGGCGGCTTCCTCGTTCAATCTCGTGATGACGCGCGGATCAAAGCGTCGGACCTGAAGATCGTGACCAAGCGCCAGCCGACCGAGGAAGAAGTGCGCGACATGCTGTTCGCCTTCACGGTCGGCAAGCACGTCAAGTCCAACGCCATCGTCTACGCCCGCGCCGGCCAGACCCTGGGCGTGGGCGCCGGCCAGATGAACCGCAAGGACTCGGCCCGGATCGCCGCCCTTCGAGCGGCTGATTTTGGCCTGGACCTCCGGGGGTGCGCCTGCGCCTCGGAAGCCTTCTTCCCGTTCGCCGACGGCCTGATCCAGGCGGCGGAAGCGGGCGCGACGGCGATCATCCAGCCGGGCGGCTCGATGCGCGACGCCGAGGTGATCGAGGCGGCTGACAAGCTGGGCCTGACCATGGCCTTCACCGGCGTGCGGGTGTTCAGGCACTAGAGGCCTCATGGGGTGAACATGGACAGCGCCGCCTGGGGCGAGCAGATCGCCCGCCACTCCCGGGTGTTCAAGCCGGAAGGGCCCGGGCCCTTTCCGGTGGCGCTGATCCTGCACGGCTGCGGCGGCAAGACGCCGTTCCTCGAGGTCTATGCGAAGACCGCCGTGGCGGCGGGCTGGGCGGCCGTGGTGGTCGACTCGTTCCTGCCGCGCGGGGTCTCCAGCCTCGACGCCAAGCTGACGGTCTGCACCGGCCTGCGGGTGCGGGGCCCGCAGCGGGCGGGCGACGTCTTCGCCATGCTGGCCTGGCTGGAGGGGCAGGCCTGGGCCGACGCCTCGCGCCTCTTCCTGGCCGGCTGGAGCCACGGCGGCTGGACGATCATGGACGCCTATGCGCTGGGCGAGCGGGCCGCGGCGATCACCCGCGTGTCTGACGCCGACCCGGCGAGGCTGCGCTCGGTCGTGAAGGGCGCACTGCTGGTCTATCCCTATGCTGGCTATCCGGCCCTGACGACCCGCCACGGCTGGGGCCAGGCGCCGCCGCCGGTCTGGTCGGTGCTGGCCGGAAGGGATCAGGTGGTCGGCTGGAAGGCGCCCAAGCTGGCCCTTGATCGTCTGGCGCGCGACGGGCTGAGCGTCGACCAGATGTTCCTGCCCGACGCCACCCACGCCTTCGACGACGATCGGGCCAACGACCCAAGGGCGCGCTATCGCCCGGACCTGTTCCAGCAGGTTCAGGCCTATTTCACCGACGCCCTGAAGGCCTGCGGCTAGACCGCGACCAGCGCGGGTCGACGAAGCGGCGAGGGACCGCGATAGAGGCGCCGCCAGACCCACTCCAGCGGCCCCATCTCGAAGCGGTCCAGCCACCACCGCGACCACAGGATCTGGACGATCCAGATCCCGACCGTGATCGCCGCCAGCCCTGGCCGATCGACCTCGCCATGCAGGCCAAGGCCTCGACCGCCGTAGAAGATGAAGGTCATGATCAGCGACTGGGCCAGATAGTTGGTGAAGGCCATCCGTCCGACCGGCGCCAGGGCGCGCGGGATCGCCGACCAGACCTTGGAGCGGGCGGCGAACACCATCAGGGCGACATAGGCCAGCGTCGTGGGCGGGGCCAGCGCCCACTGGATCCCCACCGCGACCATGCCAAGGCCCCTCGGCAGGCCCATCGCCGCCTGGGCGACGAACAGCGCGCCGATCAGGGCCGAGGCGAGGAGACCCCAGACTAGCAGCCGTCGATAGGTCCGATCGGAGGCCTCGCCGGTCAGGACGCCGGTCTTGAACGCGCCCAGGCCGATCATCATCAGCGCCGAGGTCATGACGAAGATCAGCGGCTCGCCGGGCAGGAAGGCGAGGCGGTCCTTGGCGTTCTGGATCAGCGACTGCAGGAAGCTCCCGCCATACTGGACTTCGGCCGCCCTGGCCTTCGCCAGCTCCTGGGCGGTCTCCAGCGCTTGCTGGGCGGCGTCTTTGGGCATGGAGGCCGCCATGCTCAGGCCGACAACGGCCAGCAGACTGACGACAAGCCAGATCGAGAGCCCGGTCCGGATCAGCTTCCGCGCCGACCAGGACCGCGTGAGCATCACCGCGAAGCCGGCCAGGGCGTAGCTCAGCAGCACGTCGCCGTACCAGATGAGAAAGCCGTGCAGCAGCCCGAACACGACCATCCAGACGAGCCGCCGGCGCAGGATCGCGCCGCGCTCCAGGTCCGATCGCTCGCCGCCGACCAGGAAAATCGACACGCCGAACAGCATGGCGAACAGGGTCACGAACTTGCGCTGGAACAGCCACTGGGTGACGACCCAGACCGACAGGGTGGCCGCGCCGGTCCCGTGCGGCCAGTGAGCGGCCGACTCGGCCAGCATTGGCGGGACGGCGAAGTCCGGCGCGTTGCACAGCAGGATGCCCAGCACGCCCAGGCCGCGCAGGGCGTCCAGCAGAACGATCCGGTCCTTGGTCATCGACGTCCCCGCGAAGCCCCCACGCCGCGAGCCTGCCTCGCTCCGGCGTGGGATGCAATCACGGGGTTAGGCGGCCGAAAGCTCGCGCAGGGCGGCGTTGGCGATCGTCAGCTTGGCGAAGGTCCAGCCGCCGCCGGCCTGCTCGATCTCCTCGATCGTCTGCTTGACCGTCCGCGGCAGGTCGCCGCGCAGGGAGGCCCACGAGCTGATCGCCGCCTTGGTTCCCGCCTCGTCCTCGCCCGCCTGAGCGTTGGCGGCGAACTTGAGGACGGTTTGGGTGATCGCGGCCTGCTCGCCGAGCATGTCTTCGATCAGGCGGCGGACCGCCAGGCGCTCGAAGCTGTCGCCGCCGACGAAGGCCCCGGCCGCCGCCCGCAGGCGGTCGAAGCCGAAGGCCGCGCCGACCTGGTGATACAGGCGGGCGACATTCTCGACGCTCCAGCTGGAGGCGTTGGCCAGATCGACCAGATCGGCGGCGGTGGTCAGCGGCTGCAGCGCCGCGACGGCCTGGGCCAGGGCGTCCGGAGCGCCGTCGGCAATGTAGGCCTTGGCGCGCTTGGCCACCGCCTTCTGCTCGAACGGCGACAGGATGGCGGGCGTCTGGCCGCGCAGCTTGGCGACCGACGGGCCGTAAGCCTCGACCAGCGCCTTGACGCTGGACTTGTCGCGGAACGCCCGGCGCGCCAGCCAGAAGCTCAGGCTGCGCAGGGCGTAGGCCAGGGCCTTGCAGAGCGCCGTCTGGCCATCGGCGGACGCCTTGTTGTCGAGCGCGCCCACCTGATCCCACAGGGCGTCGATCCCCAGGATCTCGCGGGCGGCCGTGAAGCCGACGACCACGGCCGCGATATCCGAGCTGGCGGCGGCCTTCAGGCGGCTGGCGAAGGTCGGGCCGCACATGTTGACCATCTGGTTGCCGACCACCGTGGCGATGATCTCGCGCTTCAGGCGATGCTTCTGCATGGCGTCGGCGTACTTGCCCAGCGCCTTGGGGAAGTAGCCCTGCAGGGTGGCTTCGAACCAGGGATCGTCCGGCGCCGACGAGGCGACGATCTCGTCGAACAGATCGAGCTTGCCATAGGCCAGCAGCACCGCCAGCTCCGGACGGGTCAGGCCCTTGCCGGCCGCCTTGCGCTCCAGAAGCGCCGTATTGGTCGGCAGACCTTCGACGCGACGGTCCAGGCGGCCGCGGTGCTCCAGGTCGACCATGTAGCGGATCTGGGCGTCGACCTCCGAGACGGCGTCGCTCTCCAGCAGGGTCAGGGCCAGGGTCTGATCGTAATTGTGCTCCAGAACGTGATGGGCCACGTCGTCGGTCATCGAGGCCAGCAGCGTGTTGCGGTCGGGGCGGGTCAGTTCGCCGCCGCGCTCCAGGATGCCGGTCAGGATCTTGATGTTGACCTCGTGGTCGGAGCTGTCGACGCCGGCCGAGTTGTCGATGGCGTCGGTGTTGAGCCGAACACCGTTCTCAGCGGCTTCGATGCGGCCGAGCTGGGTGAGGCCGAGATTGCCGCCCTCACCCACGACCTTGCAGCGCAACTGGGCTCCCGTCACGCGGATCGGGTCGTTGGCCTTGTCCCCCACTTCGGCGTCCGTCTCAGAACTGGCTCGCACGTAGGTGCCGATCCCGCCGTTCCACAGCAGATCGACGGGCGCCTGCAGGATCGCATGGAGCAGGTCGTTGGGGGTCATGCTCTTCACGGAGTCCTCGAGACCGAGGGCTTTGCGAACCTGCTTGCTGATCGGGATCGACTTCAAGGACCGGGAATACACCCCACCGCCGGCACTGATCAGGTCCTGGTTGTAGTCCTGCCAGCTCGACCGTGACAACTCGAACAGCCGCTTGCGCTCCTGGAAACCGACCGCCGGGTCAGGCGTGGGGTCGAGGAAGACGTCCCGATGGTCGAACGCCGCGACCAGGCCGATGTGCTCGGACAGCAACATGCCGTTGCCGAACACGTCCCCGCTCATGTCCCCGATGCCGACCACCGTGAAGTCCTCGCTCTGGGTGTCCACACCCATCTCGAGGAAGTGCCGCTTCACCGACTCCCAGGCTCCACGCGCGGTGATCCCCATGGCCTTGTGGTCGTAGCCGACCGAGCCACCGGAGGCGAAGGCGTCGCCGAGCCAGAACCCGTACTCCTGCGCCTTGCCGTTCGCGATGTCGGAGAACGACGCGGTCCCCTTGTCGGCGGCGACGACGAGGTAGGTGTCGTCACCGTCGCGACGGTGCAGATCCGGTGGCGGTACGACCTCACCGTGCACCAGATTGTCGGTCAGGTCGAGAAGGCCGCTGATGAAGGTCTTGTAGCAGGCGATGC